>JAXEOR010000092.1:0-12444 GCA_034117945.1 Clostridia bacterium | reverse complement strand
CAGAGGCAGGCCCTTCACTTCCCCATTTTCTCCCACAGCTACAATAGCATAGGAGCCGCTCTGTACAGACGCTCCTGCCGTTACTGTTGCTTCTCCGTTTTCACCCGGTGTAACAGTAATACCGGAATCGGTTAAAATCTGCGTTCTGTCCCCATTGGTTACATACCAAGTAAAATTCTGAGACACGCCTGCACTGGTACCGATTTGGTTCAGTCGCTGGGCTTTTGCAGTTGTGCTTTCTCCGATCTTTAATTGTGCTTGATCCATGGACAGAGTCATATCCACCGCCGCCGCTTTGGCTGCATAAACAGTTGATACATGAATTTTCGCCGGATTGGCACAAGGCACCGGATAGCCAAAGTGCAAGGTATAATAGGTCTTATCCGCCATTGTGTCCTGTTCAAATCCATTGGGAATGGTAATGGTGCCGGCAAATTTCTTCCAGCTGCTGTCGATCTCCATGCCGGTTGTGCCATACTCTGCCGTCAATGCATTGTATCCAAAGGTTTTGGAGTTTTCAATCAGTCCCATGTTAAAGAAGGTTTTCTTTCCTTCCTCCGCCGTTTTGGCATAAATGCTGACAACGAGTGTGTCTCCATCCTTTAATCCGCTTTTGTCCAGCCAATCCCGTTTACTGTTGTCCGCAGGGATTTTTGCACCGCTGATGACATCGGTGCCTTCTGTAATCTCTGTTCCGGTAGGATAAACAGTTACTGTTCCCCACTTGGAAGTTTCATCAATATCCACAACCGCTTCTGATGTCGTCTCTACCTGAGTGCTGTTGCGGCCAGCTATGTTGTTGCCATTAAACAGTCGGTAAGCATTTTCCTGTCCTTCCTGGGTTTTAATCAGGCTGTCTGCCGCTTGTGCTGAAGTTGTGGTTTCCACAAAGGTCTTGACAAAGTCCTGGGTCAGATCCGGCGCTTCAGCACCGACCGGAGCGACGACCATGCAGGTCATGATCAGGGTAACCGCCAAAAGCATTGTAAATATTTTTTTCATAATACAGTCTCCTTTTTATTGTAGTTTTGCTATTTTTAATTCATCAAACCCATCCGGTCAAGTCTTTTTTTCTTTCATTCACAAAGGATGCATACCAAGGCTTCGGGGTTGGATGAACCTTAAGCCGATTTCATTCCTGTTCCGTTAGACCTAAAATCTCAAAGGGCTGCAATACAAGGGTGCTGCTTTCAGGCGCAGAAAAAACTTCATTGCCGGAAAATCGATTCCGGTAGGAACCGGAAACAGTAATTTTTTGAGGACGATCGGTGTGATTGACCAAAATCACCGCTTTTGATCCGTCAGCGGCGCTCCAGCGGGAGGAAAATACTGCAGGATAAGAAAAGTTGCCTTCCTTACCAATCAGCGTTACGGTATCGCACTGAACCGGCTGCATTTTTTCCATTCTGCCATACACAAGATAGGGCTTACCCAATCCCCTTCTCATGGCGCACAGGGCTTTGACAAAGGCCTTTGTTTCATTTTGATCCGGTCCCGGCTCCAGCCAGGTAGGTCCCCAGCCGAAATGAATTTCACCGCCGGATTTCAGCACAACCGTCAGCATATCCCCGGCTGCAAAAGAATAAGCCAGCCGCAGGTTTAAGGATTTGGGATTCTCCTGCCCGGAAAATGTATTTCCAAACACACACTGATTCCCCATGAAATTCATGCTGTATTCATGAAACACATACTGAAATGCCGGAACTACCGTTCCCTCACCGATCCCGGTAAAGTTACAGTTGGCCATAGGCCAGGGAAAGCGAAGATCATTCGTTTTCAATTCCTTGATAAAGCAATCAGATGGGGAGCTCTCTGCGCCGATTACGCAGTATTTCCCCTTTTTTTCAAAAATCTCTTCAATTCCCCGATAAAGCTTTTTCATTTCCCGGACAGCCCACTCTCCGTAAACCGGAGGATGGCCGTGATGGCTGCTGTAACAACGATCTGGCGCCCCGCCAATATTCTGATCAAAATACTGCAAATAATCAATATCGCATTCTGCAATGCCCTCAATTTGTTCATAAGTCATTTGCTTGGTTTGCTCACAAGCCGGGCACATGTGATATCCGCTTCGCACCGATCTCACACAGCGCTCTTCATCCAGCGATCCGTCCGGCTTGGTACACAGAATCGCATCAATTCCGTTTTTCTTTCGATATTCAGTCATATCGTATTCCGGACGGAACACGCTTTGATCCGTCCAATTAATGCCGCTGGCATACAGTCCCACATAATTTCCCGCCCGGTGCATAGCGTCAACAAAGGCTTTCAAGCTCTCTTCCCCGCCATAGGGAGGCCAGATAAAAGGAGGGCACCAGGGTGCGGAGCCTTCCCAATTGATCAGCAGCGCCATGACATTGTGATCAAAATCCTGGCTCAGATTATCCAAATATTTTTTCCCGTTAAGATAGGGAAAATATTCATTAGGGCCAAAATAATCAATGCCAACAATGCTGGTTACCGGATAGATCACCACCACCGGACTTTCGTCAAACCACTGAGGCGCTTTCTTCCAGTCACGAATTTTTTCCGGCAGTGCAAAGTCTGAGCTTTCAGTGAAATTCCGATAAAGCTGGCAGGCATCCTGCCAATCTCCTTCAAATTCACGCAGTACAGAATAAGCCGCATTGTGATAATCTGCCCCCGGAGCAACCGCCAGATAGGTTTGAATCATAAAATCCAGGCCGCCTTCTGCAGGCTTGCAGTCAATCACCTTGGGCGTTCCGGCAGGATCCTCGCAGGCATAATACAGTCCTGCTTTGTCATCGTAATAAGCCTCAAACTGCATGTTCATAAAGCCGGGATAGGTTTTGTCATCCCCGTCCTGCTTCACCTTGCCACACACAACTCCTTCGCAGTAGGGAAAAAACACCTTTCCCTCCCCGCCCGAGCCGGTTAAATCATCCGCTAAATTCAAGCAGGGATATTGCAGCGTTTCTATGTATAGTTCCGTATTGTTTCTAATCGAAATCCCAAAGGATAAGCTTTTCGGCTCTTCTCTGACAGCAGTTTCAACCTGCAAGCCGGGAAACTGTGAAAAATCAGAAAAGTTCATTCCCTCCCGGGTACTTTGAACGCTGCCCGCCATGCGTGACGAAACCTCGTAACGGTTCCCTTCGCCATCCATAAACACGATTTGAAACAGGGGCTGCTGCACATGAATCCTCTGCTTTCCACCCACAAATAATTCCTTTATTTCGCCCTTTTCTTTTTGAAACACTATATTCATTGCATAAGATCCTTTTTATAAAAATAATTAGTTTGTTTTTATTATAACATAAAATAATTCAAAAACAAATGTCAGATTATTTCCTGTTTTTTTCCCCATATTTGGCCGTTTTTTTTAAAAAGTATCAAATTCAATCCTAAAATCTCAACTTTGGAGGTTCTGCCAAGGGAGGAAAAGCTCTTTCATTTTAGACTTTTTCTGATACAAAAAAGCCCTGCCTTGCGCAATGCAAAACAGGACTTTTCGATCAACCAATATTTTTTCTTACACAATCCCCTGAGCCATCATAGCGTCCGCAACCTTCAAAAAGCCTGCAATATTAGCTCCGGAAACCAAATCCTTCTTACCGTCGAATTCTTTTCCGTATTCCTCAGCAGCACTGTAAGCCGCTTGATAGATCTTGATCATGATGCCATGCAGCTTTTCGTCCACTTCCTCAAAGCTCCAGGACATTCTCTGAGAATTCTGGCTCATTTCCAAAGCAGAGGTTGCAACACCGCCTGCGTTGGCAGCCTTGCCGGGTGCAAAATAAACACCATTTTCCTGCAAATATTTTGTAGCATCCAGGGTGGTGGGCATGTTAGCACCTTCACCAACTGCAATGCAGCCGTTGGCTACCAGCATCTTAGCATCCTCCAGATTCAGCTCGTTCTGGGTTGCGCAAGGCAGAGCAACATCACATTTTACGCTCCAGATACCCTTTCCTTCATGATATTGTGCATTGGGTCGATAGGACAGATATTCCTTAATTCTGCCTCTCTTTACTTCCTTGATCTCTTTCACAGCAGCCAGATCAATTCCCTGCTCATCATAGACCCATCCGTTGGAATCAGACAAAGCAACAACCTTAGCGCCGTATGCCTGAGCCTTTTCGGTGGCATAAATTGCCACGTTACCGGAACCGGAGATGACCACCTGTTTTCCAGAGAAATCTGTGTTCAGGTCTGCCAGCATTTCCTTGACGAAATACACCAAACCGTATCCGGTTGCTTCTTTTCTGGCCAAGGATCCGCCCCAGGTCAAGCCTTTTCCGGTGAGAACCCCTTCATATGTATTTTTCAGTCTTTTATACTGACCAAACATATAGCCGATTTCACGGGCACCGGTTCCGATATCTCCGGCAGGAACGTCCGTATCCGCACCGATATGACGGAACAGCTCGGTCATAAAGCTCTGGCAGAAAGCCATTACCTCACGGTCAGATTTTCCCTTGGGATCAAAATCAGAACCACCCTTACCGCCGCCGATGGGCAGTGTGGTCAATGCGTTTTTGAAAATCTGTTCAAAACCAAGGAACTTAATGATGCCCAGATTCACGGAAGGATGCAGTCTCAAACCGCCCTTATAAGGTCCAATGGCAGAATTATACTGCACACGATAACCCCGGTTGACCTGAACCTTTCCCTGATCGTCCACCCAGGGAACCCGAAACATTACCTGACGCTCCGGTTCAACAAGCCGCTCCAGCAGACCGGCCTGCTCATATTCCGGATGCTTTTCAAACACAGGCTCCAAGGTGGTGAGTACCTCTGTAGCCGCTTGAATAAACTCCGGCTCTGACGCATTTTTTTCTTTCAGCTTTTCCAAAACGTTTTGTGCATATGACATCGAAAATCCCCCTATCACAAAATAGTTTCTGCTCCCCGCTCTCAAAGCGGGTACAGCACATTTTTTATTGTATCACTATCCCGGTAATTTTGCAAGAAAAAATTTAGAAAATTTCATAAAATGCTCAAAATTCGTCGTTTTTACCATTAAAACGTAAAATTTTGGGGATTAAGTTGCAAAATTCTTCATTTGTTCTGGTGGAAACCAAGTGAGAAATCAACTGCTCGGTAACATCTGCCGAGTTTTGATTGGAAAAGGCCTTTCGGATCATCCAGGCGCATTCCAGCTCATTCTGAGAAATGATCAATTCCTCCTTGCGGGTACCGGATTTATACAAATCAATGGCCGGGAACACCCGCTTTTCAGACAGCTTCCGATCCAGGTGCAGCTCCATATTCCCCGTGCCTTTGAACTCCTCATAAATCACGTCGTCCATTCTGCTGCCCGTTTCCACCAACGCAGTCGCCAAAATTGTCAGGCTGCCTCCGTTTTCAATATTTCTGGCAGCACCGAAAAACCGCTTGGGCTTATGTAACGCTCCCGGATCCAAGCCTCCTGAAAGGGTTCGTCCGGAGGGCGGAACGGTCAGGTTATAGGCTCTGGCCAGCCGGGTAATGCTGTCTAACAAAATCACAACATCCTGTTTGTGTTCCACCAATCGCTGGGCACGCTCCAGCACCATTTCCGCAACCTTAATATGATGCTCCGGAAGCTCGTCAAAGGTAGAATAAATCACCTCTGCCTTGGTGCTTCGGCACATGTCCGTCACTTCCTCAGGCCGCTCGTCAATCAGCAAAACAATCAAAGTCACCTCAGGATGGTTCTGACTGATGCTGTTGGCCAGTTCCTTCAGCAAAGTGGTTTTTCCCGCCTTGGGAGGGGCTACAATCATGCCCCGCTGCCCCTTTCCTACCGGTGCCACCAAATCCACAAGTCTCATAGCAAATCTGCTCTGGGTGGTTTCCAGCCGCAGCCGCTGGTTTGGATAAATAGGAGTTAAGGAATCAAAGGGAATTCGTTTGACCGCCTCCTCGGGAGAAAATCCGTTTACCTTTTGCACATACAGCAAGGCGGCAAACCGTTCATTTTCCCGTTTAATTCTGGCATTTCCTTCAATAAAATCTCCTGTTCTCAGGCGGAACCGGCGAATCTGGGAGGGGGATACATACACGTCATTCTCCCCGGATAAATAATTTTCACACCGCAAAAAGCCAAATCCGTCCGGCACAACCTCCAAAACGCCGCTCACAAGATTGGCCGCAGGCTTGCCAAAGCTCTCCTTAGGACTTTGCCGCTTGGGTTCGTCTGCCGACTTTTCCTCTTCTATTGGCATGACTCTCTTTTCAGAAGTTTTTTCTTCCAAAGGTCTTATTGATTCCCGAGCCGCTATGATTTTATCAATCAAATCCGCCTTGTTTAATTTGGTAATACTTTTAATTCCCAATTCCTTCGCCATGGCGCGAAGCTGTTCCAGCTTTTGTTTTTGTAACTGTTCCATATTTTTATACATCCACCTTTCCTGCGGTGAAAAAATTTCGTTTTCCCGACGGGGCACTGTTTCTTACAGTCTGCCTTGAAAGAAAAGCATCAAAGGATTGTGCTCATAAAGCTGCCGGGTCAAAAAGGACTGCTCTAAATAAGAATAAAAGGGCAGCTCCCCGGAGCCCTGCTCAATCATCCGAAACACTGCCAATACGGCAAAAATTAAAATAGCCGCCTCCGCAAGGCCAATCAACCCTCCTGTCATTCGGTTCACCTGCTTCAATCCAGGCAGACGAACCACACTCTCCAATACGGTAGACAACAGCAAAAGAAGCAGCTTGCTGCCCAAATACAACCCGAGGGCTAAGAGGATGCTACACAAAAAGCCCGCCGCCTGATCTGTAAACACCGAAACCCCCTTTTGCGCCAGCAACTGTTCCATCCATATCGTTCCCCCATGGTACAGCTCTGTTTTTTGAAGCACCGGAAATAAAAACAAGGCAAGCAGTGCGGAGCCGAAAAAGGAGCAAATTTTAATCAGGCTGCGCATGGCGCCCAAATAGGCTCCACCCAGCACAAACAAAGTGATCACCGCAATCACCAGCAAATCCATTCCAAGCGTTACCGCCACTTCATCGCCTCCCTCACGTTTTCTTCTTTCGCCCATCCCTCAAGGCAAGCCCCAAGGGAGGCTATTTCACTTTGATCAAATCATATCCCGATTCATATAAAACGGCGCCGGACAAACCCTTATCTGACATATGCAAACCGTTGATATCCCGGGTGACCTGAAGCTTTGCCACCGGATAGGCCCGGTTGTTCATGAATACCACATCCCGGGTAGTCCCCAGCAAAACGCCGCTTTTGTTATTTACCACCGCTTTGATATCGGCTCCCTCATAGGAATAGGTATCGCTTCGCCCGTTTTGGTGAAGGATCACAATTTTCTGCTTTTGCTGGCGTAAAACCAGCACAGCAGAATGAGAATCGGTCACAGAATAGGTTTGCAGAGAAGCGCCGTTATAGGAGTATCTCCAGCTTTCCTCCCCGTTGGAGGAAAAGCCCAAAGTCATGCTCTCCCCCACTGCAACCAGCTTTCCGTTTGATAAAAACCGAATACTGGCCAGTGTTGTTTCTGTTGTTTGCGCCACCGCATAAGGCTCCTTTTGATCCAGCTTGTAAAAGCTGACGGCTGAGGTTAACTCATCCCCCGCAGCATCATACTGGCAAACTGCTAAACGTTTCCCGTTCCCAAGCACATCTGCATCCAGCAAAAATTTTTCGCCGGAATAAACCTTATAAACGCTTTTCCCCTTTCGATTATAAACGGTCACCATTCCTTGATAACCCAGCTGTTCACTAATCACCGCCAGATATCCGTCGCTGTTGACCTTGGCATTTAAAATTTTATGCTCGGTGGAAACGGTGTACAACTCTTTATTTTTATAAAACACAGAGGCAGTGGTGCCTTCGTGGTCATATACCAGCAAATAATCTCCGGACTTTTGCATTTTGGGATCCACCAAATGATAATCCAGCACCTTTTTGGGAGACAGAGTCAACCCCATAGAAGAAGAATAAACCAGATTTCCGTAGCTTAGCTCGCTGGCAGAAACGGCAGTCCCCTCCAGATTTTCACTCTGTGTTACCGCAATTTCCTTGCCATACAGCCAGGAAAGCCTTGGATACACCGCCGGATGAAACCGAAAATAAAATAAAACACAAATTGCCGCCAATAACAAAATTGAAAATAACAGCAATAATTTTTTCTTTTTCACAATGGATCCTCCTCTCCTTAATACCAGACCCGGGACAAATATAGCCCCTGGGGCGGCGCTGTTGCTCCTGCCTGCCGCCTGTCCCGGCTTTCAATCAAAAAAGGAATACAGTCAGCCGGAAGCTTTTCTGTTCCGATGGCAAGCAGCGTTCCTGTAATAATCCGAACCATATTGTACAAATATCCGTCAGCGCAAATGCGCAATTGAATCTGCTCCCCCTGCTGCTCCAGCTCGCAGGCAGATACTGTTCTGACCCGGGAGCCCTTCACATCCGATCCGGCTGCTTCAAACACAGAGCAGTCATACGTTCCCACCAGCATTTCAGCCGCTCGCTTCATCAGGTCAATCTGAAGCTTATAGGGAAAATGCCAGGCATAATTCCGCAAAAAGGGATCCTTATGAGGGGCGTTATGAATCAGATAACGATATTCCTTCGCTTTTGTGTGAAACCGGGCATGAAAGGATTCCTCCACCCTTTGACAAGACAGTACGCTGATATCCCCCGGCAGAATACAATTAAGAGCATAAGGCATTTTATCGTCCGGAACGGAGGTCGCCACATGGGCATTGCAGACATATTCTCTGGCATGAACCCCTGCGTCCGTCCGGCTGCAGCCAATCAGGGTCACCGGTGCTTTCACTACCCGCTCCAAAGCCTGCTCCACCACCTGCTGAACCGTTACCGCATTTTGCTGACGCTGCCAACCGTGATAGTGGGTTCCGTCATAGCACAGAGTCAGTTTCAGATTTTCCAAGGGATCCCCTCCTATATGACCGGAACAAACCGGGCAGCAACAATCATGGCGCAAAAAAGAACCACCACCGCTGTGGCAATTGCGTCTATCCGGCCGGCCTTTAACACAGTCATTCTTGTTCGATTTTCGCCCCCGTGATAGCACCTGCATTCCATTGCCGTGGCCAGCTCGTCCGCTCTGCGAAAGGCGCTGATAAACAAGGGCACCAAAAGAGGAATGAAATTTTTGGCTCTCTGAATCAAATTCCCGCTTTCAAAATCCGCTCCTCGGGCAGTCTGAGCCTTCATAATTTTATCCGTTTCTTCAATCAAAGTGGGAATAAAGCGCAAAGCGATGGTCATCATCATCGCCAGCTCATGAGCCGGCAAGCCCAGTTTGGAAAAGGGCTTGAGCAGGCTTTCAATCCCGTCTGTCAGCATAATGGGGGAAGTGGTAAAGGTCAAAAGAGTGGTACCGATAATCAGAAAAAATACCCGGGCAATCATTAAGATTGCCATGCGTAACCCTTCCCGGGTGGCGGTCAGCGGCCCGATAGAAAACAAGGGCTGACCCTTTGTTAAAAAAAGATTGAACAGGGCGGTAAAGGCAATGATGAACAAAACTCCCTTCAGCCCCCGCAGCGTATGCTTTACCGGAATGCCGGACAAATAAACAGAGCCGAACACAAACACTGCAACCAACGCATAAGCCGTTACCGAGTTTGCCAAAAACACAAATACAATATAAGCCATAGTAAACACAATTTTAAACCTGGGATCGATCCTGTGGATCACCGAATCCCCGGGAAAAAATTGACCAAGTGTAATATCCTTAAGCAGAGCGACCACCTCCTCGGATGCATTGAAAAATTGTGCGGGCGGCTTGTTCCACTGTGCAGGCATAAGGATCCACGTCAAACCCGCTTTCCGCAAGCTGCTGCACCACCCGAGACACCTGAGGGACAGACAACCCTATTTTCTCAATTTCCTCCCCATGCATAAACACTTCCTTAGGGGCGCCGCTATATTTCAGCTTTCCATGATCCATCACCAAAAGGCGGCTGGCATAGCGAGCCACATCCTCCATGCTGTGAGAAACCATAATCACCGTAATCTCGGTGCTTTGATGCAGTCTGCTGATCTGCTCCAGAATCCCTTTTCTCGCCTTTGGATCCAATCCGGCAATGGGCTCATCCAGCACCAAAATTTCCGGTTTCATAGCAAGCACTCCTGCAATGGCCGCTCTTCTCTTTTGACCGCCGGACAGATCAAAGGGAGATTTATCCAAAAGTTCGGGTGAAAGCTCCACAAGCTCTGCCGCCTCCAGCACGTTTTGATCAATCTCCTCCTGACTCAGCCCCAGATTTTTAGGACCAAAAGCAATGTCCTGACGAACCGTTTCCTCAAACAGCTGATATTCCGGATACTGAAACACCATTCCTACCGTTCGCCGAGCCTGCTTCATTGCTTCTTTTGTATCATGAATTTCGGTTCCGTTGATCAAAACCCTGCCCTCCGACGGCCGCAAAAGGCCATCGAACATTTGAATCAAGGTAGATTTTCCCGAACCGGTATGGCCGATAATCCCTAAAAACTCTCCGGTCTCCACCGAAAAGGACACATCATCCAGCGACTTTTTTTCAAAAGGGCTATCCGGCATATAAATATGTGAAACATGGTCTAATTGAATGCATTCCGCCACAAAAATCTCCGCAGCCTTTCCGCCCACAAAATAAAGATTTTCAAAACAAAGCCTTACCGTGGGCAAATAAGACCCGTATTCACCCCCCTACCGCTATTTTTGCAGCAGGGGCAGCAATTCCTCCATCAGCTCTTCGTGAGTAAGCACATCCTCCCGAAGAGGCAGCCCCATGCCCTTCAGCTCATGGGCAAGCTCGGTTACCTGAGGCACATCCAGTCCTATTCCCTGAATTTCCTCAACCTTGGAAAAAATCTCTCTCGGGGTGCCTTCCCGCACAATTTCCCCATGATGCATCACAACAATCCGATCCGCCTCAATGGCCTCCTCCATATTGTGGGTGATTAAAACCACGGTCATACCCTGCTGACGGTTCAGCATCTGCACTGTTTTAATCACTTCTCGGCGGCCGATGGGATCCAGCATAGCCGTTGGCTCGTCCAGCACAATACATTTTGGCCTCATGGCCAAAATCCCCGCAATGGCCACCCGCTGCTTTTGCCCGCCTGACAGCATGTGAGGGGCATGACGGCGATATTCGCTCATGCCGACTGTCTCCAGCGCCTGTGCCACCCGCTGCCGGATTTCCGCAGGGGGAACCCCCAGATTTTCCGGAGCAAAGGCCACGTCCTCCTCTACCACCGCTGACACAATCTGATTATCAGGATTTTGAAACACCATCCCCACCTGACTGCGAATGTCAAACAAATGTGCTTCCTCACGGGTATCAATTCCGTTTACGGTAACCGTCCCCTCCTGAGGGAGCAGCACTGCGTTTAACAGCTTTGCCAGAGTGGATTTCCCTGATCCGTTCCGGCCTAAAATCACCAAAAACTCTCCCTGGTGCACGCTGAGATTTAACTTTTTTAATACTACCGTTTCCCTGTCCTCCTGCCGATAGGAAAAGGACACGTCTTTTACCTCGATCATAATCTATCCTTTCAGAGCTGCCATCTGGCTGTGCAGCCGCAGGGCAAAACCAGATTGGAATCTGCAAAAGGCAGCCCGATTTCATCTGCAGTGACCCGTCCCCCAAACTGCTTCACAAGCGTCATCATCAACAAATTTTTCACCGCTGTAGGAGCAAGACCGGTGGTATAGGAATTGATCAAAAAGAAGAGAGGGTGATTGCTCAGCACCCGAGCGCAAAGCTCTACCAAGCCATACAGCTCGTCCTCAATTTTCCAAACCTCGCCTCCCGGCCCCCGCCCGTAGGAGGGGGGATCCATCACGATAGCGTCATAGGTTTTTCCCCGTTTGATTTCTCGATTCACAAATTTCACCGCATCATCCACAATATAGCGGACATTGGGTCCCTCCATGTGATTTTCCTGGATGTTTCGTTTAGCATGAGCCACAATTCCCTTTGCCGCATCCACATGGCAAACGCTGGCGCCGGAAGCAATACAAGCCACCGTAGCGCCCCCTGTATATCCAAATAGGTTCAGCACCTTTACAGGTCTTCCGGCACTTTCGATCAGCTCCCGCATAAAATCCCAGTTCACAGCCTGCTCCGGAAACAGACCCATATGCTTAAACCCCATAGGCTTCACATAAAAACAAAGATCACGGTATCGGATCACCTGACCCTCCTCCGCTTTCGGATGAACAAAATCCCAGCTGCCTCCGCCGGTAGAGCTGCGGCGATAGATTCCGTCTGCTTTTTTCCAAAAAGGGGGGTTCCCTTTTTCCTTCCATATAATCTGGGGATCGGGCCGCTGATAAATCATGCTCCCCCACCGCTCCAGCTTGCTGCCGTCACAGCCGTCTAGCAGACAATAATCCTGCCATTGCTCCGCCGTCCACATCTGCCCTCTCTCCGTTTCCTTTATCGTTATTTTTTTATTATACCACTTTTCTCCTCTGCCGTCAATAAAAACAGTCTGCAAAATCCAAAAAGGAATTTTTTTAACGG
>JAXEOR010000091.1:0-18501 GCA_034117945.1 Clostridia bacterium | reverse complement strand
ATTGAGCATTGTCTCTGCGCCCCCCTCACACTGATATATTCATTATATTTCTTTTGTTCAATAAAATCAAGGAAAAATTTCAAAAAAGTATCAAAAACATCAAAATAGTATCATTTTACGCATTGAACTGACCCGTTGTGTGCTTTTATAATATACTTATCATTATTTCGCAAGAGGTGATTTCTATGGATTTTACAGGAAAAACAGCCATATCGACAGGTGCTGCTTCGGGCATGGGACTATTGTTTGCGCAAAATTTTACGGAGCTTGGCGGCAATGTCGTTATGTGCGATGTCAATAAAAAAGTTCTTGATGAAAAAGTAAGAGAAATTAATGATAAAGGCAAGGGGAAAGCAGTGGGCGTTACTTGTGACGTAAGAGATTATGAACAGGTATGCTCCGTAAGGGACAAGGCTGTTGAAGAGTTCGGCAGTATTGATATTATGGCGAACTTTGCCGGAGGCGCGGAAAGGCGGATGTTAAATGTCAGCTGGGAGTGTGATTTCCCGGATGTTCCGATAGAAGTTTTTGATTGGGGACTTGATGTAAACTTAAAAGGACCGTTCTATTTTGCTCATGCGGTTTTAAAGCAGATGAGGGAGCAGAACAGCGGTCTGATTATAAATATCGGTTCAATAACTGGTGCCGAAGGCGATAGACAGTGTTTGGCTTATCCCACAGCGAAAGCAGGGCTGATGTACGGTCTTACAAAATCGATTTCGCAGTACGGCGCACCGCATCATATCAGATGCGTCTGCGTTTCACCGGGACCGGTGCTCACAAGAGCAGCTATGGCAAATATGAAAACGCCTATGGGCAGAGCGGCAGAGCCCCAGGAGATTATTGATTTGATTTTATTTGTGGCATCTGATAAGGGACAGTTTATCAACGGAGAAAACATCATGATTGACGGCGGAAGAAACGCAGCAGGGAGGAATTGTTGATGATGAAGCAGTCTTTTTTTGAGAATGATAGAGCTTTGCTTACTGTTATGGTTCAGGCAGACAATCCCGGCAGAATAAAAGAGCTTATTGACAAGTCAGTTCCCGATGGTGCGGAGGCTTTCGGAATGCAGTTTGAGCAGATGAAAAGCGAATACAGAACAAAAGAAGTTTATTGTGATTTGTTTTCGTACGCAAAAGATAAGCCGGTGTACGTGACAAACTACAGGCATGCCTCAAACGAGGGAAAAACCGATGAAATCCTCGCAGCGGAGCTGATTAAGCTTGCAGAATGCGGAGCGGATTTGTGCGATGTTATGGGTGATTTCTTTGACAGACAGCCCGATGAGGTTACGGTTGATAAAGCGGCAATAGAAAAGCAAAAGGAGCTGATAAGGAAAATTCATGACAAGGGTGCAAAGGTTCTGATGTCTTCCCATGTCTTAAAGTATATCCCGGCAGAAAGGGTTCTTGAAATTGCGTTACAGCATCAGAGCCGAGGCGCCGATATATGCAAAATAGTTACAGGAGCAGATACAATGGAACAGCAGCTTGAAAATCTCAAAATCATAAATATGCTTAAAGAAAGCTTAAAAATTCCGTTTCTTTTCCTCTGCGGCGGAGAATGTCGGATTTTAAGAAGAATAGGCGGAGAGCTTGGCTGCTGTATGTATCTGTGCGTGTATGAATATGATGCGCTTGCAACCCCGCAGCAGCCGCTTTTGAAAAATATAAAAGCAATCAGAGACAACATGGCGTAAAAAGGTGCGCAGAACCGGAACAGATGTGGAAAACGCAAATCTGATCTGCTTTCCTGCATGCGGTGAAGCAAACTACATATCCGGTCAGAATATACAGATTGACGGCTGCAGAAAGAAACAGTAAAGCGGTTAAATCCTATATCTTTTTCTCATCTCTTTGGGAGTCATATGAAAATACTGTTTAAACTTTTTTCTGAAATATGAGACTGAACTAAACATCAGCAGGTCACTGATGTATTCTATCGGCTTATTGGTTGTTATCAGAATATCCTTCGCCTTTTCGAGCAGGAGGTTATTTCTTAATTGATTGAGTGTAACATCGGATGATTTGCGAAACGCCGAATAAAGAGCTGCTTCGCTTATGGCACAGTTCTTTGCAAGCTCAGAGGTCTTAGCGCGAGGATGGCATATCAAATAATTTTGAGTGAGCTTGACGATTTCTCTTGTTCGACATACCGTGTTGTACGACATGAATGGCAGAAGCATACCGGCTAAGGTATAGAAAACGCCTATATCTTGAGCAGATAATCGGGTTTTTTCAGAAAGTTGATAAAAAAGCTTGGCGGCGCTGTCATTATACGGTATTGCTTGTGTAGGATAGGTCTTATTATCATAATTCGGTAAGTATTGAAATCCGAGAGAGATAAATTTAATTTTGGGATTTCCGTACCAGTAGGACTGGTAGCTGCATTTGTTCGGGATATAGAAAAAATCTCCCTCGCTGATTTCAACTGTTTCGGAGGTCGTTACTATTCTGCATCTTCCGGAGAGCATATACGCAAAGTAATGATTCTGTGCGCCGGCGCGGTTATCGGTGTAGTGGAATTTGTCAAATTCTATTGTGAGAAATATAAAGCTATTTGAGAAAATTATATCGTTCACAGTGAAACACCTCATTATAATGATAGAAAATTACCTCTTTTTTTATAGAATATCATATTTTACTCAAAAAGTCAATATGGTATAATGGTAATGCAATAATAAAAAATGAGGAGGTTTTCCAATGGAGTGTAAGCAGATTGTATTTACAGAGAAAAACAAAGCAGAGCTTTTAACGGTAGATGCAAAAGAGCCAGCGCCAAACGAGGTGATGGTAGAGACACTGGTTTCAACCATAAGCTGCGGAACGGAGAGGGCAAACATCACAGGTGATCCCAACGTAAATGCGCTTGGAGCGTCGGGAGTGGTGTTCCCCAGAACATCAGGATATAACAGTGCCGGGATAGTTGTTAAAAAGGGCGCTGATGTGAAAAGCGTTGATATAGGAGACAGAGTGGTTGTCTATTGGGGACAGCATAAAAGCTATAACATTGTTCCTGAAGAAAATGTTGTAAAGATAGATGATGACAGCATCAGCTTTGAAACGGCGGCAATAAGTTTTATATCAACATTCCCCCTGGCGGCAATAAGAAAAACAAGGCTTGAAATGGGCGAAAGTGCAATTGTTATGGGGCTTGGTATTTTGGGCATGATCGCCGTAAAGCTTTTGCGTGTAGCCGGTGCGGTTCCGGTAATTGCGGTAGATCCTAATCCGGCAAGACGTGAAATTGCATTAAAAAACGGTGCAGACTACGCATTTGACCCGCTATGCGAGGATTTTGCCGATAAGGTGAAAAATGTAACAGGCGGCGGAGTTAATGCTGCAATAGAGGTTACCGGTGTGGGGGCAGGCTTTAACGAGGCGCTTGACTGCATGGCAAAATTCGGACGTGTTGCATTACTCGGCTGTACGAGAAATTCCGATTTCACGGTGGATTATTATAAAAAAATTCATGCTCCGGGAATAACCGTTATAGGCGCGCATACGATAGCAAGACCCAACATAGAATCTCATCCGGGCTGGTTCACACACCGCGATGATATAAAAGCAGTGCTTAAGCTTTGTGGCGGCGGCAGGCTTTGCCTAGAAAATCTGATAGAGGAAACACACTCGCCAACAGAATGTCCGGAGGTTTATAACAGACTGATATTTGATAAGGATTTTCCTGTGGTTGTTCAGTTTGACTGGAGGGATAAGCAATGAAAAAGATAAAGATAGCGCAGATAGGCGCAGGACACGACCATGCAACGGCGGCAATTTCAACATTAAAGCTGCAAAGAGATATTTATGACCTTGTAGGCTATGCTGTTGTTGACGGAGATGAACCTGTTTATGATAATAACCAATGGGCATATGAGGATGTCAAAAGAATGACCGTTGATGAAATCCTGAATTATCCCGGAATTGATGCGATTTGTATCGAAACCGAGGACAGACGACTTACCGAATATGCCATAATGGCGGCGGAAAAGGGGTTACATATACAGGTGGACAAGCCGGGCAGTGAATCGGACGAGGATTTTGACAGACTGATTGATTTGGTAAAGGAAAAAAATTTAGTTTTCCATATGGGCTATATGTACCGCTACAATCCGGCAGTTGTAACACTTAAGGAGGATATTAAATCCGGCAGGCTGGGTGAAATCTATTCGGTCGAGGCGCAGATGAACTGTATGCATCATGTAGAAAAACGCAAATGGCTCGGCAATTATCCCGGAGGTATGCTCTATTATCTCGGCTGTCATTTGATAGATTTGGTATACAGCATTTGCGGCGAGCCGCAGGAGGTAATACCTCTGAGTCAGCCTATCGGCACTGACGGAGTTACAGCCGATGATTTCGGCATGGCGGTGTTTCAGTATAAAAACGGTGTTTCCTTTGTTAAAAGCACGGCTGTTGAAATAGGCGGATTTGAGCGCAGACAGCTTGTTGTATGCGGAACAAAGGGAACAGTGGAATTAAAGCCCTTTGAATGGTTGGGCGGAGAATGCCCCGGTGTGTTCCAACCTCAGACAACAGGGGTAAGGGAGGCTTTTGACCAAAACTGGCACGCAAAAGGGCAGTGTCACAATACACCCGCTTATGGGCGGTATGACGCAATGTTTCGTGCGTTTGCGGATTATGTAAACGGCGAAAAGGAAAATCCTTACGGCTATGAATACGAGAGAGAACTGCACAAGCTGATACTAACAGCGTGCGGCGCATAAAATATAAAAGATAGGGGAAAAAAACATGAAAGCAATCCTTGTAAATGATGACAGAAGCTTAAGGTGGGACAATGTGCCTGACCCCCAAATCAAAAGTGAGGAGGTTCTCGTTGAAATTCATGCGGCGGCATTAAACCGCGCCGACCTCATGCAGCGCGAGGGCGACTATCCGCCCCCACCGGGATGCCCCGATTGGATGGGACTTGAAATTGCCGGTGTAATCGTTGAAATGGGTGACGAAGCAAAGGCAAAATCAAATTGGAAGATAGGCGACAAGGTATGTGCGCTTCTCGGCGGCGGCGGATATGCCGAATATGCGGCAGTTAAATACGATATGCTTATGCCCATTCCGAAAAACTGTACGATGTCTGAAGCGGCGGCAATTCCCGAAGCGTTCGCAACTGCATATTTAAACCTGTTTATTGAGGGAAATATAAAGCCTGGAAATACACTACTTATGAATGCCGGAGCGTCGGGACTTGCAAGCGTTATCATCCCCATGGCGAAGGCGTTTGGAGTAAGAGTAATCACAACGGTTCGTAAAGATGAATTGGCCATGTCGATCAAGCATCTCAATGCCGACAGAGTTGTTGTGACAGCAAAGGAGGATATTTCGGCGGTGCTGAAAGAGGAGCTTGAAAACGGACACGGTGTTGACGTTGCAATTGACTGTCTGGGCGGAGAAACGATGGGCAGGTGTATACATTACCTCACCCACGGCGCACGCTGGATTATGATTGCGGCTCTTGCCGGCCAGAAAACGGAAATAGATCTGAAAAACATCTATGTAAGAAATGTGAGAATTATCGGCAGTACGCTCCGTTCAAGAACCCCTGAGGTTAAGGCAACCATTCTTTCCGAGCTTGTGGAAAAGGTGTTCCCGAAGATTGAGAGCGGCCAGGTTAAGCCGACCATCTATAAGACTCTGCCGATCACCGAGGCAGAGGCTGCGCATGAGATTCTCTACAGGGGAGAAAATATCGGAAAAGTAGTACTTACCGTAAAATGAGCAGCGCAGAGATTGTAGATATCACATTTGCACAGGGCGATATGCCCGAAGCATTTTTCAAACCAAACAGCCCGGCGGATAAATTCCGACGGATTTTATTCCGTTGCTTTTTGATAAAAACCGAGGAAAGAAAAATTTTAGTGGATGCAGGCTGTGAAACTATGCCCGGCTGGACCATGTATAATTTTATAGGTCCGATTAAGGCGCTGGCAAATCAGAATCTTACTCCGGAAGATATTACCGACGTAATCATAACCCATACACACTCCGACCATATTGAGGGTATTCCGTTTTTCGAACATTCAAATATATATATTCAGCGTGATGAATACGAAAGTGGAAAGGGTTATTTCACAGACAGCATGAAAGTCATTCTTTTCAATGATGAATACAGGCTTTGTGATGCCGTAAGGGTTGTGAAAATTGCATCTCATTCAATTGGTTCCAGCGTTGTCGAGGTAATCGATGGCACGGATCAATATGTGCTCTCCGGTGATGAATTTTACGTTTGGGATACAGTGAACGAACTGAAGGAACGCATACAGAAGCCAGACTATGCTCCCGCAGATGAAAGCGAACGAAAAAAAGCAGAGTTTTTGAAACGGTATAACGATTGGAAAATTGTTTTATGCCACAGTGAATTTTAAAAAAATTTCAAAAACCCTTGACAAAAACAGAGAAAACTGATATACTTAATTCGTTACTTGCAGGAGTGGTGGAACTGGCAGACACGCTACTTTGAGGGGGTAGTGACCTTACGGTCGTACGGGTTCAAGTCCCGTCTTCTGCACCACATCGGAATGGACCTTGCTCCATTCCGATTTTTCTTTGCAGAAAAATCAGTCATGCGCCCTTTTTGTTTTGACCAACAAATTACCTCGTATCAATGCATAAAACCATGCATTGATACGGGGGCTTTTTTCTGCTCTTTTGTGCTCCTTGAGATCCGGTCTTTAATGTTTAACACTATCCTTGATGCAGTCATAAGTATAAATTCTGAAATCATACGGAACCAGTTCTCTTGCTTTTTGGATATATTCGTCTGCCAAATTGAATTTGCCCAGCCCCAGCAGCGCATATGCCTTTAGGATATATCCATCTGTCAAATTATTTTTTACGATATCCAACTCAAAGGGCATGGGTGACGGCGAGCCCACACCGAAATAGGTTCTCATATCACAATTTTTTATGAAGTGATCGGCAACCTCTTCCATTTCGTCAAGCACATCCTTGGCCTCTGAAAATTTTTGCAGCTTGCGCAGTGCCAAAGCACGGAAAAGGGAAATTTCCGAAACCGCGGCCTTATCAACCGCTGCCTCCCTGTATGCGGCAGACGCATCCCTCCCTGTTTTTTCCAGAAGATTGCCAAGGTAATAATAGATATGCCCCTCCTGATTGAAAAAGGTTTTTGCCTCGCCATAGGATTTTGGCATATGGACGCCTTCCCTATAGATTCTTTCCGACTCCGAAAACTGTTCCTTTTGACAAAGCACGTTACCGTACAAAACATGCATCCATGCATGCAGCTTTGTCAGCTTGCCTTCCCCACCCTCATAGATGTGAAACCGTCTGTGCTTTGCCAGATCAATGGCCTCCTGATATTCACCATTCATGCATTTCAGCGTAATCATGTCAAGATAGCAGTCGTCCCGCTGCAGCATGAGGGGCTCATATTTGTCATAAACAGCCAACCTATGTGCGGGTGAATCATTCATATTTTTGAGAAGCTGCTGATACTCAAAGAGTAGTCTCGAATCGTCAGGCTTGTTTGCAAGTGCCGTTTCCATACAAATTTTTGCCGAAAGCAGATCTCCCTTTTTGTCAAAATAGGAAAGAGCAAGATTTCTGAAGGCCTTTGGATGCTTCGGGTTGAGCTCGATGCACCTTTCCCATAGCTTTGTTGCTTTTTCGTAAGCAAATTTGTCGTAAAACAGGCAGCCGAGATAATAATAGGCATTGGCGCCCTTTGGATTTTTCTCAATTGCATTTTTAAAAACCCCAATATCGTCCAGCCGTGAGGGGAAGCAATATCCTGTGTCCTGTGCCTCTGCGGCGGTGAGATATGCCGCTTCCTGCCGGGAGTTTTGAAGCTTTCCGCTGCAGTATGCCTTCACATAGTCAAACAAGGGATAGGTCTGTTGGGATAGATCGATGGCAGAGATTGCTTTTTCATAAAAGCCGCCGCTGATGAGGTCATAGGCCATATCCAGATAGTTTTCCGCCTTTTTGCCGAATATTTCACAAAGCTCTGCCTGATCGCCGCCAAAATCCAGCAGCAAAAATTTACTGAACATATCCAAAGGGTCATAGGCCTGCACACTGTCCAGAATAGCCTTGGCATCACTTTTTCTTCCCAGAATAGAAAGGACAAGCGCCTTCATATTCCTTGCCTTTGTATGTCCTGCATGACCGCTGATGGAGGTATCCAGCTTTTCCAAAGCACCGGCATATTCGCCCCATTTGCAGTCCAGCAGGGCAAGCTCGTAATATGCGGCAGATCGGAACTTGTAATCCCAGGCGGCCATGAAAAGAACATCATAGGCCTCCTTTTCTCTGCCCACAGCTTTTAATGCAAGCCCCTTCAGATACATGGCCTCTGTATCTGCCGGATGCATATTTCTGCTTGTCAGCTTGGTGATGGCCTCATCGGCATAGGCGATACAATCCTCAAACTGACCGTTCTGGTAGGAAATTCTCGCCATTGCAGTATTGCAGCGAATATCTGTGGGGTCACGGCGCAGGCCTTCCTTGTAATAATCTCTCGCATCATAATTGTGCTGCTTGTACTGCTCCAAATGCAGGCCGTTGAGATATAATTCCTCCACTGTCTCAAGCTCACTTGGCCGAACAACCGGCTTTCTCGGGGTGATAGGCTGTTTTTGCCCTCTGATGTAAGGCTTGTAATCCACTAAAATTTTATTGTCGGCCGACACAAGCTCCGCTTTGATGTGATTTTCGTCCATGTCGGCTATGTTGATTTCTTTCAAATAGGCTTTTGACGGGTCTAAATCAGCTGTTTCTGTGAAAATCAGCTGATCCCCGTCATATACATTGATTTTAGCCTTTTCAAATTTTCCCGTAACCTGAAATCCGAAAAACAGTCGATCCCCTCTTGTTTCCACATTGACTGCGGCGTCAATCGTTGCGTTTTTAACGTCGCCGATGTCACGGATCGGATACCAATACTGTTCAAACACCCTGCTTTCATAGGGAGCGAGCCAAGAAAAGTCTGGTTGATTGTCTGTGTACACGCCTGTCATAAGCTCAATATACGGGCCGTTTTGATCGGTGAGATTGGAGCACCACATATCTCCGAAATCCCCTTTGCCCCAGTGCCACATTTTTTTCCCCGGTGCAATGTGATGATCTGCCACTGTGACAATGCCCTTTTGCTTGCCGCCGTCATAGCCGGCTACAAAGTTCATGTCAGACTGCCCCTGGGACACCAAAAAGGAGGACGGCACCTTTACTGCGTCATACATAGAAATATCGGTGCCGGCACCGTAGTCAAAGGGGCGAGCCGTGTGATATACCCCCTTCGCAACGGGCCAGCTCATGATACAGCGCCTGTCGTGATCGTTGACCCATTCAACATCCGGTGGAAAAATTGTTTTGTAGGTTTCGTTTACGGGAACGGCCAGATTGGCCCACCACATAAACGCCTGAGGTTGGTCGGTACGATTGTAAATCTTAACCTTGGCCTTGATATAGCTCCTTCCCTCGTCGATTGCGATGCCCACCATCCCTTTCATGCGATGAAAGGGCTCGATCTCACCTGTCCAGACTGTTTTTTCTCCGTTTTCGCTCTCTTGGATGACAGCCTCCAGGGGCATATAGGTTGTGGGACGGTGATGTTGGGGATAGTTAAACTCAATGCCGCCGGAAATCCAGGGGCCGGCAAGACCCACAAGCGCCGGCTTGATCACTTCGTTATAGTAGATAAAATCATAGCTGCCGATCTTGTCATAGCCCCGCAGAATTTTGCCCCCCTTGTTGGGCAAAACCTGAGTTAAAATATACTCATTTTCAAGAGTATACACCTCATATTCCACGTCTGTTTTTTCATCGCTGATACTGTCTGAAAAGGGCAGCGGATACAGTCTGCCGCTTGCGCCCTGATAGGGCTTTTTTTCAAAAAACATAGGCAAATCCATAGCCTTTTTGGGAACATAGGTGGGGATGATCTTTTTTTCTTTTTTCACAGAATTGCTCATACTGTTTCACTCCTTTGCAACCATTATACACCTAGCCCCCAGGGCATACAAGCAAGAATTTTATGCAATTTTTGCGCCCTTTTCCTGCCTTTTTCAAACAGTCCGCAGCAGCTGATGGATCGCCCCTAGCTAAGGAAGGAGACTAAAATTTTTCTGCTTCATGCGCTTTGAATCAAAATTTAAAAGGAGGGATTGCATCCCGAAAAGGAGTGTGGTATAATGGTGTGGAGGTGGTGTGATGAAAAAATTTATGATAGCATCTATCAGTATCCTGCTTGTTGTCATCCTTGGGTATCTTTTTAGAGGCTCCATATCTGAAATTCCCTCCAGGCTGGCGAACTATCATCATACAGGCAGGATCACGGTTACGGTTGACGGAACAAAGATGGATCTCGAAGGGACCGAGCTTTTGCTCCTGTCAAACACAGGTGAGGTTGTTGACAAAGCAATAATTTCTGACAGTGAATTTAAAATAAGAAAAGGGATTTATGGACAGAACCTCTTCCGTTTTTCTGTTCCTAATGACGATGTTGGCGAAATTCTTGTTGAATTCGGCCATTTCAACACCAATTGGTGGCATGTTTTTGAATATGATGTGGAGGTTGAGATTACAGCCAACCACGATAACACCGTAACGACAAAAATAAATACGCAAATGACTGCGGAAGGGAATCAAACCAATTTTAAAAACGAAAAAACATTAACCGCAGAGGATTGTGTTATCTCAAGCGTAATAGACTGAAATGAGGGATGAGGATGAAAATTAAAATCAAAATCAGGCGGGCGGAAGAGCGGGACATCCCCGGGCTTAACAAGCTGCTTTTTCAGGTGCTGGAGGTGCATCATCGCCAAAGGCCGGATTTGTTTCGGGCGAATGCAAAAAAATATACAGATCAGCAGCTGAAGGAAATTCTTTCGGATGATTCCAGACCGGTTTTTGTGGCGGTGGATCAGGAGGATCGGGTGCTGGGGTATGCCTTTTGCATATTGATCCGCCACAGAGAAGACAATATTTTAACGGATATTGACACACTGTATCTGGACGATTTGTGCGTGGATGAGGGTCTGCGGGGGCAGCAGATCGGAACACGCTTGTATGATTATGTGACGGCCTATGCCAAAAGCATTGGATGCTATAATCTTACGCTGAACGTTTGGGCTTCCAACGAGGGGGCTTTGAAATTTTATGAAGCACGGGGTCTAAAGCCTCAAAAGCTTGGGCTGGAAACGATTTTATAATGGATAAGGGGAATGACATATGGAAATGGTTATGATAACGGCTGCGGTCATTGGGGGTACTATGTTTGCCGGGTCCCTGATCGGGTTTTTATTTGAAAAAATTCCGGACAAATGGAACGACGGGATTATGGGATTTGCCTCCGGCATTATGCTGGCTGCTGCGGTGCTGGGGCTGATTGTTCCGGCTGCCGAACAGGTGGGCAAGCAAGGCCTTTGGATGGTGGCTATTGGCATGCTGTCCGGAGCCGTTTTTCTGAATGTGATGGACAAGCTGATGCCCCATCTGCATCACCTGTCCGGTGTGGACTCAGAGGAGCATAAAAACAACGGCACCCTTGACAAGGTCATGCTGTTTGTGTTTGCCATTGCCATTCATAAGCTGCCGGAAGGGCTGGCGGCAGGAGTGGGCTTCGGTGCCGGAGATCTGGGCAGTGCCATCGCTGTTGCGGCGGGAATTGCGGTACAGAATGTTCCGGAAGGGATGATTATCATTTCCCCCATGCTTCATGCAGGTGTGAAAAAGAAAAGAGCGGTTGTGATTGCACTTGTCATTGCGCTGATTGAGATTTTGGGCACCTTTTTGGGCTATGCCGCCTCGGTTGTTTCCACCGCCGCTCTCCCTGTGCTGCTGTCTTTTGCAGGGGGCACTATGCTGTATGTGATCGGGGATGAAATGATTCCCGAAACCCACAGCCACGGCTATTCCCAAATTGCAACCTATTCGCTGATTCTGGGATTTATTGCAATGCTGTTTATGGAGATGTTTTTTTAGAAAGGGCCGGAGAGAGCCTTTGACAAAAATTTCGGCACGAATAAATATCCCCTCGTAAAACGGGGGGATATTTTTTGCTCCTATAATCTAAGTCCCTCTTTTCTACATTTGCCCCAGCATCAGCTGTACCAAAAAGGAAACCACAACCACCAGAGCAGAAATGATAAACCCATGCACCATGGGCAGCGCTCCCGATTTTGCCACTTCCTTAAAATTGGTCTTCAAGCCGATGGCTCCCAGCGCCATGACCATGCAAAACTTGCTGACATCAGAGATCACGCCGCTTGCCTGATGAGAAATCAAGCCTGTGCTTTTCATCGCTACCATCCCCAAAAACAGCAGGATAAACCAAGGGAAAATCTTTTTCCACTGAATTTTTTTGTGCTGCACCGTCGCTCCTGGCTCTGTGGCTTGCTTTCGATTGATCCGTTCATTGATCACAGAAAAAATCAACACCACAGGAATGATGGACAGGGTTCTGGTTAATTTTACGATGGTGGCAAAGCTCCCGGCAGCGTCGGAAAAAGCATAGCCGGCTGCAACCACAGAGGAGGTATCATTCACCGCCGTTCCCGCCCACAGGCCAAAGCCCATATCCGTCATGCCAAAAAATCTACCTGCAATGGGAAACAGGATCACCATGATAATATCAAAAATAAAGGTAGAAGAGATCGCATACGCAATATCCCTGTCTTTTGCGTCAATCACCGGCGCAATGGCCGCTATGGCAGAGCCGCCGCAAAGTCCTGTGCCCGCAGAAATCAATCCGGACAGCTTCCAGTTCATGCCGAAGGCTTTTCCCAGAAGATACCCCCCTCCAAAGGCGGTCAGCAGAGTAAAGGTCATCACAATCAACGAATATTTTCCCACCTGAACCACCTGAGAAAAGCTGAGGGTAACCCCCATAAAAACAATCGCCGCTTTCAAAACTGTTTTGGACACAAATTGAACGCCCTTATGAAACACGCTGTATTTTGACAGCAGCGGATTTAGCAGCATGCCGATCAGCAGCGCAAACACCCCTGCGCTGATCAGCCCGTACGGAATCCATCCGCCAATTATTTTTGCCACAACCGCCAGTACTGCCGATAAAAAAATTCCCGGTCCCCACGTTTTCACCCAATTCATATTCATTCCTCCATATTTTAAATTTCCTCTTGATTTTATCACAAATTTATTATAAAATCAAATTATGAATTATTATGTATTTATAAATAAAACTAATAGGAGAAATGTTATGCTGGATTTTAGAATTATCACCTATTTAACCCTGTGTGAACAGAAAAGCTACACCAAAACCGCCCAGCTTTTGCATATCACTCAGCCTGCCGTTACGCAGCATATCCGTTATCTGGAGCAATATTACGGCTGCAAGTTGTTCACCTACCGTTCCCGCACCCTTTCCCTAACGCCCAAGGGAGAACAGCTTCGGGACGCACTACTGTCCCTGCAGTCAAACAGCGCACGGATTTTAGAGGCCATCTCTCAGCCCGAGAATACCAAGCAGATTCTGCATTTCGGAGCAACCTTAACCATCGGAGAATTTATCATTCCGACCGTACTGCAAAAGCTGCTGGCACAAAACCCCAGTCTTCACCCTGTAGCGGAGGTCGCCAACACCCGTGATCTGATTCAAAAGCTTCGCCGAGTCGACCTGGACTTTGTTCTTTTGGAGGGCTTTTTTGACCGCAGCAAATATGAAGCCTATCCCTTTTCTTCGGAGGAATATATTTGCGTTGCCTCTCCCTCCTCTCCCCTGCCGGAACACCTTAGCTCCATTGATCAGCTGTTCGCCCAAAGGCTGATCATTCGAGAAGAGGGCTCGGGCACCAGAGAAATCATAGAGCAACTCTTGTACGAACACAATGCCTCTCTGCAGGATTTTAATGGCTTACTGGAAATCGGCAATCTGGGCGCCATCAAGGAGCTGGTCAAGCAGCAGTGCGGGATCGCCTTTCTCTATCGAACCGCAGTGGAGCAGGATCTGTCTCAAGGAACCCTGCGGCAGATTACCGTAAACGGATTTCAGGCTGTCAGGGAATTATATTTCGTGTTTCTGAAGGACAGTATGCTGGAACAGGAAAACAAAGCCATGCTTCACACAATGAAGAACATTTGGGAAGCAGAAAAGCTGTCCCTGCGATCGTAGAAATAGAAAAAACTGTTGAAACCCCTCTGCTTCAACAGTTTTTCTTAAGTAACAAGCTTTCTTCACTCTGCGTTTCACAGTTGTTTTTAAAACAACCCCTTCATATCCAGACCGCTGGTAAACCGGCTCATTTTTGCTGCAGCGTCCGCCTCAGCTGCGGCCAGTGCTTCATTGACAGCCGCAACCACCAAATCGCTGAGCATTTCAATATCCTCCGGATCCACAACGTCAGGGGAAATTTGAATTTCCGTCAGCCGCTTTTCTCCGGAGACCACCGCCTTAACTGCGCCGCCTCCGGCAGAGACCTCATAGCTTTGCGCCTCCAGCTGATTTTGGGTTTCCTCCATTTCCTTCTGCATTTTCTGGATCTGCTTCATCATACTGTTCATATTACCGCCGCCCATGGGCATCCCCGGAAATCTTCCTTTTGCCATATTATTTTCTCCTTTCCATGTCACAGGCAGCTGGCCGCTGCCCTATCTTTTTATCATATCATGATATGATATTAATTTTATTTGCTAAATGCTGCGCTAAGTCACGTAGCTCGTCCTTCTCCCGGCCGGCGACAGAAGGTTTCTCCGGTGCGGAAGCTTCCTCCGGTACCGACTGGCCGTAAGCCACAAAGCTGACGCTCATATCCACACCGCATATCTCCCGGATTGCCTGCTGAATCATCTGTTGATTTTGAGGAGTATCCATCATGGGGAGCATCTCCAGCAAAAAAAGATCTCTTCCCTTCACACGGAATTCTCCCGACCGCAGGGCACCGCTCAGCAAGGGGTTGCCCTGCCGCTCCAGCTCCTCCAGCAGTTCCGGCCAATGAGCGGTAATCAGAGCAGTACAATCCTTCTCTTCCGACTCAGGAGGTTTTGGTAAATCCGCCCCTCTTGATTTCTCAGACTGAGCAACAGCCTCCGTCTCCGGAGGAGAAACAACCGGCTCGTGCTCCGGCTCCTTTTGGGGCGAAGGGAGAGGCTCCTCTGCCGCCTCCTGCCGGCGGATTTCCGCAGGTTTCTCCTTCATCCGAGTGGGTTCTGGCGAAATCTTTTCAGCCGGAATCGTTTCATCTAAAATCTTTTCAGCCGTGACATTCCCGGCCGGCGGACGCTGATCCGCCCTCGGAACACCTCCCCGGGTCATCTGCTCCTCCAAACGCTCCACCCGGGTCAGTAAATTGGTTGGCTCTGCCTTAGGATGGCTCAGCTGAATCAAGGCCATTTCCAGCACCAGCCGTGTATTTTTCGCCCATCTGGTAGAATCATAGGCCTGGGACAGGGTCTCCATAGCTGTTAAGCAGCGAGCCATCGAAACCCCCTCCGCCTGCACAGACAAGGCCGCCAGCTCTTCTTTGGGCAGTTCAATCAGCTTGGCGGGAGCACCGCTGCTTTTGCAAACAATCAAATTACGAAAATACTCCATCAGTCCTTCTAGCAGTCTGACAGCGTCAATCCCTCTGGAAATTGCCTGCTTGACCTGCAAAAAGACCTGCTCGGTATGATATTCTAAAATAGCGCCGCCCAAAGCCAGCATCCGGGAGCTTTCCAGTCCGCCGGTCATGGCTCTGACCCAATCTGCGTCAATCTCCCCGGTGCTGCCGGAGGAGCATTGATCCAGCAAGGACAGGGCATCCCGCATAGAGCCGTCCGCCGATTTCATGATCAGCGATAAGGCCTCATCCGTAATCTGAATTCCGTCTTTTTGTGCAACAGTTTTCAGCCGAGTCAGCATGGGTGACTGGCTGATCCGTTTAAAATCAAACCGCTGACAGCGGGAAAGAATTGTTGCCGGAATTTTGTGACTTTCCGTAGTGGCCAAAATAAAAATCACATGAGAAGGCGGCTCCTCCAGGGTTTTCAGCAACGCATTAAAGGCACTGCCGGACAGCATATGTACCTCGTCAATGATATAAATTTTATAGGTAACACCGGAAGGCAGATAGGACACCTCGCTGTTAATGGTACGGATGTTGTCCACCCCGTTGTTGCTGGCGGCGTCAATCTCCACAATATCCATCAGGCTGCCGTCTGCAATTCCTCGGCATACGCTGCATTCGTTGCAGGGATTTCCATCCTTGGGGTGCAGACAGTTAACCGCCTTTGAAAAAACACGGGCAGTGGTGGTTTTTCCCGTTCCTCTGGAACCGCAGAACAAATAGGCCTGAGCAATTTTCCCTGATTTGATTTCATTTTGCAGCGTGAGGGTAATATGCTCCTGGCCAACAATTTCAGAAAAGGTGGAGGGTCGCCATTTCCGGTACAGTGCCTGATACGCCATGGAATGATCTCCTTTGAATCAATAATGTTAAAAAAGCCGCACGCTCTCTTTTGAATTATGCCTCCATGCGTTGCCTGGCTCAGACGACTCAACTCAGGCGACCCTGGGGCACACACATCACAATGCTTATCGCTGCTTCGTTCCCGACCTGACGAGGTTCACAAAGAATGTGTTGCACAGGACCCAAATCTCAACACCGTCCAAACAGGACAGACCATACAAGCATAACCCGAGAAAGAGCATCACCCTTGCTATAGCGGATTGCAAGTACAGGGCACCGCTACCTCCCCGGCTGTGCGACTTTGGTATTTCAACCGCCTCCTTGGCGGACTGAAATCAAGGTTACTTATTTATTATACTACAAACTGCTGCATTTATCAATGATAATTTTTAAAAAAACAAATTTTTTTTGAAAAAGCTGACCATTTGGGTGTAAAACAGGCCATCCGAGTGCTTTTCTTACCCAGATGGCTTGTTGTTACCCTGTTGTCAAGTACCCTTTGCACCATTCCGGCTCACAAAGGCTGTTTATTCAAGGCAAAGGCGCAGCAGATCGTCAATGTCCGCCGTAGCCAGACATTCTACCGTATCGCTCGCCCCATAGTAGATCTTCACCTCTCCGTCTGGCTCCAAAATCATCCCCCCTGGGAAAATCACATTCTGCCGATACCCTTTCTCTGTTTCGTAATCGGTCTCAGGCGCAATAAGCGGATCCTTAGCCATGCCGATTACTTTGGAGGGGTTCTCCAGATCCAGCAGCATAATACCGGCACAATAACGCTTTTTCCAGCTTTCTTCCCAGCCGTTCTTGCCCCGGGATGGATCAATATCCACCGCATGGAAGGTAGTAAGCCACCCCTTATCCGTCTTGACAGGAGGCGCCGCCGGGCCGATCTTGTCATTGGCATAAGGAACATGCTCCACTCCCATCACCAGCTGTGTATCCCCCCAAAAGCGCAGATCAGGCGAACGGGAAAGCCAGATATCAAAGCGATCCTTCCCGCCCCGTCCGTAAACCGGAAAAGGCCGCTCCAGGCGCACATAATGGCCGCCGATACGCTCCGGGAAAAGCACCATATTGCGGTTGTCCGGCGCAGAAACACTCAAAAGCTCAATCTGATCAAAGCTATCATTGACCGATGCAACGCAGCCTCGAATGCCATGAGCCGTATCCATTGCAAGACACAGATAAGGCTTGCCGTCAATAATGGAAATACGGGGATCGTACATCCAGTAGATTTCACCATCGCCAATCACGGCACTGTCCACAAGCAGCTTGGGACATACCTGCCAGCCGTCTATGCCGTTGTCGCTGAAAGCAACCCCTACCGAAACGCCGGCAAATCTTTTCCCATTCTCTCCGAAATGCTCTTCGGACGCGCCGTAGTCATTGCGAAAAACCATAACATATTTCCCCTGATATTTTGCCACCCCTGCATTGAAGATCAGAGACGCTTCAAAGGGCATATCTTCCCTGGTCAGAATCGGCTTTTCCAGCTTGTGAATCACCGGACTGCTTTTTAAAATCGGTGTCAATACTGCCATTGCTTTTATCACTCCTTGTCGTTAATATAATAATGAAATGTAAAGATTTTTGGTAAATAAGAATCAAACCGCCGACTGATTTGCCGGCGGTCTGCAAAAGAGGAGAGTGATGATTCTTCCGCTCCGCTGAGCCACAGCTTCCTCCCATACTGGGCATTCAGGCCGGGAGCAAGGCTATAATCCCGTTATTCACAAGATTACAGCCTTTTTTGAAACACTTTTCAATTTCTATTTTCCGGTCTATTTCTCTAATAACCGCTTGATCAGGCTGGCTACTTGGGCACGGGTTGCATTGTCACCCGGAGCAAATCTGTCGTATGTCATACCGCTCATCAGCCCTACGCTGACTGCCTGGTCAACCGCCTCGGTAGCCCAGGAAGAAACCTGATCCCCATCTGCAAATCGGCTGATTTGTCCTGTCGCCGCCTTTCCTCCGCGGAGCTGATAGGCTTTGACGATAATCACTGCCATTTCCTCACGGGTAATGCTGTCCTCCGGACGGAAAAATCCGTCATATCCGCTGATCAGTCCTGCCGCAGCCGCAGCGTTGACTTCCTTTGCATACCAGCT
>JAXEOR010000090.1:0-8310 GCA_034117945.1 Clostridia bacterium | reverse complement strand
TGGGTCTGATTAAGGCGGTAGAAAAATTTGATTACCGGAAAGGATATAAATTCAGCACCTATGCCACCTGGTGGATTCGTCAGGCCATTACCAGAGCTATTGCAGATCAGGCCAGAACCATTCGGATTCCGGTTCATATGGTGGAAACCATCAATAAGCTGATCCGGGTTTCCCGTCATTTGCTGCAGGAACTGGGCAGAGAGCCTACTGCGGAGGAAATTTCAAAGGAAATGAATATGTCCTTGGATAAGGTGCGGGAAATTATGAAAATTGCCCAGGAGCCTGTTTCCTTGGAAACACCCATCGGGGAAGAGGAGGACAGTCATTTGGGAGACTTTATTCCGGATGACGATGCTCCCGCTCCCAGCGAGGCAGCCTCCTTCCTGCTGCTGAAAGAGCAGCTGGTGGATGTGCTGAATACGCTGACCAGCCGGGAGGAAAAGGTGCTCCGGCTGCGGTTTGGCCTGGATGACGGCCGGGCAAGAACCCTGGAGGAAGTGGGAAAGGAATTCAATGTTACCCGGGAGCGGATTCGTCAGATTGAGGCAAAGGCTCTCAGAAAGCTGCGCCATCCTACCAGAAGCAAAAAGCTGAAGGATTATCTGGATTAAGCCGACAGAGGAGCAAAACCGCGAGGCTGAGTGAAATGTGCGGGATGCTGTTACTTATTTTAAATACAAACCGGCAGGCTGTTTCTGTGGCGAGAAACAGTCTGCTTTGCTGATGTGAGGAATGATGGATGAACAGATTGGATGAACGGCTGAACATGCTGTATGAGCTGGTGCCCCGGTGCAGGTGCGTGGCGGATATCGGAACAGATCACGGCTTTTTGCCGCTAGCTCTGCTGGAAAGCGGGAAATGCAGCAAGGCAATTGCCTGTGATATTAGCCTGCCTTCGCTGCAAAAGGCGGCGGCTCACAGCCGGGAGACGAGGATTTCCTTGGACTGCCGCCAAGGAGATGGGTTGGCGGCGCTGGACAAGGATGAGGCGGACTGTATCGTGATTGCCGGTATGGGAGGTGTTTTGATTGCAGAATTGCTGGAGCGGGGAAGGGATCAGCTGGGGCATGCCTTGCTGGTACTGCAGCCTATGACGGCAGTGAAAGAACTGCGGGAGTATTTGTGCGCCAACGGATTTGTGATTGTAACCGAGGAGATCGTGTTTCAGGAGGAACGGCTGTATCATGGGCTGACCGCCAGGCTGGGGGAGGCTGAGCCGGACTATGACTGTGAGATCGGCGGAAAATTAAAAGAGCATCCCCTGTATCAACGGTATTTGGACTTCAGAAGGAATAAGGAATTAGAAATCATTCGTCAGATGGGAGCCTATCGGGGAGAGGAATATGACAGGCATCTGGCGTTGATCAGAAAAATAGAAAGGGAGGCGCGTCATGATGGCAACGATCAGTGAGATCAGAAATTTTATCGATTCCTTCGCTCCCTATGACAGTGCGGAGGAGTGGGATAATTCCGGCCTTTTGCTGGGAAGAGGAGATCGGGAGGTAAAAAGGGTTGTGGTGGCGCTGGATGTGACGGAGCAGGTGGTTGAGGAGGCTGTTGAAGCAGGGGCGGATCTAATTTTGACCCATCATCCCTACCTGTTTTCGCCGGTGAAACGAATCACTGACGAAACTGCCCAGGGAAAGCTTTTGTTAAAAGCGGCTGAGGAAAAAATTGCTCTTTTGTGCGCCCATACCAATCTGGATATAGCTCAGGAGGGAATTAATGCATTGTTATGCGAGATGCTGGAGATTAGAACAAATCCGGAGCCGATTCCTTTTCTGACAGGGGTGCTTTTACGGGAAACGACCTTAAAGGACTTTTTGAAAACAGTGCAGGAAACCCTTTGCTGTTACGGCTTGAAGTACACCGGTGATTTAGACAGTGAGGTGAAAAACATCAGCGTTTGCAGCGGAAGCGGCAGCAGCTTTTTGCAGGAGGCGGCAGAGAAGGGGGCGGATGTGCTGCTTACTTCGGACGCCAAGTATCATGACCATCAGCAGGCTGCTCAGCTTGGCATTGCTTTGATTGACGCAGGCCATTTTGAAACAGAACGGATTGTTTGTCCCGTTCTGGTGAAAAAAATCAAAGAGCGGTTCCCGGAAATAACAGTCTGGGAATCCCAAAGGCATCAGGGCTTTTACCGTTACTTTTCATAGAAAAATGATAATCATTAAGGCAGGAAATCCTCATTTTGGATTTCCTGCCTTTTTCTTTTATGAATGATTATAAAATAATACAAATCAAGCCGCCGTTTCCTTTGTTGATCATCTTTTGATGGCTTTTTGCATATACTATCATAGATGATATATTTATTTGTTATTTTATCAGTAAATTTATTGACAAATTAAACGAGATATGTTATGCTATAGATATGGAGGTGAGAAGAGTGGCCAATATCACAAGTGCGATTCGAGATACCATTTCTATTTCATTATTTAACCGAGGTCTTGCCGGAAAGATTTTTGAAGATGTTAAGCAAAGCGGTGCAAAGGTTGTTATGAAAAATAACAGTGCGGAATGTGTTCTTATGTCTCCCGAAGAATATATTAAATTAATGGATGAAGTGAATGACGCAAGACTTTTAAGTTTGGCAAATGAAAGAATGCAGAATTTTAATGCGACCACATTGATTTCATCTGAGGAACTTTATCAAGAGCTTGGAATTACCGAAGAAGATTTAGATGCGATCGGCGAGGTGGAGCTTGAATGAACTGGAAATTGGTCTATCTTCCCGAAGCTGAAAAAGATTTGAAAGCTTTGTCAGGCAATGAACGTATCGTTGTGGCAAAGGTACTGAAAAAAGTGCTACAAAACCCACTTCCGGCAAGTGAAGGTGGATATGGAAAATCCCTTGGCAATAAGCAAGGGAATCACTTGTCGGGCTTTTTGAAAATCAAACTAAAAAATCTCGGCATTCGTGTTGTGTATAAGCTCATAAAAATGGAAGGACAAATGCTCGTTGTTGTCATAGGTGCCAGGGTGGATGATGAAGTTTATGAGGTTGCTAAAAAGCGTGCGGAAAAGCATAAAATTTAAAAAATGACGGTATAGAGAATTTCTCTCTATACCGTTTTTTCGTATCAATTATTATAAAATAATGCAAATCAAACCGCCGTTTCCTTCGTTGATAATCTTTTGAAGGGTTTCCTGCAATTTTCCTCTGGCATCCTCCGGCATTCTGGACAGTTTGTTTTGCAGCCCTTCATTGACCAGCTCATGCAGAGATTTTCCAAAAATGTTGGACTCCCAAATTTTTTGCGGATCTACCTCAAATTCCTGCAGCATGGACTGCACCATCTCCTCCGATTGCCGTTCCGTTCCGACAATGGGACTTACCTCTGTTTCAATATTGGCTCGAATCATATGAATGCTGGGAGCCTCCGCCCGGAGACGAACGCCAAAGCGGGTTCCCTGACGAACGATCTCCGGCTCCTCCAAAGACAGCTCCTCCATGGAGGGAAATACAATACCGTACCCCGTTCTGTTGACCTCCTCCAGGGCATAGGCAACCTTGTCATATTTTCGCTTGGTTTCAGAAAGGGTGCCCATCATCTGGAGCAGGCTGTATTCGTCCATAATTTCCATACCAGACCGTTCGCTCAGTACCTGATAAAACAGGTCTTCCCGCGTAACGGCGGCAGCACCGATTCTGCCGTTGGCAAGATCTGCTCTGGAAACGGAAATGTCTTTTAAGTATTCGCAGGACTTCAGCTGATCGACCGACTGATATACATCGCTGATTTTGGTAGCGGATTCAATGGCTTCTGTTACCGACTGATACAAGCCTTGCTTGATGGGGTGATCCGCCTCCAGACATTCCACCCATTTGGGAAAATAGAAGGAAATTTCCACCACCGGGAATTCAAAGAGAACTGTTTTCATAATGGTGTGAATATCCTCCAGCTCCATGGTGGCACAGTTGATGGGGAGAACAGGGGTGTGATACTGCTGCTCCAGTTCTTCCTTTAGTTCCAGGGTCTGGGGATGCTCAGGGTGGGTGGAGTTTAGCAAAATGACAAAGGGCTTTTTGATTTTCTGCAATTCAGAAACCACCCGCTGCTCCGCTTCTACATAATCCTGCCGGGGGATTTCACTGATGCTGCCGTCTGTTGTGACCATCAATCCAATGGTGGAATGCTCGCAAATCACCTTTTTGGTACCCAGCTCCGCCGCCTGGGCAAAGGGGATGGGGGCTTCATACCAGGGGGTTGACACCATCCGGGGCTGATCGTTTTCAATGTGTCCCAGAGCGCTGTCAACAATGTATCCCACGCAGTCGATCAAACGAACCTGAAACACGGAATTATCCCCCAGATTGATCTCCACTGCCTCGTTGGGTACGAATTTCGGTTCGGTGGTCATGATGGTTCGTCCGCCGGCGCTTTGGGGCAGCTCATCCCTTGCCCGTTCCCTCTGGTAGGCGTTTGCAATGTTGGGCAGGACGAGAGAATCCATAAATCGTTTGATAAAGGTGGATTTTCCGGTACGAACCGGCCCCACCACCCCAACATAAATGTTGCCCTCTGTCCGCTCCGCTATATCCTGATAAATACTCATAGCCGCTCCTCCTTACTGATTGTTTGTACATGTATATGAACAGGCATGCCGGGTTATGACACCCATTTTAAGAAAAATGCGGCCTCTGTTCAGAAGAAGAGGATGACAAAAGAACTCTGATTTAAAAAAGGTGAAATCTATGAGTTTTGCTTGCTTTTTAGGGGAAAATAAGGTATGATACAAGGAGGGGGAAGCGAGCTTGAAAATGCAAGAAAAAAGCCCTGCGGGGCAGAAAAACGGATCACCGGAAATGCTTTTGATTGTTTTTTCCCTATTGTGTCAAAAAAACAAAATAACTTATCAAAATAATTCTGTATAATAAAAGTGTACAGAGGGGAACGAAAGGCGGTTTGGCAATGAACAAACGACAGGCGCAAATTTTAAAAACTCTGTATCAGTCTCAGGATTTCTTAACCTTAGCTGAGCTTGCGAGACTGATGGATGTATCGGTCAAAACCATCCGGAACGACATTACCGCAGTGAATCAGTATCTTCATTCCAGACAGGCCGGGCAGCTGGAGGCAAAGCCTCATTTGGGCATCCGCTGCAGCATCAGCCAGACCGACTGGGAGCGGCTGAAAAGCGACAGCAAGGAAGCGGGGGATGAGGAAGAACGGGAAATCCTGTTTTTTATTCTTTGGCAGCTGCTCAAAAAAGGCACTTTGACTGCGCAAAAGCTTGCCGATCGGTATTATATCAGCAGAGCCAGGCTGGACAAAATTTTAACCCAGGCGGAGGAGTGGTTTTCCAGGCAGAATATTTTGCTGGAACGGCGCAGAGGAATTGGAATTCAGATTCACTGCGATGAGTATCATTACCGCTTGGCTGTGAAAAATTTTTATGATGAGTTCGGGGATGACCTTTATGATCCAATGCGGATGATCAGCTCCCGGTATGCGTTGGTGGATACCAGAGAATATACCACGTTAACAATTTTATTGAACGGCTTTGATATTGACGGGGTGATCGAGCTGATCAGCGATTTGGAAGCCAAATTCGGAATCGGCTTCAGCTATTCGGCAACGGTGTCTTTGGTGATTTATCTTTCTCTGTGTGTGACCAGGAGCAGAGCAGGTGCCGTTGTGAAAGAGCTTCCCCAGCCCTCCTGTGAGATAGACACCGGCTGGAACAAAACGCTGAGCCAAACGCTGGCAAAACTGCTGCAGGAACGGTTTGGAATTACCCTTGGGGCGGTAGAACAGCAATTTTTACTGTTTTGTATTTCGGTCAGCGAAATTCAAAGCTTTTATGACGATCGGGCAAGACGGGAATTTGAGTCTCAAAACATCCCCCTTTGCAGATTAACCGTAAAATTTGTTCGGTTGGTCAGCGAGGTGAACGGCCTGGATCTGATTCAGGATCAGTTTTATCTTCACCAAATGCTGCTGCAGCTGAGAACCATGATCGGCAGACTGAACTATCAAATCAATCTAAAAAATCCCTTGCTCCGGCAGATTAAAGCCAAATATCCGGATATGCTGGCCATGATATGGTCTGCGGCGGGGATCTTTGAAAAGGAGCTTCAGGTTGATTTGACAGAGGATGAGGCAGGGTTTTTGGCATTGCTGACAGGGGGCGCCATCGAGCGCAGCAGGAGCCACATCAAGGCTTGCATCGTATGCGAATACGGCGTTGGGATTGCGCAGATTCTGAAGGAAAAGATTGAGCGATCCGTCAGTTCATTAACAATTACGGCAGTTTTTTCAAAGGGAGACATCAAGCAAGCCAGCCGGCACACCTGCGATTTTATCATTTCAACGGTTCCCCTGGAGGGTCAAAAAAACAAGGACGTAGTGCTTGTGGATCACCTGCTGGATGACGCGGATATTCGCAAAATTGAGCAAAAGATGAAGCAAATCCGGCAAAGCAAGCGGGCAGACGATCAGAAAAACAGATCCAGAAAAAACAATTTGTTTACGCAGGAGTTAATTTATCTGGATTTGGATATACTACAAAAAGACCAGCTACTGCATTTGCTGTGTGTAAAAATGGAAAATCTGGGATATGTCTCTTCTCTTTTTGAGGAATCGGTTTTCAGCCGGGAACGTATCACCTCGACCGAGGTGGGCAATAGAATTGCCATTCCTCACGGGCACTGCCGTTATGTGAATCGATCTGTGGTGGCATTTGCAAAGCTTTCCCGACCCATTCGCTGGCATGAGGAGGAAGAGGTTGATCTGATCTTTTTGCTGGCGGTGGATCCGGATGATAAAAACGGCATGAAGGATGAAATCATGAAATTTTATCAATCCTTGGTTTATTTTATGGAGGACGAAACACAAAGACGGCAATTGAGAGAAGCAAAGGATTCCGGAGCCGTCATGAAAATATTTCAAAACTGGTAAGGAGGTTTTTGGTATGGTAAAGGCAAGCTGCACAATTAAAAGCGAGGAAGGACTGCATGCCAGACCGGCAACAGATTTTTGCAAAACGGCCAACAAATTCAAAAGCAAGATCGCACTGATCAAGGACGGAACGGAATATGAAGCCAAAAGTATTTTAATGGTGCTTTGCGCCGGTGCGGAATGCGGCGACGAGGTGGAAATTACCGCAGAGGGCGAGGATGAAAAGGAAGCCATTGAGGCGTTGGTTGAAATTTTAAATATGGGGTGATGAGCCATGAAGCGACTAAATGGGATTGCAGGCTCTCCGGGGATTGCCATGGCGCCGATTGTTTTTTATACCAAAAGCGCCGGCGAGACGGTGCAGATCAGCCTGGAGCAAGCCATACAAAACTGCATTTTGCGAGTGCGGCAGCTGCATGACAAAACCTTGCAGGAAACGGGCGAGGAGGAGGCCAAAATTTTTGAGGCCTATGAAATGCTGCTGGAGGACGAATTTCTTTTCTCTCCCGCCGCCTCTGCCATTGAAGGGGGCGCAGAACCGGTACAGGCTGTTTTGGATGCGGCAGAGAGCATGAGCCGGGTGCTGGCCTCCAAAGGGAGCGAGTATATGCGCCAGCGGGCAGACGACATTCGATATGTAGGAGAAATGGTGGCAAATGAAATGAAGGGGGAGCAAAGCCATTACACCCTTCCTCAGGGGGATACTCCCTTTTTGCTGGCCGCCCATGAATTGACCCCGGTAGATACCATGAAATTCGATTCCGGCCGTCTTGCCGGATTGGTAACCCAGCAGGGAGGCGCCACCTCTCATACAGTGATTCTGGCCAAATCCTTAGGGATTCCCGCTGTGGTCGGCGTGAAGGAATTAGATGTTTCTCTGCAAACCGCAATGGGAGCGCTGGACGGGTATACCGGAGAGTTTGTGATTGATCCTGACCGGGAAACTGCAACGGAATATCAGAACAAACTGAAAGAGGAGGCATTGCTCCAGGCGCAAATGGATACCTTAAAAGCCCTGCCGGCAAAAACCAAGGACGGACATAGAATTTCTGTGCTGGGCAATATGGGCAATCCCATGGATTTAAAGCAGGCAGAAGGGCTGCAGTATGACGGGGTAGGGCTGTTCCGGTCTGAGTTTTTATACCTGAAGGAAAGCCAGAAGCCATCTGTGCAAAAGCAGGCGGAGGCCTACCGAAAGGCCATTGACAAGGCAGAGCAGGTTACCATCCGCACCTTGGATATCGGAGGGGACAAGCAAATTTCCTATCTTCCGATGGAGGAGGAGGAAAATCCCTTTTTGGGAAATCGGGGCATTCGCCTTTGCCTGCATCATCCGCAGCTGTTTTTGGAACAGCTGGAGGCGATCTTGATTGCGGCGGCAGGGAAACAAGTAAACATTATGCTG
>JAXEOR010000089.1:0-17061 GCA_034117945.1 Clostridia bacterium | reverse complement strand
CAGGAGTCTACCTGCGAATCCCTGGCATATAATCTGAAGGAGCGGGGCTACAGAACCCATGCCATTCATAACCATAAGGGCACCTTTTATGACCGCAATTTGGTCTATGCCAATCTGGGGTTTGACGACTTTATTTCCGCTGAAAATATGGAGCCGTTGGAATATACGCCCAGAAACTGGGAAAAAGACGGCATTCTGACGAATCAGATTCTCAAATGTCTTGATTCTACCGAGCAGCAGGATTTTGTGTTTACCGTTACGGTGCAGACCCATGGGAAATACCCCACCAACCGGCGGTCCTATGTGCGCCATGTTCGGGTGGAGGCAGAAAAGAACGAAACAAAGGATCAGGCCAAGCGGCGGCATCAGCTGGAGTATTATGCCAATCAGGTTTATGAAACGGACTTGTTTGTGGGGGATTTGATTCAGGCTCTGGAGCAGCGAGGAGAGCCAACCATTCTTTTGCTGTACGGTGACCATCTGCCTGCGCTGGATCTGACGGAAGAGGATTTGACAGATGGGAATCTGTATCAGACCGATTATGTGATTTGGGACAATTTGGGGCTGGAAAAGCAGGACGGCTTTTTGCACTGCTATCAGATGAGTTCCACCCTGATGGAGAGAATCGGCTTTTCTAACGGGCTGATGACCAAATATCACCAGAATTGCAGACAGGACAGCTATTATTATGAAAATATGGGGATTTTGGAATATGATATGCTGTACGGCAGCCGGTATTCCTACGGGGAGGGGGAAATTCCCTATCAGCCCACAGAGCTGCGCTTTGGTCTGGCGGATGTAGTGATTACCGACGTGGTGTCATCAGACGAGGGTGTGGTTACGGTGTACGGTGAGAACTTTACCACCCACAGTAAGCTGTATATCAACGAGGAAAAGTATAACGATACAGTTTATATTGACGAGCATACCCTGACCCTGCCGGGAAAATGGCTGCAGCCTGAGGATAAAATTTATGTAGGGCAGGCGGCAACCGAGTTGGAAAATCTGGGAACCTCTCAGGAATTTATTTATTTCCCCCTTTGGATGAGAAATTAGGATGTTTTTTCTAAAAACAAGAGAATGAAATTGTACTGTTTTGACAAAAATATATCAAGCTCTAAGATTCTTCTTTACAAACGGGACGGAATGTGATATACTTTTTAGGGTCTGTAAAAAGAAATGCGAAAGACAAAATGTCTTGCCTTGCCTGGGGATTGCAGACAAGGCTTTTCTTTTGGCTATTCAAACGGCCTTGGCTGTTTTGTTTGATAGTAAAACAAAAGAACGGGAGAGATGTATGTATGGCGAAAGAACATGAGGCAATTTATGACGCAAGAAAGCTGGGGGTTGCGAAAATGCTGGTTCTTGGCTTTCAGCACACCTTTGCAATGTTTGGAGCAACTGTGCTGGTGCCCCTTTTAACAGGACTGAACATTGCTACAACGCTTTTGATGGCCGGCTTGGGAACACTGTTGTTTCACTTGATTTCAAAAGGAAAGGTTCCGGCCTTTTTGGGCTCCTCCTTTGCTTTCCTGGGCGGATATGCGGCGGTTGCTCCTTTGAGCGGCGCTGGCGGTATGAGTAATGCGGAGTTGTTGCCGTATGCTTGTCTTGGGGTTGCGTGCGCCGGATTGGTTTATTTGATTCTGGCCGGCTTGATCAAAGCGGTTGGTGTGAAAAAGGTAATGCGTTTTTTCCCGCCCGTTGTGACCGGACCGATCATTATTTCCATCGGCCTTGGCCTGGCGGGCAGCGCAGTAGGAAACTGCCAGAAAAACTGGCTGATTGCGTTCATTGCTTTGGCGATTGTGATTATCTTCAATATCTGGGGTAAGGGAATGGCAAAGATTATTCCTATTTTGCTGGGTGTTCTCGGCTCCTGCGCTGTTGCGGCCATTCTTGCTTTGGTTGCAGGACAAACTGTTACGGTAGACGGTGCTCCGTATATTGCCCTTTTCGGAAATGAAAATCTGCTTTTGTTCTCTTCAGACGCTTTGCAGAGACTGGCAGAGGCTCCTTGGATCGGCCTTCCCATCCAGTGGAACAATACCGTGTTCGGTGGTGTTGATTGGAGCAATTCCTCTTTGATTATCAGTTCAATTGTAGCCATTATGCCCATTGCCTTGGCGACCATGATGGAGCATATCGGAGATATTTCTGCTATCTCCTCAACGGTAGGCAAAAACTTTTTGGCGGATCCCGGCTTGCATAGAACCCTTACGGGAGACGGCCTTGCAACCACCCTTTCCGCACTGTTCGGCGGACCTGCCAATACCACCTATGGAGAAAACACCGGCGTGCTTGCACTGTCAAAGGTTTATGATCCCAAGGTAATCCGGATTGCAGCGGTGATTGCGGTGATTCTTTCCTTCTCACCCAAGTTTGAAGCCTTGGTAGCGCTGATTCCCACGGCGGTTATCGGCGGAATTTCTTTTGTTCTTTACGGTATGATTTCTGCCATTGGTGTGAGAAACGTGGTAGAAAATAAAGTTGATTTCACCAAGAGCCGGAACCTGATTGTAGCGGCGATTATTCTGGTTTCTGCCCTGGGTTTGGGAACCCTGAGCTTTTCCATCGGAGGCTTGGTGATCTCCCTGTCTGCTCTGGCGGTTGCGTCGATTGCAGGAATTGTGCTCAATGCAATTCTTCCGGGCAACGATTATCAGTTTGCGACGGACAAGGCAGAGGATGCCAAAACGGGAGTGGACTTTAAGGTCTGATTTGACCCAAAATCCGTTTTTCGGATGGGATGATAAAAAAGTAAATCCGCAAAGCCATCAAAGGCTTTGCGGATTTTTAATGCAAGACAATTACCGAAAAGCAAATTTGTTCCGCCCAAAGAAAAGGGACAATGATTTGCTTTTTAATTTTTTTCGTTTTTCTTCATCAAATACCGATTGACTGCTTCTGCGGCCTCCCGGCCCTCCCGGATGGCCCATACCACCAAACTTTGCCCCCTGCGGCAGTCGCCTGCGGCAAATACGCCCTTGGTAGAGGCGGCGTAGGGCTTGAGGCTTGTAGCGATGTTAGATCTTGCGTCCGTTTCCAGCGCCAGCTGCTCTGCCAGGGTTTGTTCCGGCCCTAAAAAGCCCATAGCAATCAGCACCAGATCGGCTTTCAGCACCCTTTCGCTTCCCGGCACAGGCTGGGGGCCAAACCGTCCTTGACTGTCCTTTTTCCATTCCACATTGACGGTGTGTACCTCCTTCACCTGACCCTTTTCGTTGCCTGCAATTTCCGTAATGGTGGTCAGATAAGTCCGGGGATCCCGGCCGAACAGGGTGATTGCCTCCTCCTGGCCGTAATCAGTCTTTTTGATTTTGGGGTATTGAGGCCATGGGTTTTGCTCCGTTCTATGCTCCGGCGGCTCCGCCATGATTTCCAGCTGAGTCACGCTGGCGGCACCGTGACGGATGGAGGTGGCCACACAGTCTGTGCCGGTATCTCCCCCGCCCACAATCACCACATGCTTGCCCTTGGCACTGATATAGTTGCCGTCCTTCAGGCCGGAGTCCAGCAGACTTTTTGTGTTGGCACTTAAGAATTTCACCGCATAGTGCACGCCATCAAGCTCCGCTCCCTTGACCTTCAGAGGCCGGGGCACCGTAGAGCCGCAGCACAGCAGCACTGCGTCAAATTGATTCATCAGATCCAGGGCGGAAATGTCCTTCCCGATCTCGGTATTCAGCCGGAAGGTGACCCCTTCCTTTTCCATCAGGTCGGTTCTTCGCTCTACCACCGATTTATCCAGCTTCATGTTGGGAATGCCGTACATCAGTAGGCCGCCTGCCCGGTCAGCCCGTTCAAACACGGTGACCTGATGTCCCATTTGATTGAGCTGGTCGGCCGCCGCCAGGCCGGAGGGGCCGGAGCCCACAATCGCCACTGTTTTTCCGGTGGAAACCTTGGGAATTCTGGGCTTGATCAAATCCTGCTCAAACATATAATCAATAATATGACATTCATTGTTCCGAATGGTGACGGCGTCTCCGTTTAAGGAGCAGGTGCAGGAGCCCTCGCAGGGCGCGGGGCACACTCTTCCCGTAAATTCGGGGAAATTGTTGGTCAAACTAAGCCGCTCATAGGCCAACTCATATTTTCCCCGATACAGCATATCGTTCCATTCCGGAATCAGGTTGTGCAGAGGGCAGCCCATAGCCATCCCCTGAACCAGCTGCCCTGTATGGCAAAAGGGCACACCGCAGTTCATACATCTTGCGCCCTGCTTTCTCAGGGCGTCCTGATCAAAATGAGTGTGGAATTCCTTCCAGTCCCGGCTCCGCTCTCTGGGACTTCTGTCCTGAGGGAGCTGACGTTCATATTCTAAAAATCCTGTTGGTTTTCCCATATTTTATACGCTCCCTTCTCTCACTTCATAGCCTTCCGGTGGATGGCTTCTTCAAAAGCGTGCATAACCGCTTCTTCCTGAGGAATCCCCTTTTGCTGTTCCTGTTCCAGAATTTCCATAACCGTTTTATAATCCTTGGGGATGACCTTTACAAAATAATTCAGTTCTGTTTCCCAGTTGTCTAAAATTTGTTTTGCAACGGTGCTTTGGGTATAGCGCAGATGGTTTTCCAGCATGGTGTGCAGCTCGTCAATATCCTTTAATTGAGACACGCTGCTCAGCAGAACCAGTTCTTTGTTACAGTTTTGCTCAAATTCGCCGGATTTGTTGTACACATAGGCAATGCCTCCCGACATGCCTGCTCCGAAGTTGCGGCCTGTTTTGCCCAGCACCGCCACCCGGCCGCCGGTCATATATTCGCAGCCGTGATCTCCAATGCCTTCCACCACAGCCGTGATGCCGGAATTTCTGACGCAGAACCGTTCTCCCGCAACCCCTCGGATATAGGCCTGGCCATACACACCGCCGTAAAAGGCCACGTTTCCAATAATTACGTTATCTTCCGGGGTAAAGGAGGCCTCCGCCGGAGGAACCACAATAATCTTTCCCCCTGACAGGCCTTTGCCGATATAATCGTTGCTGTCTCCCTCCAGCTTGAGGGTAACGCCGTAGGCTAAAAATGCGCCGAAGCTTTGGCCGGCTGAGCCAACAAAGCTTAGCTTTATGGTATCCTCAGGCAATCCCTTTTCCCCGTGAACCCGGGCGATTTCGGAGGAAATGATGGTGCCGGTGACCCGGTCGATATTGCCGATTTCCATCTTCGCCTCTACCTTTTTGCCTTCATAAATGGCAGGCCGGCACAAACGAAGCAGCGTATTTTGATCCAGCGTTTTTTCCAGCTCATGATCCTGAGGCTGATTGAAATACCGTTCGGAATCATTGGAGCAGATTTTCGGCTGATACAGCAGGGCTGACAGATCCACCTGTCTTGCCTTCCAGTTGGCCTTGGAGGAGGACAGATGCCGCTGCTTTAAAAACTCCACATGGCCGATCATCTCATTGACGGATTTTACGCCGATTTTGGCCATCCATTCCCGCAGATCCTGAGCGATAAAGCGCATAAAGTTTTCCACATATTCCGGCTTGCCGCAGAATTTTTGCCGCAGCGCCGGATTTTGTGTAGCAACCCCCACCGGGCAGGTATCCAGATTGCAGACCCGCATCATCACGCAGCCGATGGCAATCAGGGGGCCTGTCGCAAAGCCAAATTCCTCTGCTCCCAGCAGCGCCGCCACTGCCACATCCCGGCCGGTGAGCAGCTTGCCGTCTGTTTCGATCACCACTCGATTTCGCAGATTATTCATCAGAAGAGCCTGGTGGGTTTCTGCCACACCCAGCTCCCAGGGAAGACCTGCATGGCGAACGGAGGTGCGGGAGGCTGCTCCTGTTCCCCCGTCATAGCCGGAGATCAGAATCACGTCTGCCCGACCCTTTGCAACGCCTACTGCAATGGTTCCCACACCTGCTTCAGATACCAGCTTTACGCTGACTCGCGCGTCCCGATTGGCATTTTTCAAATCATGGATCAGCTGTGCCAAATCTTCAATAGAATAAATATCATGGTGGGGAGGAGGAGAAATCAGGCTGACGCCGGGGGTGGAGTGCCTTGCCCTGGCGATCCAGGGATATACCTTTCCTCCCGGAAGATGGCCGCCCTCGCCCGGCTTTGCTCCCTGAGCCATTTTAATTTGAATTTCCTTCGCATTATTTAAATAATGAATGTGAACCCCAAACCGGCCTGAGGCCACCTGCTTGATGGCGGAGGAGCGAGAATCACCGTTTTCATCCGGGACATACCGTTCCGGAATTTCACCGCCCTCACCGCTGTTGGATTTGCCCCCCAGACGGTTCATGGCAATCGCCAGGCACTCGTGAGCCTCCTGGCTGATAGAGCCGTAGGACATGGCTCCGGTTTTAAACCGTTTTACAATGCTGTCCACCGATTCCACCTGATCCAGCGCAATGGGCTTGTCAATGGTTTGAATGTCTAACAACCCCCGGATGGTGCATTCCCGCTGCTGGTGTGCGTTCATTTCTGCTGCATATTCCTTGAACAGCTGATAATTGCCTGTTCTGCAAGCAGTTTGCAGCTTGTAAATGGTCTGGGGATTGAACATATGATACTCGCCGTTGGCTCGCCATCTAAAGTTTCCAAAGCTTTCTAAGGGGCGGTCATTGGTGATTGGGTCAAAGGCGGTTTTATGCCGAAGCAGCGTTTCCCGCTCGATGTGTTCTAATTCCACGCCGCCGATTCTCGTGGCCGTGCCGGTGAAAAAGCGGTTGACCACAGCCTCGTCAATGCCCAGGGCTTCAAAAATCTGGGCGCCCTGATAGGACTGTATCGTGGAGATTCCCATTTTGGAAGCAATTTTTACAATGCCCTTGGTCAGGGATTTTCGGTAATTGGAGATGGCCTTTTCACAGGGAACGTCCAACAGTCCCTGCTGTTCCATGGACTGAATGATTTCGTAAGCCAGGTAGGGGTTGACAGCGTTGCAGCCGTAGCCCATCAGCACCGCTGCGTGATGCACCTCTCTGGGTTCGCCGGATTCCAAAATAATGCTGACCTTCATCCTGGTTCCCCGCCGAATGAGATGATGATGCAGACCGGAGGTCACCAGCAGAGCGGGGATGGGTGCTTTTGTTTCGTCCATGCCCTTGTCTGACAAAATGATCAGATTATAGCCGTTTTCGATTGCAATGTCCGCTGCGTCAAATACGGTATCGCAAGCATTTTCCAGATCCCCCGGCTGACCGGCGTTGAACAGGATGGGAATGGTGATGGCTTTATACCCCTCCAGCTCAATATTTCTGAGCTTGTTCAGCTCCTCGTTGGTTAAAATGGGAGAGGCCGCCCGGATACGTCTGCAATTTTCCTCACTTTGCTCCAGCAGATTGCTTTCCCCTCCCAGCAGCACCATGGAGGAGGTAACGACCTGCTCGCGGATGGCGTCAATGGGGGGGTTGGTTACCTGAGCGAACAACTCCTTAAAGTACATATATAATAGCTGAGGCTTTTCAGACAGAGCCGCCAGGGGAGCGTCAATTCCCATGGGCAGGATGGGATCGTCTCCCGTTTCTGCCATGGGCTTTAGGGTGCCTGTGATTTCCTCCCAGCTGTAGCCGAATGCTTTTTCCCGGGTCAGCAGGGGCATAGAATCCTCTGATTTGTCATACCGGTGCTCAAACATTTCCTTCATTTCCTGAAAATGAAGGCGCATCCGGGCTTTTCTGGATTTATCAGCCTTAGTCGTAATTTCATTGACCAGATCGTTCCATACCGCACCCTTTGTGTTGCTCCGCTCCGGCAAAGAGGACAGCTCGGTCAAATTGTCCTTCAGCCATTGTTCGTAGGGTCGCTTACCTGCTGCTGTTTGTTTGATTTCCTCATCATCGATGATCTTGCCCTCCTGGGTATCGATGAGCAGCATTTTTCCGGGATGAAGCCGTTCCTTTACCATGATTTTTTCCGGCTCAACATCAAATACGCCTACCTCTGAGGATAAAACTACCGTTTCGTCCGAGGTCACATAATACCGGGCGGGGCGCAGACCGTTTCTGTCCAGCGTGGCACCTACGAAGCGGCCGTCTGTAAAGGCGATGGCGGCAGGTCCGTCCCAAGCCTCTGACATACAGGAATGATATTCATAAAAGCTTCTTTTTTCCGGGGCAAGATCGAGGTTGTTTTCCCATGGCTCCGGAATGGCGGTCATGATCGCCTCAGGCAGAGAATACCCGGACAAGGTAAGAAACTGAACATAATTGTCCAGCATGGCGGAATCGGAACCGTCCTCATTGATGACGGGAATGACCTTTTGCAAATCCTCCCCGAATTCCCGGGAGACAAACATTTTTTCTCTTGCCTTTTCCCAGTTCACATTGCCTCGGATGGTGTTGATTTCTCCGTTATGAACCAGAAAACGGTTGGGATGAGCCCGTTCCCAGCTGGGGAAGGTGTTGGTGCTGAACCGGGAATGTACCAGCGCAATGGCGGTTTTCATGTCAACATCCTTCAGCTCCAGATAAAATTCACTGACCTGATCCGGTGTCAGCATTCCCTTATAGCAGATGGTTCTGGCGGACAGGCTGGCAAAGTAAAAATACCGATCCGGCTGAGCGGATTGATAGCGAATTTCCCGTTCTGCCCGCTTTCCGATGATAAAAAGCCGCCGTTCAAAATCCATCAGCGTTTTCAAGCCGGGATTTTTCTGAATAAATACCTGGCAAATGTGAGGCCGGGCTTCCCGGGCGGCCTTACCGATACAGTTTTCGTAAACCGGCACCTCCCGAACACCTAAAAAGGTTTGGCCTTCCTCCTCGGTGATGGCCTTGACCTGAGCCAGACTGGCGGCTCTGGTATCCGCGTCGGGAGACAGAAATACCATACCTACCCCATATTCCCCTTGCTCAGGCAGGGTAAAGCTTTCGCTTTTGCAAACCTTTTTCAGAAATTCATGCGGCATTTGAATTAAAATACCTGCTCCGTCACCTGTGTCCGGCTCGCTTCCTACGCCGCCTCGGTGAGCCAGCTTTTTCAAAATGGTGATTGCGTTGGAAATCATAGCGTGCGACTGTTTTCCCTTGATGTTGCACAGCAGTCCGATGCCGCATGCATCGTGCTCAAACTGCGGATCATACATGCCCTGCTTTTGGGGCACCCCATTATAACGCATCCCGATTGACCTCCTTTCAATTGAAAGCCGAAAAACCCCATAAGCCATCGGCTAAAATTGAATTATTTTTTTTGGTTTCTTTCATTATACAATAAAATTTACGATTTTTCAATAGATTTTCTTAAAAAATGCAAGTTCGAAACAATATTCTTGCAAAAAGCAGAAGAAAGGGAAGGGTTTCCCTGTGGTTTTTGGTGAATTTACTGGTATTTTTTATTTATCCTGTGCAGAATACGGAAAATTACTCTCCCACAGCACACCTTTTTTTATTAAAAAAAGAAGAAACACAACTGTTTTGTAAAATGAAAAGAAAGGGAAGCTGGTTTGGAGTTTGACAATAACGAATTTTGTAATGAAAAAATACTTTTTGTACACTATGATATAATTTTTTAAGATCTTTTGTTATAATTGCCGATTTTTGCTTTTTATTTTATTAAACTTTAAAAAATTCCTACAAAAAGCGATTGACAAACCCGGAACGAAAATGTTATAATGTGGATGTATCCTGAGAGGGTTTTGCTTGAGGCTTTCTCGGAACATAATATTAATGATAAAGGAGAGTGGAGAAATGCAAGCGAGTAGAAAACTGGGTGCTCTGATGCTGGTTTTGGTGTTTGCGGTATCGTGCTTGACGGCTGTTCCCGTTTTGGGTGCAGATTACGTAGCGATTACCCTGGCACAAACGGAAACCGGGATGACCATTGGAAGTACCGGAACGGCAGTTGTCCAAGGCATTGCTGAGGACGGCAGCAAAACAGCATTAACGGAAGGGGTCACCTTTGAGGTGATAAGGACAGGTTCCTACGATGTGATCACCGTGGACAACAGCGGCACGATCACAGCGGAATGTGAAGGAACAGCGGTGTTGACCGCTACATATGCCGGGAAGAAGGCTTCTGTCCTGATTGCGGTAGGATCTACAGCGAAAAGCTTGGGCTATGATTCAGCGGATCAAACTAAGTTCACCGTTTCCTATCCTCAGGCCGGAGAGATTAAGTTTGATGTAGATGAAAATGATATTCCTTATCAAAAAACCACCTCGTCAACCTTAACTCTGAACAGTAATGATGCCAGCGGAAAGCCTTATAGAAACCGTTATCTGTACACGGATACCACTGAAATGGCGACTGATGTGGTGAGAAGCGGAGCCGGTTCTCTTCATTTAAAGCAAATTAATTTGGCAGAACAAAAAATTGTGGGAACAGATACCCCTCTGACCACCTTTGAACAGACCATGGTGAACGGGAAATGGGCAAGAACGGGTCCCTTTGCCTCTCTGGGCTTTAAGGATGTCAAGCAAGGCGTGATGGAATTCTGGTTCTATGATGACGGTGTGAGTACCTCTTCTTTCTGGTTGATGGGAACGGGTTCCTTCCCCAGGGCGGATGGATCCACCGGCACAACCCAGTCGATCCGCGGAAAGATTAATTTGGGGGCAACCTACAACTTTGCGAAGGATGGAAATGCCCAGCCTGACGCACAGGTAAAGGGTTCCGTGCCCAGAAGCGTTGGCTGGCACCAGTTTGTGTTGGATTATTCTTCTCCTGACGCCTATGTGATGTATGTAGACGGTACTGTGATTTGGTCTTATACCGAGGAGGGAAGAAACGCAGGCGGAATAAACGGTATTGAGCATGACCGTACCCTGAGCGGAACCAATGCCACCATGCATGAGCTGTGGATAGACGGTGCTGCAATTTACGATGTGTCTCTTTCCCGGGCTCTTGCCCCTGTGGTATCTGATGTAACCATTTCCGGAAAAGCGATGGTAGAGCAAACTCTGACGGCAAGCTTTTTGTACAGTGACGCTAACGGTGATTTGAAAACCGGAGAAACCTACAGCTGGGAAAAATCCGCTAACGGAACCGACGGCTGGACTGCCATCGGCACAGACAGCAGCAGCTACACGCTGACAGCGGCAGATGTTGGTTCTTATATTCGGGTAGGTGTTGTGGCGACCAATGGCGCAGAGGAGCAGAATACCAGCGAAAAGGTGTATTCCGAAGCCTTTGGGCCGATTGAAGTGAAGCCTGATCTGGAGGCACAGAACTTTACAAAGGTTGACATCAGCCATACAAAGAGTTTGTTCCTAAAAACAGACGCTGCCCAAAAGGTTGTGATCACCGGAGTTTCTGACAACGGAGAATACAATCTGGAGGATTATGAAAAGGTTACCTATTCTATGGATGATCCTTATACCGCTACAGTTTCTGCGGACGGTACCATTACCCCCCAGGATGTGGGTTATACGATTTTGACTGCAACAGTGGAAAATGCGGACGGAAGCACAACCTCCGGTAAGCTGTTTATCACAGTTGCAGCGACAAAAAATCAGAGCAACTTTGAGGGCTATACCATTACCGATCCTGAGGTCAATACCCACATGAAGTTGTCGACTGATATTTTTAGAACCGGTGCTACGGCAATGATGTATCAAAAAGCACCCTCTACGGCAACTGTGACAAAGTGGGGCTTGGATCAGTATGGTGGAAGTGCCAATGGTTACAACATCGGTGAAGGCTGGTTTTATGATAACGGCGCCAAGGACGCAACCGGCTTTTCCAACATTTACTTCCAGTCCTTGACCGTTCGGGATACGGTTGACGGGGTGCAGCATGAATATCCTTATATTCTGAATCTGAATGCAGGTCTGATGAATCCTGCTTTGGACTATTATCAGGTCAATAACTCTGCAGGAAACAGAAAGAATCGCGGCCCTGGGTACAAAACGGACTATACCGGTACGGAGAATGCGGGCACAGGCTATCTGGGATCAAACACAGGCAACTTTGTTTGTGACGGCAATGACGGAATGCCCCTGATTCCGAGAACAAAGGGCTGGCATCAGGTGATTCTGATTGCTCAGTATGATGATGGAAATCAGGACAATATTGCAACAGAAAACGGAAAGCTGACCGTTTATATTGACGGTATCAAGGCCTTGGAAGATAGTTACGCAGTTGACGGAATCGGTTGCGTGCGCGGTGTTGGCGCTGCCTCTCCCAATTATGCAATTTACGACGATTTAAGCGTTTCAACGGCTGAGGATAACGTGAGACCTCCCTTGGTAACCGGCATGAAGCTGTCCGGTACTGCCATGGTAGAACGGTCTGTGGAAATTACGGATGTAGATGCTTTTGATAAAAACGGAGACAAAGTCACTTCGATTACTTATCAGTGGCAGTCCTCCGCCGACGGAAAAACCGGCTGGGCGAATGTGTCTGGCGCAACCGCTGCCAGCTACACCTTTGCAGAGGCTGATCAGGGAAAATATTTCCGGGTAGCAGTAACGCCTCATACAACGGTAGTGCCTACAGACGGGGATCCGGCATACAGCGATGTGATCGGTCCGGTTGCTGAAAAGAAAACAGAACCCTGGGTGAAGGCAGGCAGCTACTCCATTACCGGAGAAGCGAAAATCGGGCGCACCCTGACGGCGGAATATACCTATGAATTCGATCCTGTTACCGGTGACACAGAGGGAGATACCATTGTTACCTGGCAGAATTCCAATGAGCAAAACGGTACCTATCAGGATGTGGGAACAGGAAAAACCTATAATCCCACTGCGGCGGACGCCGGTAAATTCCTAAGAGCGGCGATTACCCCTGTGGATCGAAACGGATTGCAGGGACAAACCGTTACCACGGTGCCCGTTCAGGTTTCTACCGAGGTAGAATATTTTGTATCCACCAAGGGAAGCGACAGCAATGCAGGCTCCTTTGACGCTCCCTTTGCAACCATTACCAAGGCTCGTGATGTGATCAGAGAAGCCATCAAGCAGGGTTTGGGCGAAGGCAGTATTATCGTGAACATTATGGGCGGCGAATATCCGGTATCCTCCACCATTGCCTTTACGGATGCGGATTCCGGTACGGAAAACTGCCCCATTACCTACCGTGCCTATAACGACGAAAAGGTAACCTTTACCGGTTCTACGGTGATTTCTGCCGATAAGGTTTCTAAGCTGACCGAATCGGATAAGGATATCTACGGAAATAAGATTCTGGATCGTATTCAGGATCCTGTGGCAAAATCCAAGATTGTGAAGATTGACCTGAGCGAGTATACAGGCGAGATTCCTGTTCTCAGTGAGGGCTGGAACTATAGCTGGGAAACCACCTGGCCGAAGAATACCATTCCTGTGGATGTGTATGTGAACGGCTCTGTGATTGAGCCTGCCCGCTGGCCGAACAACGAAGAGGATACCGCTATGTTTAATCCTGTAGCAGTTTCTTCAGAAAAAACCTCTGACGGTAAGCATGACAATACCAAGCCGGTCAGCATTACCTATCCTGATCCGGATAATGAAACTGCAAACTGGAATCAGCAGGCCATCAAGGATGATTTGATGATTGCTGGATATTTCGGATATCATTGGTATATGCAGGATCATAAGGTAGGGGAAATGGATACCGAAAATAAGGTATTAAAAACCTTGGGCGGTACCGCTGCAGCACCTGCAACAAATCTGGCTTATTATCTTTATAATATCATAGAAGCCATTGATGCTCCGGGAGAAGGCTACATTGACCGGAAAAATAAGATTGCTTACTTCTATCCCGACAGTGAAATTGATGAAACTGCTGAAATTCGTGTGGCAGGAAATAATTCAACTCTGCTGAGTGCTTCCGGAACCAAGTATATCAATTTCCAAGGGCTGGACTTTGAATATAACAGAGCAACGGCTGTTTCCCTGTCAAATGTTGATCATGTAACCTGGGATAACTGTGACGTGGCTCATACGGGCAACAATTCCATGAGTGCGTCCGGTACGAATATTACCATTCAAAACAGCCATATTTATGACTCCGGCAAGAATGGTTTGACGATCAGCGGCGGCGACAGAAAAACGCTGACGCCTTCCAACAACCTGATTACCAATAACATATTCCATGATCAGGGTCGGGCGCAGAAGACTTATGTGCCTGCAATCCAGATTAGCAACTGCGTAGGCGCGACCATTTCACACAACGAAATCTTCAATAATCATCATGAGGCCATTGCCTATGGAAACAGCAACGATATTGTTATCGAATACAATGACCTGCACGATGTTGTAACAACCTCCGGTGATATGGGTGCCATTTACTGCGGACGTAACGTAACCGAAATGGGATATGTGATCCGGTATAATAAGATTGCCCATGTGGGAAGCAAATATTCCGAAGGCTGGTCACAGTCCATCTTCTTTGACGACGGTAACTCCGGTGCCGAGATTTACGGAAATATTTTTTACCGGGGCACCTTGACCATGGATAAGGGCGCACAGATGAACAGAAGCTTTGCCGTGAAAACAAACGGCGGCCAGTTCTTCCATGTGTACAACAATATCTTTGTGGATATGCCCTCTGCACTGCAGTTCCAGTCATGGAATACTACCGGGTTTGATTCTTCCAAGCAGGTAAGATACATTGTTTACAATAATGATACCGCACTGACCAAGAGCGGAGACAATATCACCTTTGATAAAACTGCCAATTATGATACCGGCAGCTCTCAGTGGAAGAAGTTTACCGATGTGGGCTTTAATGACGGCATTTGGGCAGAGCATTATAAGGGAACCATTTGGGAACCTATTTTCAGCATCTTTACACAGGAAAACCATGATAAGCTGGTAAGCTATCTGCCTGTGAAGAATGAAAAGGGTCAGGTTACCTCTCCCGGCAATCCCAAAGCGGCAGCGGATTTTGTGGAATCTATCGCTCCTTCCAGACAGAATTTCTTCCGTGATAACGTAGCGGTTCAGATTGCAAATCCGCATATTACGGTGCAGTCTAACAACGAAACCATCGGCACCAACTATACCAATGCCGAAATTACAACAGCGGACGGAAAGCCCTTGTTTGTGGATTATGAAAACGAGAACTTCCAGCTGACTGCTGAAGGCTTGGCAGAGGTTCGGAAAACGGTTGCTGATTTCCCGAATGTGGATACCTCTAAGATCGGACCGCAAACGCCGGTTGACGGCAGCCGTCCTGTAGCTTCTAATGTGAAGCTGACCGGAGATAATGTTCCCGGCGGAAAAGCAAAGGTAAGCTATACCTATAGTGATGCTGACAACCAAAAAGAGGTTGCCACCACCTATCAGTGGTATGCAGCGGAAGCTGTAGACGGGGATTATGAATTAATCCGGGGAGAATTTACAACAGAGCTGACTATTCCCAATTCCTTGGCCGGCAAATATATTAAGTGCGTAGTAACGCCCAGCGATAGCCGTCTGTTGCCCGGTAAAGCGGTAGCAACCGCTCCGGTGCAGGTGATTGCGGATTTGTCTGATGTGGATAAGTCAGAGCTGCGCAAAACCATTGCAGAAGCAAACGAACTGCTGAGTAATGCAACAGTGGGCAGCGAGGACGGTCAGTATCCGCAGGAGGCGGTTGACACTCTGCAGGCTTTGGTTGACGAAGCGCAGGCGGTTGCCAATAACCCTGCTGCCCTGCAGTTCCAGGTGGATTCTGCTACTGAAAAGCTGACGGTAGGAATGACTGCCTTCCAGGCAAAGGTAATCACCTCCATGGAATTTATGTCCATTAAGGATATGCTGGCAGATAGTGAAAACTGGACAAAATATGTAGGCAGTGGTGAGTTTACCATTGAAGATGGCGTTCTCACATTACCGGTGGGAACCGGCGCAGCTTACATGGGCGAGAAATATAAGAACAAGATCTTTGTGTTCAAAATGAAGATCGATCCGGCTGAAGCGGGTGCAACACCCTCTGTAATCAATTGTTCCATTAACTTCAGAGCACAGAATCCTGCTGTGCTTTGGTCTGCCGGAAACATGGGTTATCTGTGGTGGATGAAGCCGGCTTCAAACGAGGCGCAGTTCTTCCAGCCCAATGTTTTGAAAACATTTGAAAAAGGCCTGATCGAAATCGGAAAGGAATATACCGTTGGTGTGGGCGTATATGATACGGCAGGCGACGCGGTGAGACTGAGACTGTATCTTGACGATCTGGAAACTCCTGTTTATGAATATGACTTTACTAAGGAAGAAATAGGCGGAGAAAATCTGTACGGTCAGGACGGATACTTCATGGCAGCCTCCGGAGCAGAGGTCATCACCAAGATTTATGCGGTTGAAGACGCTGATAAGTCCCAGCTGCAGGAAGCCATTGCAGCTGCCAAGGCATTGAGAGCGGCCGCCGTGCAGGGGGATGGCTACGGCGAATATACCCGTGCAAGAATTGATGAATTTGACGCTGCCATTGAAAAAGCGGAAAAAGTAAACAATGATTCCAGCGCAGTACAGAAAACAGTGGATGAGTTTGCCGCCGCTTTGGAAAATGAAACCGCCTCCTTCAAATTGAGTGCAAACAAAGAGGCGGAAGTAATAGAAAACAGCGAGATTGCGATCAATTATGATCTGGATACCGCTAAATTTACAGTATATCCCGGTGTGAGCAATGCCGTGGTGAAGATGGATCCTAGTAAGGCGCAGCCTATGTATCAGTTTATCTACAAAGCTGCGGCAGGGGATGTTACAGTGGATGCTGCGAAAGACACAGTCTTCACAGCTTCCGGCTGGGATGGAACCTTTAAGCTGCCGGTAGCTGGCGATACACCTTCCGGTACCATCAGCGGCGAAAACTTTATGGTTGTTACCATGGGTGACGCTGATCGTGTGATTACCTCCAGTGAGCTGGTGAGAATTGTACTGCCCGGTCAGGGTGGCAAGCTGCTGGCTTATAAAACGGAGGAAGGTAAGTATAAGACCATCAGTAAGAACAGCAATCTGCCTGCGGATACCATAGAGGCTGCAAAAGCAGCCCTGCCTAACGGAGGTGTTGCAAAGCTGACAGTGGGAAATGATCTGGTGATTTACACCAATCAGCTGACCGAATTTGTTGCATATAACTACAAGGCAGCAACGCCGGATCCGGAGCCCTCTAATTCACCGGAGATTCCCTCCGTTCCGTCCGGTTCTTCCGGTCCGTCCTTACCGAGCGGCCCTGTAAGCTCCCAAAACATCCCGAG
>JAXEOR010000088.1:0-10467 GCA_034117945.1 Clostridia bacterium | reverse complement strand
CTGAGCATTCTGGCAAAATTCTCTTACCGTGTACAATTGTGCTCCAATTTTACGATCCATTTTAATCTCCCTTCCACCGCCCTGCATCGGCTCAAAAATCACACTCGCTCTCTTATCGGCAGGGTTAAAATGACAAGAGAGACCCCGCCCGTACACCCTTTCGGCCTATGGTCAAAAAGCCATACAGGCAGTAACTTTCTTTTAAAATGTGTTGGACATATCCGCCTCAACGGCACTCTTTCCTTCCGACTTTTTAAATGTGGAGGAAGCAATTTTTTGCTGCAGCAGCTGATAAAATTCATCATGAGGGAAGTTGGTCACATCCGCCCAGCCGCCGATCCATGCAGAATAGTGAATGGCATTTGAAATGGTCAATCCCAAAATACCTTCCTCGCCCGGTGCCAGCAATTCGGTACCCTCCAGAATATGAGAAGCGAAATTCTTCAAAATGCCCACATGCTGCTCTCCGCCCGGCTTAACGGGAATCTCACACTTCCAGTTTTCCGGCCGGCCGAAAGAGGTTTTATTTTTCGCATTATATTCCCGCTCCGACTCTACATTCCGATAAAAGGTCAGGGTATCGTCTCCTCCAACCACCAGTTTTCCCATATCCGCAGCAATTTCCAGCCGATTGGTTCCCGGCGCCTCTCCGGTAGAGGTAATATAGGTTCCCGTCACGCCGTTATCATATTGGAAAAATGCTGTCACATCGTCTTCTGTTTCAATGTGATAATATTTTCCGAAGGAAACAAAGGACATAATTTTGGAAGGCATTCCAAACATCCACTGCCACAAATCCAGCTGATGGGGATTTTGATTAATCAGCGTTCCGCCCCCTTCGGTTGCCCACATTGACCGCCATGCAGAGCTGTCATGATAGGCCTGAGGACGATACCAATTGGTCACTGTCCATTGAATCCGCTTCAAAGCACCCAGCTGACCGGATTGAATCAATTCTCTCACCTTTTGATACTTATGTATGGTCCGCTGGTTATACATAATTCCGAAAGCACCCTTGGATTTTTTGGCCGCCTCATTCATTTCCATCACCTGCTTGGTATATACGCCCGCAGGCTTTTCGCACATCACGTTCATGTCTCGCCCAAGAGCCTCTATGGCCAGAGGGGGATGATCATAATGAGGGGTGGCGATAATCACGGTATCCACCTTGCCGCGTTGGAACAGCTCTTCAGCACTGTCGAAAAAAGGAATGTCAGGATAAAGCTCTGTCATCACCTTTTTTCTCTCGGGGGAAATATCGCAAATTGCCGCCAGCTTCATTTGAGGAACCTCGCCCTTGGTCAATGCCTTCGCATGACCGGAGCCCATGTTTCCAACTCCAATGATTCCAACCTGTAATTGTTTCATTTTTTCAGAATCCTTTCCTGATTTGTTTCATTTCAAGGGTAGTATATCGCAAAAATGATTTATTTTCAATGTAAAATATTGATAAAAACATTGCCAATATTGATATTATGTGATATAATAGGAGCAGATAGATCTGAAATTGAATTGAAAACTGATTTGAGAGGAGCACATCAAAATGAATCTGTTTCATTTGGGGCATGCTGTCAGTCGATCTCCCAATCGGAATGCCTTTTTTCTGCACGATCATGAATCCTATGAGATCTTCTGGTTTTTGGACGGAGACGTTAACTATATCGTGGAAGGAAATATTTCTGTGTTAAAGCCCTATGAAATGGTCATCATTCCCCCTCATGTGATGCATCGGGCGGTGCAAAAATCCTCCTCCCGGTACGAACGGGTGATTCTGGATATTACCGAGGAGTTTTTTGAGCGGTATCAATGCCCCCAATATAAAAAAGCACTGTGCAGGGCAAATCCCAAAATTGACGCTGATCAAATTTTTTCCTCCGGCCTGTCCCAGCTGCTGGAACGGCTGAAAAAATACACCCACCAATTTACCGATTGCCCCGACTCCATCATGCTGGCTGTGACGCTGGAAATTCTGCACATTTTAAGTGAAATTGACGACGTGAAGCCCCCCGAGGAGGCGGAAAATACCATTCAGAAAATCATTTTGTACATCAACCAGCATTATATGGAGAAATTCTCTTTGGATGATTTGGCAGAATCCGTATATCTGTCAAAAGAGCACATGTGCCGCAGCTTTAAAAAGGCCACAGGCTACACCGTGATTTCCTATCTGAATCACATCCGCATTAACTGCGTTAAGGAGCTGCACAAGGGTGGCATGACCTTCAGCGAGGCAAGCATGAAGGCAGGGTTTGGAAGCTATGTGCATTTTTACAAGGCCTTTTGCAAGGAAAACGGAATCCCGCCCCGGGAGCTGCTGGAATAAGCATCGATTGCACTTTTGAAACAACAGAAAAGACGGTGGAACCCTTACGGAAAAGGCTTCGCCGTCTTTTTTATCCTTTCTGAAAAAACTCACGATTGCGGTTCTGTCGGTTCAAACTTCATTGTCACCTTAAACAGATCACCGTCCACCGTTACTGCAAAGCTGCCGCCACAGGCCTGGGTATAGCTTTTGGCAATGGCCAGTCCAAGGCCGCTGCCCTCTGTGGAACGGGAAACATCCCCCCGGACAAAACGCTCTGTAATTTCCCCCTCATCAAAGTTCATGGGATAGGCGGAAATATTTTTGATCACAGCCTCTCCCTGTTGTGTTACGGTAACATACACCCTGGTGTGCTTCATGGCATATTTGATCACATTCATCAGCAGATTTTCAAACACTCTGGATAATTTTCTGCCGTCGCCCCAGATAAAGGCGTTATCCTCTAAAGACACCACCCATTCCAGCTCAGACCGGGAGGCTGCCTCGTCCACCTCCGCCAAGGCCTGCTCCACCAGCACCTTCAAATCCAGCCGCTCCCGGCTGATCTGCTCCGTTCCGCTCTGCACCTTTGAAATATCAAACAAATCATTGGTCAGCTTTTTCAGCCGCCGAGACTTCTGCAAAATGATGCTGGCATACTCATTTGCCTCCGGGGGCGCCAGCTTCTCCTTGCAAAGCAGCTCCGAATAATTAATAATAGAGGTCAGCGGCGTTTTCAAATCATGGGACACGTTGGTGATCAGCTCCGATTTCATCCGTTCCGCCCGCACCTCCCTTTCCAAGGAAAGGCCCAAACCTTCTCCCAAGGAATTGACCGCCTCTGCTATCCCAGCCATCAGACCGTCTTTGACTCCTTCAATTTTATAGCCAACCTCGCCGCCTCTGATGGCAAAAATTCCGTTTTTCACCTTTTCAAAGTCCGTCAGGCTGCGAGCAACCCACCAGCACGCTCCCACACAGGCTGCTATCAGGATCAGGAAAAAGAAGAAGGAGCCGTCGGTCGCAAACAGCATACAAAAGCAGAGAAACAAGGTGTATCCAACCAGTCCGACCACTGCTGTTTTCCCGGTTTTTTGGCGCAAAGACTCTTTGATGGGCTGTTTGATTCTGCCCAAAGCCCGCACCACCTTCCAAATCAGCCGCCAGCACCACCGCAGGCTTCGATAAATCAAGGACTGCTGTAAGAAACTTTTATTTTTCAGATTCCGCACCAGCGATAACAAAAGTCCCAACACCACAGCGCCGGCAACCGCATAAAAAACAGCAAACAGCAGTGCAAAGGTCTGCGCCATGCCTTCAAAGGAATCCCCAACCTCCGCAGTCAGTCCCATCATGCCTACAATAATGATAAAGACGGCACTCATGTTAAGCTCTACCGGCAGTCTGTCAATCAGCAAAAGCTGCACTCGATCTTCCCTGCCCTTTCTGCCGCAAACCCAAAAGAGATAAACTGTTGCAAGCAGGGCGGCAATCATCAGCAGCAGAGAGGTCTGAAAGGCACGATCCACCAGTTCCTTTTCCCGCTGCCACCGCAAGCCGAATTCCTGCACGTATTCCTCAGGATACTGTACAATTAATCGGTAATCCTTCCATTCTTCATCCAGTTTTTCTGTATTAAATTGATAGCTGTCCACCGCCGGTGAAATTCCGTCAAAGCCCTTGTCCTTGGAAAGCTCCAAATAAAACTCCGATTGCTGATAGGTATTGGGCAAATCGGCATCGTTCTGATAAATCTGATCCCCCAGCTTGAAATAATAGTGAACCTTTGATTCCTGAAGCTCCTGCTGAACCCAGGGCTCCTCCAAATAAGGCACTAAATGCAGAATGTAATTCAGAGAATCCTCCAGCTGATCCTCCGGCTTGGCTTCAAACCGATAAACGGAAACCCCGCCTGAAAACACAATATGAAATATTTGAAAGGCCGTTCCTCCGATACACAAAATGCAAAGAAGAAAGGCAATTGTCTTTAGCCAGGTGCTTTTCATCCTTCTTCCCCTCCCGTCATTTTATACCCAACACCCCACATCACTTTCAGATAGCGAGGCTCCTTGGGGTTGATTTCGATTTTTTCCCGGATATGCCGGATATGTACCGCAATGGTATTGTCGCTGACAAAGGCGTCCTCCTTCCACACCCGACGGTAAATCTCATCGCTGGAAAACACCCTTCCCCGGTTGGAGCAGAGCAGCTCCAGAATTTTATATTCCAGGGGCGTCAGCTTTACCGGCTCGCCGTCTACCGTTACGGTCTTTCCCTCTGTATCCAGCGTCAACCCGTCAATCACAATTTTGTTCCCGCTCTCCTGCATGGCACCCAGCTGGGTATACCTCCTTAACTGGGATTTCACCCTTGCCATCAGCTCAGACGGATGAAAGGGTTTTGTGATATAATCATCCGCTCCGGCGGTCAACCCAAAAATTTTGTCCGCATCCTCCGACTTGGCCGAAATCAGAATCACAGGAACATTTTTGCTTTCCCGCAGCCGCATCAGGGTTTGAATGCCGTCAAGATCCGGCATCATAATATCCAGCAACAGCAAATGCACCTGATGCTGTTCTAAAATCTCAAGTGCCTCCAGACCGCTGTAGGCCTGATAGACCTGATACTGCTCCGCCTTTAAAAAAATAGAAATACTGCTGACAATTTCCCGGTCGTCATCCACCACCAAAACACTCAATGGATTCATATTCATCCCTCCTATGGATTTCATTATACCAAATCATTCTTAAGAAAACAGCAATAAAATTCTTAAGAATTTATGAATTTTTATATTATGGGACACTGTTAGTATAACAAGGAATCTGCTCAAAGTAAATAGTCCGCTGTTTTTTGTGCGAAAAATCTTTTTTTCATACAAAACGCCCGGCTCCCTGCTTTCAAAACAGCAGGAAACCGAGCGCCCGTGGCAGAACCGTTTCTGCCCCATTTGCACATTATTTTTTTCCGTTCACCTTTGTAATATCGTAAGGTGTTGTTTGATACACATAATAATTCAGCCAGTTGGAATACAGCAGATTGGCATGAGACCGCCAGGTCACAACAGGCTTTTTCGCCGGATTATCCTCCGGGAAATAATTTTTGGGCACCGCAATCTCCAGACCCTTTTCCACATCCCTGAAATATTCCTCCGCCAAGGTCATAGGATCATATTCCGAATGGCCGGTGATAAAAATTTGCTTTCCGCCCTTGCTTGCGGCAATATAAACCCCCGCCTCATCCGATTCCGCCAAAATCTCCAGCTGCCCCGTCTGCACAATTTGATCCCGATCCAGGCCGGTATGCCGGGAATGAGGAGCGTAAAACCGATCGTCAAAGCCTCTGACCAATTTTGCACGAGGCTTTAACACCCGATGCTCAAAAATACCAAACATTTTGGCAGGCAGCATTTGTTTTTCAACCCCATAATGATAATACATCGCCGCCTGGGCACCCCAGCAGATATGAAAGGTGGAGGTTACATGGGTTTTGCTCCACTCCATGATTTCGCAAAGCTCCTCCCAGTAATTCACCTGCTCAAAGGGCATCTGCTCTACAGGTGCCCCTGTGATGATCATGCCGTCATAGGTTTGATCTCGATATTCGTCAAAGGTGCGGTAAAAATGCAGCAGGTGCTCCGGGGGGGTATTTTTGGACTGATGGGTTTTGGTCTGCATCAGATCCACCTCCACCTGCAGCGGAGAGTTGCCCAGCAAACGAAGCAGCTGGGTTTCCGTTGTGATCTTGGTAGGCATTAGATTGAGAATCAGTATTTTTAAAGGACGAATGTCCTGCCGCATAGCCCGCAGTTCACTCATGAAAAACACGTTCTCCTTTTGCAGTACCTTAGCCGCCGGTAATTGAGTTGGAATTTTAATCGGCATAGAACATCCTCCTTTTTTCGCTTATTTTATCAGTATAACAGAAATTCATTCAAAATGCAAGGTTTTCTTTCAAGCAAAAAGGGGGATTTCCCCCCTTGTCAACCATAAGTGACGTTTTTTTGCCAAAAATCACAGCATTCTTTTATCTTCAGCGCTATTTTTCAGAAAGCTCCACCCAATTGCATAAGGGTGCTTCATTTTCATTGTTCCACAGGAATTGCCGCACCTGATATTCCCCTTCCAACGGAACTGTAACAGAGTCGGTTTCCAGCTCTGCGCTGTGCCCGGGCAATACGTCTGTCACATCCGAGGCAGAAACAGCGATCAGCCGACCCCCTTCATAGACCGCCAGATATGCCCTTGCGTCCACAGAAGAGGGCGAATCATTGTAATAGGTTGTTTTTGCTTTTACGGTCTCTCCCGCCGTCCAGCCGGTAATTTCTTCGCCGCTTTCATCAACAAAGCCTATTTTAGTTTCCGAAGGTATATCCACGGTATATGCCTTTAACAACACGTTTGTATTGGAAACGATCTCGGTCAAATCCATCCAAGCTTTAGAATCATATGAAATAAAGCTTTCTCCGGGATTGGCTGTGCACTTTGAATTGGTAATATCTCCAACCGTAAGAGGCATTTCCAGCGGTATCATCCGTTGCTCCTCGACTGTGCTTTTCACCTGCACCGCCACAGCAAATTTTTCTCCTGTCAAGGGAATCTGCTCGGACAAATCTATGGTGTGATAGCCGCTCATTTCAAAGGTTTCCTCACCCACAAATGTCATCCGGTCAAAGGAGTCTAACCGGCCGCCTTCGGCATTGATATAAACCCGACAGGTCGTATCGGGAGCGGCTGTATATACACTAACGGCCTTTAATGCCTCCTGATCGCTTTCCACCGAAAACACATTGGCAAAGCAGGCCTGGGACACTGTTTTCCCTGTTAATGAAGATTTATAGCCGTATGCGGCAGTCAGGCAAAAAGGATCGTACTGATAAATGTGATCCAAGGTTCCCTTTTCATCCACCTGGCTGATCACCCCTGCGTTCCATCCGGCATAGGCATCCTCATAAGAAAGGTAAAAATACCCCTGATCTCCAAAGGATTCTCCCCAGCTGTTTTTGATCAAAAAGGCGCCGTCTGCAGAAGGCTTGCTTTTAAAATGATCTTTGCTGTAATTGTCATCCCACCCCACAATGCTGACTGCATGGTTGGAAACCTTGCAGGTCGCCTCGCCGGGATAATAATAGCTGTAGGTGGCACTGTTATAATACGAACCGGCATTGTAATAAATACTGGTAAATACGGAACCGTAGTCCTTGACATACTGCTTGATCAGATTCACATGAGCCGCTCTTTGCTCCGCCGTCACTCTTTCTACCGTCTGGGCAGGATTGGGAATGGACAAAAAGCCCTGCACATGAAATTGCTCCTCGAACCCATCTGTCACAGAAACCTCCCGGGTTTTCACGCTCAGATCATAGGGATCCTCTTCCTCCAGAACCGGACCGCTCCAGCGCATTAAATAGGTCGCATACATGCTGAAATTTCCACCGTCGCTGGCATCCCGGTCATAGCCCCAGTCATTTCCTCCCACGCTGCTCAGTGCAAATCTTGCGTGCTGTTCGGAAAAATCATATTCCCGCTCCGGCATCAGCATGGCCTCCAGGCTGGAGGTTCCGGCAAAGGCCCAGCACACCCCGTCTGTCCCCTGATCTTTCGGGGGAGTGATCTTCCCGTCCTCCCTGGCGTCATAAGAGGAAGGCAGCTCCTCTGAAACATGCTCAACGGCATAAATTTCGTTGACCTCCACATAAGGGGCGGGCACATAATTGGTACCGGATTCCTGCTCCTCTGCATCCAGCAGCATCGGCTCCTCCTGATCCTCTATGTATTTTTGATATTCCGGATTCAGATCGGTTCCGCTCAGGGTCATTTCGGCAGAAGCCGTAAAGGCCGATCCCATCACCACCGCCAGCAATAAAGCAATCACAACTACTGTTTTTCCATTTTTCATCATTGCAACACCTTCAATATTTTATTATTTTTTGTATCATCCACTACCGTTTCGTTCTGGCCTCCAGGGATGTATCCTTGGTCACTGCTCTTAATCCCCCTGTCAAAGACCAATCGCTGTGGGTAACACTTAAAATATGCTGTCCGTAAAGGACGGAAGGCACGTGATAATACAGGTGAGGCTCCACCGTTACCTGATCCCCCTCCAGATTCTGCGCCAATTCATTTAAAATCCGGGCATCTGTCAGTCCGGCTGTCTGATAATCCTTCAGTTCTCCCGCCGATCCAACGCAGAAAACAAAGATCAGCAAGCCCCATACAAGCTTTCTCCAAAGGCCTCTTCCTCCTTGGAACAAAAGGGCGATCCCGATCATAGAGAGATACATCACCCGAAAGGAAAGACCGTTTTCCTTAAGAACGGCAAAGGGAAGATAGCAAACCATAAACAGGATCACCCCCACCGCCCAACTGAAGGGTCTTGTGCTTTTTTCCGGCTTCCACACCAAGACCAATGCAGCAGAAAGCAGCACAAGTGCCGCAGCCAGCCAGGGGTTTTGCTCCAGCAAAGCCAAGCCCCGCCGAAAGCTTTCCGGCACCAGCCGACACAGGCCGAGATACCATCCCTCCCCGATTCTTGAAAAAACAGACCAATCCACCCCAAAGCCCATTCTGGAGGTAGTATTCCATTGATTGCAAATCAAATAATACGCCCCCATCACCACTCCCGAAGATAGGGGAATCCAAAGCATTTTTCGGTTGCGAAACCACAAATCGTACCCAGCAAGGCAAAAACCCACCAGCGCAATTTGCTCATAGCACCCAAAGGACAGCAGTAAAAAGAGAGCAAACCAGCCCCAGCGGTTCCGTGTCAAAAAGTGCAGGGAAAGACTCATAAAAAGCAACCCTGTTATAATTCTGGTGGCGGCAGACAGCCAGCCTGTAGCCTCAATCCCCACAGGGCACCAAAGCAAGCACAGGCACAAGGGCATTTTTGCCCCCTCCCATCCCTGCTTTTCAAAAAAACGGCATAACAAATAAACAGCTAAAATTCTAAAAATCGCAATAATAAGGAATAAGGTGAACAGGTGGTCATGAAACTTAGACCACACAAAAACATCCAATAAATTTGAAACCGGCCGAACCGTCCAAACCCTTACGGTATTCAGCAAATAGGAAGTATCATACAGATAATAACCCTGGTACATAATATAATCATCCAGCACCGGTGCATAGATTCCGCCGAGAACCACAGCAGGAAGCAGGGTAAGCCCTACGCACAAAGCCCAGAACATCCGACGATTGGTTATGATTTGATTCATCCCACTCATTCCCTTTATCAGATTCGATCGTCAGCTTTTATTCTATCACAATTCAATCGGACTGTCAATTCTTTTCTGCGGCTTTGAAAAAATTTGAAAATTTTATCAAACCAATTGAATTTTTCCTACTGTCATGGTATAATGGAGCTAGCAAGAAAAAAGGGGGATGAATATGAAGGAACTTTTAACCATTGTGATACCCTGCTATAATGAAGAAGAATCTCTGCCGGAAACCGCCGCCCGGCTGTGCACCCTGATGGAGCAAATGATCCAGGAGGGGAGCATCTCAGAGCACAGCAATCTTTTGTTTGTGGACGACGGAAGTCGGGATCGAACCTGGGCCATCATTGAATCTTTAGCCCAAACCAATTCCAGAATTCACGGCCTGAAGCTATCCTGCAACAAAGGCCATCAAAACGCTTTGATGGCAGGACTGACGGAGGGAGTAAAAACAGCGGATCTGCTGGTTTCCATTGACGCAGATCTTCAGGATGACTGCGAATGCATCCGCACCTTTGTGGAGCAGTATCACAAGGGATATGACATTGTGTACGGCGTTCGTGACAACCGGGATTCAGACACCTTTTTCAAACGAAACACCGCCCTTTCCTTTTATCGGCTGATGAACCGCTTAGGCGTTGATATGATTTACAATCATGCGGATTTTCGCTTGATGAGCAAGCGGGCGGTGCAGGCACTTTGTCAATTTGACGAGGTAAATCTGTTTTTGCGGGGCATGGTGCCTTTGGTGGGCTTTCCCTCTACCACGGTATCCTATACCAGAACAGAGCGGTTTGCGGGGGTGTCAAAATATCCGCTGAAAAAGATGCTGAAATTTGCATTGGAGGGAATCACCTCTTTTTCCGTGAAACCTCTCCGGTTGATTACCGGCGTGGGCTGCGCCATTTCCCTCATCAGCATTGCGGCGGCCATCTATGTGCTGATTTCCAAT
>JAXEOR010000087.1:0-10889 GCA_034117945.1 Clostridia bacterium | reverse complement strand
ATGAAGAACAACGGCGGATTTATCCCCGGGATTCGTCCTGGAAGGTCCACCTCTGAGTTTATTGAGAAATCCTTAAACAAAATTACTATGGCAGGAGCCGTATTTATCGGGTTGGTTGCATTGTTCCCCATGGTTGTTGCGGCTATTTTCGGACTTGGTTCCTTTGGAATCGGCGGAACTTCTATCCTGATTGTTGTGGGTGTTGTTCTGGAAACCCAGAAGCAGATCGAATCTCAGATGATGATTCGTCACTATAAGGGATTTTTGGAATAGAAGGGTTCCCTCTGAAAAAGAGGGAGTAAAATAGCAGAGAAGGTGACTGACTTGAATATTATTCTGTTGGGGGCGCCGGGTGCCGGAAAAGGAACCCAGGCAGAATTATTGGCAGAAAAACTAGAGATCCCCACAATTTCTACCGGCGCAATGCTGCGTGCTGCGATCCGCAAGGGAACGGAGCTGGGGAAAAAGGCGAAAGAGCTGATTGACCGAGGGCAGCTGGTAAGCGATGATGTGATGGTCGGGATGATTTCAGAACGGCTGAAGGAAGAGGACTGTAAAAACGGTTTTATTCTGGACGGTTTTCCCCGTACGATTGCTCAGGCGGAGGCGCTGGATGAGCTGGGCGTTCAGATTGACGCAGCTCTTTCCTTCGAGGCCGCTGATGAGGTGATCCTCAAGCGGTTAGGCGGCAGAAGGGAATGCCCCAAATGCGGCGCAACCTTTCATGTGGAGAACAAACCCTCTGCGAAGGGTAATTTCTGCGACAAATGCGGAGCAGAGCTGAAAACCAGAGATGACGACAAGGAAGAGACAATCAAGAAAAGATTGCAGGTTTACTATGCTCAGAGCGCACCGCTGAAGGGCTATTATGAAAAAAAAGGTGCGCTGCATGAAATCAATGCGGATCAGCCTTTGGATGTGATTACGGCAGAAGCCTTTGCAGCAGTGGGGGCAAATTAGTATGATTTCAATTAAATCGCAAAAGGAAATTTCCCTGATGAGAGAGGCCGGCCTGGTAGCGGTGGAGGTGCTGGAAAAAATACAGCACTCCCTGCGGGAGGGCGTTACCACCGGGGAGATCGACAAAATTGCTTATGACTGTATCACAGGACATCACATGAAGCCTTCCTTTTTGAATTACCGCGGGTTTCCCGGTTCGGTATGCGCCTCTGTAAACGAGGTGGTGATTCACGGGATTCCGGGAAGCCGCAGACTCCATGAGGGGGATATTATCAGCATTGATATCGGCGTTTGCCATAACGGATATCATGCGGACTGCGCCAGAACCTTCGGCGTGGGGAAAATCAGTCCTGAGGCCGAGCGGCTGATTCAGGTTACGGAGCAAAGCTTTTATCAGGGCATCGCTCACGCAAGAGCAGGAGAACGGCTGAGTAATATTTCTCATGCGGTGCAAACCTGTGCGGAAAGCGCCGGATACGGCGTTGTGCGGGATTTTGTGGGTCACGGTGTGGGAAGCCAGCTTCATGAGGATCCCAGTATTCCTAATTACGGCCCGCCGGGTCGGGGCGTCAGGTTATATCCCGGAATGACTCTGGCCATTGAGCCGATGATCAGTCAGGGGACTTATCAGGTAAAGGTACTGGAGGATGGCTGGACCACGGTAACAGCAGACAGAAAGCTGGCCGCTCATTATGAGAACACTGTGTTGATTACAGAGCAGGATCCTGTGATTCTGACCAAGTAAACATTTTGAGGTGAAGAAATCAGTGGATGATATTTATCCGTCTTTGTTTGTTCAATCAATAGCGGGACGGGACAAAGGCAAAATCTTTGTTGTGCTGTCTGTGCAAGAGGAGAATTATGTTTTGATCAGCGATGGCAGAATGCGTAAAACGGATCATCCAAAACGTAAAAAGATGAAGCATCTGAAGGCACTTGGAAGAAACAGCGAGTTTATTGCGCACAAGTTGCGGGATGACCAAAAGGTAACAAATTCAGAGATCAGAACTGCGATTGCAGAGCTGATCACGCAGCAGCAAGATGGATAATGCAGAGCCGAAATTCTGGAAGGAGGTATTCCTTTGGCGAAGGATGATGTTTTGGAATTGGAAGGTACGGTTGTTGAGGCATTGCCTAACGCAGTGTTCCAGGTTGAGTTGGAAAACGGGCACAGGATATTGGCTCATATTTCAGGAAAGCTTCGTATGAACTTTATCCGTATTCTTCCGGGTGACAAGGTAACGGTTGAAATGTCGCCCTATGATCTGACCAAGGGCCGGATTACATGGCGTGCAAAATAAAACCGGCAAATGCTTAGTAAACAATTGTAAGGAGGTTATTTCCATGAAGGTAAGACCGTCAGTAAAGCCTATGTGTGAAAAATGCAAGATTATCAAAAGAAAAGGCAAGGTTATGGTGATTTGCGAAAATCCCAAGCATAAGCAAAGACAGGGCTAATGATTGTTCTGCGCGCGGCTGGCGGTGAACCGGCTGTTTCAAGACCGGAACCCAGAGCGAAAGCGAGGGGTGTGTGTAACGGTTTTGAAAAAGCAAATACGGATTCCCGCAGCGCAGAATTTGATCATCATAAATACGCAAATATGAAATGCATAGAATGTGCAGGAGGTGTAAAGAGTAAATGGCAAGAATTGCAGGTGTTGATTTACCCAAGGAAAAACGCGTGGAATATGGCTTAACTTATATTTTCGGCATCGGCGTTAGCAGCTCCAGAAAAATTCTTGAGCAAACCGGAATTAATCCTGATACGAGAGTAAAGGATTTGACGGAGGAACAAATTGGTTTACTGCGTGATGCAATCGACCGGGAATACACGGTGGAAGGTGACTTGCGCCGTCAGGTTTCCTTGGACATTAAACGGCTGATTGAAATCGGCTGCTACCGCGGCTTGAGACATAGACGTGGCCTGCCCGTAAGAGGACAGAATACCAAAAACAACGCGCGTACCAGAAAAGGTCCGAAGAAAACTATGGCAGGAAAGAAAAAGTAAAGAAGGAGGTTCGATTTCATGGCTAAAACAGTGAAAAAAGCAACACGCAGAAGACGCGAACGGAAAAATATCGAGCGCGGTGCGGTTCATATTCGTTCTTCGTTTAATAATACGATTGTTACCATTACAGATGTTGCGGGAAATGCAATTTCCTGGGCAAGTGCCGGCGGTCTGGGCTTCCGCGGCTCCAGAAAAAACACGCCCTATGCGGCTCAGATGGCTGCTGAAACTGCTGCCAAGGCTGCAATGGAGCATGGCCTGAAAATGGTAGAAGTATATGTGAAAGGACCCGGTGCAGGAAGAGAAGCAGCGATCAGAGCGCTGCAGGGTGCCGGCTTGGAGGTTACTATGATTAAGGATGTAACCCCTATTCCTCACAATGGGTGCAGACCCCCCAAACGCCGCAGAGTTTGATGCTTGCGGATGCGGGCCTGTGAAAACACAGGGATGATTATAATAATTAAATGGAGGTGCAGATATGGCACGATATACCGAAGCGGTATGCAGACTTTGCCGCAGAGAAGGTCAAAAGCTTTTTCTGAAGGGCGATCGTTGTTATACAGGAAAATGTGCCGTAGACAGAAGACCTTATGCGCCCGGTCAGCACGGCCAGAGCAGAAAAAAGGTGTCTGAATACGGAATTCAGTTAAGAGAAAAGCAAAAAGCAAGAAGATATTACGGTGTTTTGGAGAGCCAGTTTGAAAAGTATTTCGTTATGGCAGAAAAGAAAGCCGGCATCACCGGTGATAACTTGCTGGCCATTTTGGAAAGCAGACTGGACAACGTGATTTACAGACTCGGTTTTGGACTTTCCCGTCCTGAAGCCAGACAGCTGGTTCGTCACGGCCACTTTACCGTAAATGGCAAAAAAGTTGACATTCCTTCTTATTTAGTATCTCCCGGAGACGTGATTTCCGTGAAGGAAGGCAGCCGGGGCAAAGCAAAATTAAAAGCAATTTTGGAAGCAACTGAAGGAAAAGTAATTCCTCAGTGGCTCGATTTGGATCGGAATACTCTGCAGGCTAAGGTTGTTACCCTGGCTTCCAGAGAAGACATTGACCTCCCGTTGGAAGAACATCTTATTGTTGAGTACTATTCCAAGTAATCAGGGTTCAATTTTTAAGTATTTAAAATTGAATATTGAAGGAGGGTTTTGTCAGTGATCGAGATCGAAAAACCAAGAATTGAGTGTATTGAAGAAAAGGACAACGCATCCTATGCCCGTTTTATTGTGGAACCTTTGGAACGGGGCTATGGAATGACGCTGGGGAACAGTCTGCGCAGAATTCTGCTGTCGTCTCTTCCCGGTGTTGCGGTAACCTCTGTCAAAATCGACGGTGTTTTGCATGAATTCTCCACTGTTCCCGGTGTGAGAGAGGATGTCACGGAGATCGTGTTGAACCTCAAAAAGCTGATTGCTAAGCTTCATTGTGAAGGCCCTAAAACGGTTTTCATTGAGGCAAAGGGAGCAGGTAAAATTTACGCCTCCGATATTAAACCTGATTCGGATGTTGAAATTTTGAGCAACGATCTTCTGATTGCCACCTTAAATGAGGACGCCAAGCTGTATATGGAAATCACGCTGGATCATGGCCGCGGCTATGTTTCTGCGGAAAAGAACAAGGCTGCCATGGGAAGCAACGTGATTGGAATTATTCCGGTTGATTCCATCTATACCCCTGTAGTAAAGTTTAACTACAATGTGGAAAACACCCGTGTTGGTCAGGATACTGATTTTGACAAGCTGGTGATTGACGTATGGACAGACGGAACCATTCGTCCGGACGAAGCTGTCAGCCTTGGTGCAAAGATTTTGAACGAGCATCTGAATTTGTTTATTGATCTTTCTGATGACGCCAGAAATACTGAAATTATGGTGGAAAAGGAAGAGACCAAGAAGGAAAAGGTGCTTGAAATGCAGATTGAAGATCTGGATTTCTCTGTTCGTTCCTATAACTGCTTGAAGCGGGCGGGAATTAACACGGTGGAAGACTTGATCGGCAAAACTGAAGAAGATATGATGAAGGTCAGAAACTTGGGCAGAAAGTCTCTGGAAGAGGTCATCAACAAGCTGATTTCTCTCGGCTTGTCCCTGTCTGAGTCTGAAGACCAACAATAAGGCTGGGTAACAAATTCAAGAACAAAGGAGGTATTTGAAATGCCTGGAACTAGAAAATTAGGCAGACCTACCGATCAGCGCCGGGCAATGCTGAGATCACTGGTAACCTGCGTGTTGGAAAACGGCCAGATCGTGACCACAGAAACCAGAGCCAAGGAAGCAAGAAGCATGGTTGAAAAAATGATCACCCTGGGAAAAACCAATACATTGCATACCAGAAGACAGGCGCTGTCTTATATTACAAAGGAAGATGTTGTGAAAAAGCTGTTTGATGAAATTGCGCCCAAGTACGCAGACAGAAACGGCGGCTATACCCGAGTGGTAAAAATGGGTCCCCGCAGAGGCGACGCTGCTCCTATGGCAGTTTTGCAGCTGGTGGATTAATCCCTACAGTGAAATAAAAAACCGAGCATTGATATGCCCCCAAAAAGTGAAACTTTTTGGGGGCATATTGCATTGTATAGGATGCTCGGTCTTTTTTTATGATCGATGTTCAAAAATTTTTAATGCTCTTGAAAGAGAAGAGGCGTTTTCATAGCCAACTTTTTCAGCAGTGTAGGAAAGGGAATAGCCCTGCATCAAAAAGGCCTTTGCTCTGAAAAGGCGATATTGCTTCAAGTATGCATACGGCGTCATGCCCATGACACATGAAAAACGCTCGATAAAATAATTTTTTGATAGACAGGCGATCTTTGCAAGCTCCTCATTCGTAATCGGTTCGTGATAATGAGAGTGAATGTGTTGTACCGTGCGAAGAATGGAAGGGTCTGATGCGTAAGGAATTTTTCTTTCATGGTCACATAGCGTTAAGAGAATTTTCAGTATACTTGTAACCATTCTTTTTTCTTCTTTGTAGACGTTTCTTAGCAAATCCGGTGCGCTATGGTTGTCATAGCGGATCAAACGGTGATTGATTGTTTCAAACAGCTGAATCAAATCCCATATCTCGGAATTTTCTTTCACATCATAAACCAGAGGCTGGTCTGCATGAATCACCGGCGCCGTAATAAAATCAATGTACACATGGTCGCATCTGTTTTGAGGATCTTGCTGGAAACAGCATTCCATGTAGTAGGGCATAATATAAATTTTTCCCTTTAAAAAAGGTTGCTTGACGCCGTTTTTATCAAAATACCAGCCGTCTCCTCCTTTAATGTAATAGAAACGCTGGACATAAATATTAGGAATCAGCAGCCATGGTTCCGCAGCAAAAACACTGTTATAGTAAAAGACAGTAAGCATAAGATCATTCATAATATCTGACTTTTGGTCACACACTCCTTTCTTTTTGCTATATACAGCAGGTTTGTTTTATGATATACTTCAATTGTAGCAAATTTCGTTATATTTATCAAGTGTTTTTTGAAAAATATCACACAAATAAGGAGGAAAAATGATGAAAAAAGGTCTTTCTGTAATGCTTGTGTTCGCTATGATTCTTATTTTCTGCACACCGGCACTGGCAGCCGGAGACTATAGCGAGCAGGAGCAAATTCTGGAGGGGTTTGCAGCACAGGCAAAGAGTGTTATTGCCCCGGAGGATTTTGAAAAAGCTGTGATAGACGGGGAGAGAAAATCGGGAAGTATTGTCAGCTACAACACGGATACCACATATGCCAGCCTATCGGCAGAAACGGTTTCTGATATGAGTTTTACCAAAGCACTGAAATTCACCTGCTTGCAGGAACATGCATCCTTGTGTATGCTCAAATTGAATTTTGACGCATTAACGCCTCCCACCGCATTAACATCACCGGGAGATACGGTGCTTTTAAAATTTAAGTCCAAACTGCTTTCAGGAGACGGAAAAATGCAGATTCGTTTGTGGAATGACGCTGACTGGACAACCAATGCCAATGACGCTATTCCGAATACGCAGTATACCCAAAGCGGATCTGATTGGCAGTGCTGGTACATACCTGCGAAAATTCCTGAAGACGCTGTAGGCGGATTAGACCAGCTTATTATCAAAATAGGTTCTACTCAGGGCAACAGCATGCTTTTTTCGGAACTTGAACTTATCAATTACGGTACCTCCGTTTCGGTGGATCAGCTCCCCAGAGGTGCTTACACTATTCCCACTTACTCGGAGGACGGCTCTGCAGAGCTGATTTCCCAGTCTGATTTTATCAATTCGGCAGTTGCTATTGACTCAGCATACGGAACGGTTACAACATCTGTTACGACCGATGCTTCTGTTCCCTTTACCGATACGCTCACTGTGGCATGCAGCCAGGTTCCTTCTTCTGCTTCCGGATTCGGCATCCGCTGTGACGTGAATTCATCAGCAGAAAAAACAGCCTCCGGCAATGTGGTGTTGCTGACCTTTTATGCAAAAGCAAAAAGCAAAAATCAAACTGTTCGTGCCGTGATTCAGGGGGATCAGTCCAAGAATATGGCGGCCTATACCTACTATATCCCAACTCAATGGACAAAAATCTGCATGCCGGCAACCGTTACGGGGGAAACCGTAAGGATTGCACTCGAAACCGGGAGCGATACGGGAGAAATAGAATTCGGCGGGGTGTCTTTGAAAAACTATGGAACAGATTCAGAAACAGATGCTGCGAAAAAGCTGATGTATACTCTCCCACAGGGCTATTTTCTCATGGAGGAGTTTGAACAAGCCTCTTTGGAATACAGCAGCGGCGCTTTTGTGAATCAAACAAACACAACGGATCTTTGCTCTTATGGAAATTATCTGTTTGCCATAGGCGGAGGCCAGTTTCGGATTTTTAATGTCCAAACCCCTTCTTCCCCCGTTTTGCTGGGCTCCATCTCAAAGCTGGGGGAGGTTCGCCAGCTGCGCATTTCCGAGGACGGAAATACCGCCGTTGTAACGGCAAGAGCCAACAAGGCCTATGTGATCGACTGCTCAAATAAGCAAAGCCCCGTGATTGCCTCCAGATACGACACGGTGGAATATGCCACAGGCCTTGCAGTAGGGGATGGCAGGGCTTATATTACAAATCGTATGTACGGCACAGAAATTTTAGATATTTCTGATCCTTATCACGCAAAATGTCTGGCAGTTCTCCGAACCGGTGAGGGCCAGTCCTGCACTCTGTCAGGAAGCAGACTTTTTATTGGCTGCTGGGGCGAGAGATGCGTTGAGGTGTGGGATGTGGCCGATCCGAGCAATGCCAAATTATTAACCAAAAATATCCCCCTTACCGGTCTTGGGGATGGGGTGGCAATTGACGGAAATTATCTGTATGCCGCCACAGGCCATTATCAGGATGCCCAGGGGCGGGTGATCAACAACGTCGGCTTCGGTTTGGGAAACGGGATGGATATTTATGATGTGTCTGATCTATCAAACCCGGTTCGGATTGCAACAGTCAAAATTGACGATCACTTCTATCAGACAGGAGGGGATTTTTGGAAGGTGACGCTTGCGCAGCAGGGAGAAAACAAGTATGCCTACCTTACCAATACCTATACCGGTGTATATGTTTATGATGTAACCAATCCCTATGCGCCGATCAGACTTGCTCATATTACGCTGGACATTGATAAAACGCAGAGTAGCGCAAAGTATCAGTCAAATTTCAGCATCCAGAAAAACAACGGCACCAATCGGTATTATCCCTTTGACGTCACCAGTAAGGGGCAGGACGCAGTCACCGGAGTTTGTTCCTATGAGGGTTATTTATATCTTTCCGGAAACGCAACCGGTATTGCTCTGCTGAATGCAGACTATGGGCATGAAGCGATTACGGTTGATAATCGGGGAAACAAAAAAGAGGACAGCGGTACCTTTTTTGATATCGATACCACAGCACTTGCGGCTGCGGGATTTACCGATATTGCCTATGCCAGACCGGATGGGCAGGTGTATGGTGCGGTGAAGCGGGGGAATTATATCTATGCCGCCTGCGGTACGGAAGGAATTTTGATTTATGATGATCACTTGAACAAGCTTTCCTCTGTTCCCAGTGCCGACATTACCAGTGATATTCAGCTGTTTGACAATAAAATTTATGCCGCCGAAGGAATGGGCGGAGTAGTTGTTTATGAAATTTCAGAGGATGGACTTTCTCTCAACAAGCTGTCAAGCTATGTGTATAGTGACGGATGGAGCAATTATCCCGTCACCATGGTCAGACTTTCTCCAAAGGGCAATTTTGTTCTTTGTGATTCCGGATCAGGATATTCGGAATTGGTAGATTTTCGGAATATAGAGGAGCCGGTAAGCTTCCGAAGAAATCGTTTAGGCGGCTTGTATTATTCCAGACAGGCATTAAACGGCACCGCAGTGGCAAACAGATTTTTGTGTATTTACGATCATATTTACACAACGCAGTGGTATGATTTCGGAGCGGACAACGGAAACGATCCCGTGTATTTTACCTTGTTTCAAAAATCCGGTATGGGCATGACCAACGGAATCACCTCAGTGGGATCCCGGGCTCTTGCCACAACAAGCGGCGGCTATGCCCTGTTTGATCCTTCCGATTCATCCCTTGCAGAAACTTCTACAATTTGGGCAGGAAATACTGTTTTCCATTATCTTCGCAGCGACGGCACCACAGATGCGTCATCCGTCGGAAAGCCAATTGCATACGGCAGTACCTTGTTTGTCAATGATAAAAGAAACGGCGGCTGCAGCATCGTTGATATTTCGGATGTTTCCAGTCCGAAAATGAAGGCCTCGGTTTCCTTTGCGGGAAATCCTGATGTTGCCTATTTGAAGGACGGCGAGGTGATCTATTCTCTCGGATATCAGGGAATCCTGAAGTTTACACTGGGGGATGAAGGCGGTTTACCTGTAGATGTTACCCTTTCCGGGAACGGAACCGTCTCCTGCGACGGTGCGGAATATACCGATAACCAACTTTTTTATCTGGATGCCTCTGTAAACAAAACCCTGACCGTCTCTGCTCCTGACGGTATGGTGATTGATTATGTGCTATGGGAGGGCAGCGAATCGGCTCAGCGGTATGTTGCTCCCGAGCTAAGCGGCGAGATGAGCGGAGCATTTGATTTCCAAGCGTCGGAAAGCGGAACGCTTACGGTGATTTGCCGCAAAGCAAGCGTGCAGTCCTCGGTGGAGTACAGCTGGGGAGTCAGCGCAAATAATTATGAATATACCCGTGACGGCCTTCCCGTTATCAGCCCTTATTCCTTTACAATATATGGTAAAGCAACCGGCGATACCATTCATTCGTGCGGGGTGTATTTTAAACGGATAGGACTGAAAAATGCGGCGGTTTATCGGCTGGAAAGCGAAGGCGGAGCCAACGAGAACGGCATGTTTGCAATTAGAATTGTGGGAGATGCCATTGTGCCGGGGCTTTATCAGATACAACCCTATGTTGTTACAGCGGACGAGCAGGAGACAACGGCAGCTCCTGTGGAATATGAAGTTGCAGAATAAATAAACAGATGCTTTCAAAACGGTCAGGCAAGGATCAGCTTGGCCGTTTTTGATTCTGAAAATAGTCAAAAACAAAAGAGAACCCAGAGGGGAATGGTAAAAAATGTTTATGAGAAATTGAATATAATTTTGGCTTTTTCAAGAAAATACTTGCAAAAATTAAGCAATTTTTTCATTTTTCTTTACACATAAAAGCTTTTTTGAGATAATGAGAATGGAAAAATTTATAGCAAAGAGCAGGATACTGACTGGACGGGGACGGATGCAACCATCGCAAAGATTGTAACCGATCAGTTCAGAACGGGTGCTCAGGCTCTGTGGCTCAACACGCTGAACAGCACAACCGCTCTGTCCGCCTCTGTTGCTCTTTCAAAAGGGGGAGGAATGAAAGAAATCACCACCCTTTCTCAGGGAGCGGTTCA
>JAXEOR010000086.1:0-9336 GCA_034117945.1 Clostridia bacterium | reverse complement strand
AGTGGCAATCTGGAGGGCGGTGGTGTTTTTTGTTCATCTTGCAGATGCCATTCAGGACACACAGAGGCATACCAAGGAGAATTATCTCAACTGCCTAAGGTTAACCATCATGAGCCGGGATATGCCAATCGGGGAGCGGATCATCGCCGGAGACGCTTATATCAAAGCCGGCGGGAATGGGGAAGTCAAGAAATACATAGAAGAAAAGCTGCACACAAAAGAATTGCAAACGAAATGAAAGGAGGTGTGGATATGAAGGTACAAACCGGAACCATTGTGAGAACTGTTGTTCTGCTGTTTGCGCTGGCCAATCAGCTGCTGACGGCGGCAGGGAAAAACCCTCTGCCCTTTTCGGAGGATGAGGTGTATCAGGCAGGAACCGCCGTTGTGACTGCAATAACAGCCATTGCAGCCTGGTGGAAAAACAACAGCTTTAGCCAAGAGGCCTTGACGGCGGATGAGTACATGAAGGCATTGAAACAAGAGGAAAAACTGGAGGGTTGATTCTATGGAAATGATCAAAAATTTATGCCCGGAATGGAAATGGAGCGTCAAGTGTCCTTATGCTATGACTCCCAGATTTGTTGTGGTACACAACACCGCCAATGATGCTTCTGCTGTAAACGAGGTGGCCTACATGCTGGGCAACAGAGATTCCACCTCTTATCATTATGCGGTGGACGATATGTGCGCCGTTCAGGCCATCCCGGAGAACAGAACCGCATGGCACGCAGGGGACGGAACAGGAGCAGGGAATATGTACGGTATAGCCATTGAAATTTGCTACAGCAAGTCCGGCGGGGAACGGTTCCTAAAGGCTGAGGATAATGCAGCAGAACTGATTGCCGGCATTCTGAATCGGTACGGATGGGGAATTGACAAGGTTACCAAGCACCAGGACTATTCCGGTAAGTATTGCCCTCACAGAACCCTTGACATGGGTTGGGAGCGGTTTTTAAAGAAAGTTGAAAATTGTATGGAGGAATTGACAATGACACAGTATGAGGAATTAAAAGCGTTGTTGAGCGGATTAAGCAACAGAATTTCAAAGATTGAAAATAAAATGATTTACAACTACATCGACAAAAACATGCCGGATTGGGCAAGACCAACCATTCAAAAAATGGTAGATAAAAAAATCCTGGTGGGTGACGAAAAGGGCGAGCTGGGCTTGACAGATGAAATGCTGCGGACGTATGTCATCCTTGACAGAGCAGGGACTTTTGGTGAATAAACATGGTGGGGCGGGAAACCGCCCCTTTTATTTATCTATCATTGATAATCTTATTCTTTACAGGAATCATAGATCTGATTGGTCTGGATACAGACAGAATCGCAAGGCTGGCCGTTATGCTGAATTTCGGCGGCCGACGATGATGTAACCTTTTCGTTCATATTGCAAAATCCTCCTTTTTTGCCGCCTTGCATGGCGGCGATTCACTGTTATAGTATGCAGAAACATCTGGTTTTGTGAAACCGCAAAAAAGAAAAAGAGGGATTTTCCCTCACTGAGGCTCTCTGCCGAAAAAGTGAGGGGGCGGAGAGGAGCGGATTAAAAAACAATATCCCGGAGCATGGAATGGGAATAGCTCTTTTGGTGGAACACTTTTTTTCTATAAATTCATCATCAGCTACTTGTTTTTTTCAGGGGAGTATGCTATAATGAATTTGGAAGGATCTTGATGATGCAAGCTATTTGATCAAAGATGTGTTTCGATAGAAGGATCGATATAAAAAATCAACCGATAGAAAGAAGGATTGCTATGATCAAAAAAATGTGTTCTCTCTTGCTTGCTTTTTCTCTGTTGTGCTTTTGCTCTATGGGAGCCTTTGCCGCAGCGGCGGTGGATCAGGTGATTTGCACCACCACCCGGGGCGGAGATTATGATCAGCTGGAGCAAACCGTGCTGCAGGGGATCGGCCGTGACGGCTCTGTTGTGTGGACTTATGATACCGGCATGAAGGAACGCAGCGGCGAAAGCAGCGTTTATTGGTACGGGCAGTCCGGCAATCTGTTTTTTCTGAACTATAAGGGCAGCCTGCAAGCCTTTGATGCGGGAACCGGCAATATTCTCTGGAGTACGCCGGAGGGGAGCTATTCTTTTTGCCACGGGATTTTTGATGAATCGGGGAATTTATGCATGATGAACACCCGTGGCCCCATTACGCTGCTGGATCGCAGCGGCGATGTGCTGGCGCGGTACAATACCGACCGGAAGTACAGCTCTCTGATCACCAGCTCGGCTGTTTTGCAAAAGGATCGGCTGACGATCAAATACGCAGCAGAAAAGAAGGGGTCGGAGATTGTGGCATACAACGATTATCAAACTATGCCCTCCTTGACCATTGATCTGTCCCCTTACCAGAACAGAATCCGGGTAACGGTGGATGGAAATCAGATTTCTTCCGATGTATCTCCGTTTATTGAGCAGGACAGAACCTTCGTTCCGGTTCGCGCTATTTTTGAAGCCCTAGGCGCCCAGGTGGACTGGGACGGGCAAACCAAAACCGTCACTGCGCAAAAGGATGGGATGCAGGTGGTTTTGGAAATCGGCGTTAAGGAAATCAAAGTGAACGGCACTGCAAAAGCACTGGATGTGGCTCCTCAGATTATCAATAACCGTACCATGGTGCCGGTCAGAGCGGTCTCGGAAGGCTTTGGCTGCACGGTTGGATGGGACGGGGCTGAAAAAATGGTGTCGGTATCCACGGCGCCTGCCGTGCCCTCTCAGCCGCAAACCCCTTCCGTTACGGTAAATACAGAGCTTTTTTCATACGTTGGTAAGACCTACGGCGCTCTGTCCTCCTCTCTGGGAACAGCGGAGGAAGTAAGCTGGCGGAACGGACCGTACTGCAGATTGACCGGCAGCCGGGTGTGGTTTGGGTTTGATGACGGAAGCTGGTACCAAACCAACGAGGAGTATCAGTTAACGGAAGATTTGGTTTGCCGTTTTGTGCTGGCATATGCCAGTGATTTTTTGCAAACGTCAGAATCGGTTCCTGTGTCTGCGGTTGCTGCGGCCTTGGGCATTACGGCAACGGCTCCGGAGCAGGAGTCTATGGACGGGAACTGGATTTCTTATCTGGAATACAACGGCTGTAAAGTCTGCATCTATGTGACGGAGGATGGGATGGTTTCCTCTGACGCTTTGGTGCAAATCATGGCAGCATAAGCCAAGCGGATATAGCAAGCCGCCCTCTTCTCATGTAAAAGAAGAGGGCGGTTTTTGTCATATGTAAAAACTCAGCCGATGATATTAATGGGAATCAGCGCCGGCATAGGCCGGCCGGGGAAATTGATTTCGGCAATGACCCGGTTCATAGGCTGAACCTGCTCTCCTGCCTTCAACGTGACTGACCAAGTGGTCACCCCGTCTGTGTGACGGGGGCATTCATGCATGAGAAAAATATGGTGATCATAGGAAACCCCTTCAAACCCCTCCGGCAAATGCAGTGTAACCAGGCCGTGCCGCGGATCCGGAAATTCGTTTTTGAATACAATTTTCGCAGTGATTTCCTCAAAGGGCTTCACAATAGGCTCCCGATCAAAGCATACGGTTGCCTTCAGATGAGGCGGCATGGGAACGTCATAGCAGTATTTTGTTCTATTTTGGAAGGGGGAAGGAATACGTTCCAGATAATAGTCCTCCCAGCCAACGGCATTGATATCGCTGGAGCCGTCTGTCCAGGTAAAATCAAGATAATGAGCCTTAAGAACCGAGGGAATCATGGCCATCGTCCGTTTGGTCAGCTCGGCGCAGGTTTTGGGAAGACTGCGGTAAGAGGCGTCCACCGCAATGCTGTTGATCTTATCGCCGATATATTCTCTCCAGTCCTCCGGAATTCCGGCGGTGCCGTATAAAATGCCCAAAAAGGCTCCTACCGTTGCGCCGGTGCAGTCTGTATCGTCCCCGCAGTTTACCGCTGATAGCACCGACTGCTTGAAATCTCCTTTTCCGTACAGCAGTCCCAATACCACAAAGGCCACGTTGCCGGGAGCCTGGAACCAGCCCATATCCTTGTTGGCCTCCACAATTGCCTCTCTGGCCTCCCGCAAGGTTAAGCCCTTGTCAAAGCTGTCAATGGCAAGGCGGATGCTTTGGTAGGTCCGGCAGTCGGCAGGGAGCGCCTCTAAGGCGCGCTCAATCATATCCCGGATATCCGTACCGAAAAAAGCGTAGCTTTCCAGATAGGTTGTAAAAATTTCTGCATAGGTTCCTTCGGACATGCCGTGATCAATGCAGGCGTCCATAAAAGCGTACTGGGCGGCAATCTGTGGAAAGCCGGGGGCTGTGCATGCCCAGATTTCAGACCGGATCCATGCGCCGTTGGAGTTTTTCCAGGTATCGTTATACAGCTCGCCGGAAAGGGGCGGCAAAATGCCGGCCTTCAGATTGCTCTTTCCGGTGCCGTATTCATTCCAGTGAGGCGTGATGTAGTTAATCCAATATTCTGCCAGCACAGCGGCAGAAAGCCCCGCAGGACCCTGCTGCTCCATGGCGGTTAAAAACACCAGCTGCAGATCCAGATCGTCATTGGGCAGAGGCTCCCCCTTTTCGCTGGCAAAGCCCTTCACATCCCGAAATTCCGTACTGCCTTCGTAAGGCGTGCCGATGGTGCCGCCAATATTTTTTCCGATCCAGCAGGCATAAATTTTATCTTTTATTTGCTGTTGATTAAGTGAAATCAATGAAAAAAACCACCTTTCTTATTTCTGATATGAATTATTATATCAAAAACAAGAAGGGGGAACAATGGGAGAATTTAAAAACAAAAAGTATTGATTTTTTACATAAAAGTAAGCTTGCGGTAGTTTGCAGGGGAATTGCCGGTGAGCTCCTTGAATTTTTTAAAAAAGAAGGTTTTGTCCCGGAATCCGCAGGAAATGCAAATATCCTCGATGGGGAGGGCGGTTTCCGACAGCAGCTTCATTGCTTTTTTGATGCGAACCTCGGTGATATATTCCGTCAGGGTTTGACCCTGCAGCTCATGAAACATCCGGCTTAGATAGGAAGGGTGATAAAAGCATTTTCTGGCCAGCTCGCTGAGGGTCAGACGCTCGCTGCAATGCTCTTCAATGTAATGCAGCAGCTCCGGCGTAACGATCGACTCCTCCTGGCTGCACAGCCGGCGGAAAATGTGGGTTAAAACAATGGAGCTATAGGATTTCATCAGAATCATCCGCCCCGGTCGGTTGCCTTGATACTCCCGCAGCAGGGCGGCAAACAGAGCGTCTATTTCCGGAATGATTTCGCCGGAAAGCTGCGCCAGTGGGTGAGAGGCATCCTTGGCACTTTGAAATTCCTCAAACATAGACAGGGAAAGAATTTCATATAGATTGCCCGAATCCACCAGCTGATCGCTGATAAATTCCGGAGTGAGCATTAAATTATAGTAGGTAAAGGATTTTTGGGCGGTAAAAGAATGGGTCTGGCCGCAGTTAATGAACAGCAGTGTTCCCCGATGAACGGGGTAGCTGGCACCGCCGATGGTTTGCATGGCCGAGCCCTTCGTGATATAAACAATCTCAATAAAATCATGGGTATGGATTTCTGTATCGGCATTCTGAGAAAGCTGGATACAAAAATGAGGATCCCGTTTGAAATAATCCTTTCTGCTGAACTCTCGCATACAGTGCCCTCCCTTCTCTTTGGTTCCCAATGCTGAAAAAGCGGCTATCCCGGAAAAATCAGGGGCAGCCGCTTTGCAGATTTTACGTTATTTCTTAGATTTTAAAACGCTCATGAATGGCATTGACCGCTTTTTCTGCGTAGCGTTCCTCAACCAGAACCGACACCTTAATTTCAGAGGTGGAGATCATTTGAATGTTAATATCAGCGTCATACAAGGCTTCAAACATCATTGCCGCCACACCGGGGTTGTTCACCATCCCCGAGCCTACGATAGATACCTTGGAAACATTGTCGTCATGGGTGATTTCCTTGGCACCCAGGGTGGCCTTGATCCCCTCCAGAGCAGCCAGGGCAGCTTCCAGATGATCCCGGGAGACGGTAAAGGAGATGTCTTTGGTATCATTTCTGCCAATGCTTTGCAGAATAATATCTACGTTAATGCCCTTCTTTGCAAGGGTTGAAAAAATCAAAAATGCCTTTCCAGGCTCGTCTTCCAGCCCGATTACCGCAATTCTGGATACATTATTATCTCTTGTTACCCCTCTGACCAACATTTTTTCCACGTCATTGACCTCCTTCACAATCGTGCCCGGCACTTTTTCAAAGCTGGACAGTACCTCTAAATTCACATTGTATTTTTTTGCAAGCTCTACCGACCGGTTATGCAGCACATTCGCCCCCAGACTGGCCAGCTCAAGAATTTCATCATAGGAAACCTCGGAAAGCTGACGGGCGTCCTTCACAATTCTGGGATCCGCCGTATATACGCCCCGAACATCGGTGTAAATTTCGCACAGATCCGCACCGCACACCGCTGCAATCGCCACCGCAGAGGTGTCTGATCCGCCACGGCCCAGGGTGGTAATATCGTCGTATTTATTGATTCCCTGAAAGCCTGCCACAATCACAATGTTGTTTTTATCCAGCTCTGCATTGATACGCTCTGTGTTGATATGCTTGATTCTGGCATTGCTGTAATCCGCATTGGTTTCAAAGCCGGCCTGCCAGCCGGTCAGGGAAACAACGGGATAGCCCATTTGCTCTAAGGTCATGGCCAGCAGAGCGATGGTAATCTGCTCTCCGGTGGACAGCAGCACGTCCATTTCCCGCTTGGAGGGCTTGGGGTTGACCTCCTTGGCTTTTTCGATTAAATCGTCCGTGGTGTCTCCCTGAGCGGACACCACAACGATCACCTGATCTCCCTTGTCGTAGGATTCCACAATCCTGCCTGCAACATTTCTAAGCTTATCGGCGTCGGCCACCGAGCTGCCGCCGAATTTTTTAACAATTAAACTCACCCTTTTGTCCCCCTTTTCAATCTTCCTTTAACACACGGATGGCAGACAAAATTTGCTCCACACCGCCTTTGCCTTCCATCTCTTTGATTTGCTCTGTCAGCGCTCCGTCTTTCCCCTCCGGCGTCAGAAAAGCAATCTCATTTCCCTTTGAAATGATTTCCACCTCTCCGAACTGGGCGGCAATTGCTTCCTTGGCATCGCCTGTTCCCTTCAGGCGCACATAGTAAACAACGGGAACCTCTTTATAATCTAATATGAAATTCTCCTCTGTTTTGTTCCAGATCAAAGGCTTGTTTCTGTCAATATTGCGGGCGCTGTCAATCATGTCCGCAACCACAGCGCTGGCGGTAGGCAGCTTTCCGGCGCCCCGGCCGTAAAACATCAGATCGCCCACTGCGCCGCCCTTTACATAAATGCCGTTAAACACGTTTTCCACACCTGCCAGGGGATGATCCTTAGGGATCATCATGGGAGACACGCGAACCACAACTCCCTGTTCCGTCTTTTTAAAATAGCCCAGCAGCTTGATGGCATAGCCCATCCGGGAAGCAAACTCCACATCCTCTAAGGTAATGTGTGTGATTCCCTCGGTGTGAATCAAGTGACAGTCCACATTTTTATGGCAGGCCAAAGAGGCTAAAATAGCAATCTTACGACAGGCATCATACCCTAAAATATCCGCGTCCGGATTGCGCTCTGCATAGCCCTTGGCCTGAGCCTTGGCAAGAGCCTGTTCAAAGCTTTCTCCCTCTGAAATCATTTGGGTTAAGATATAGTTGGTAGTGCCGTTTAAAATACCTAATATTTCATAAATATCGTTTGCCGCCAGACAGGAGGTTAAGGGGCGGATAATGGGAATTCCGCCGCCAACGCTGGCTTCAAACATATAGTTCACATTTTTTTCTCTGGCAATCTGCAATAATTCTGCGCCGTATTCCGCTACCAGCTCCTTGTTGGAGGTTACCACATGCTTTCCGGCCTCCAGGGCTTGCTTGGTAAATTCATAAGCCGGATGAAGTCCTCCCATTACCTCTGCAATCACGCTGACCTCCGGATCGCTGACAATTTCCTGATAGTCCTTGGTAAACAGGTGACTGTGAGGCAGGCCGGGAAATTCGCGCAGGTCAAGAATGTATTTTACATCCATTCTTTTTGCTTCGTCGGCACTGTTACGGTTGTTCATGATCACCTCATACACGCCGGAGCCCACGGTACCGTAACCCAGAATTGCAACCTTAATCATACGAAATAACCTCCTAAATCGAAGTTTACAGCATCATAAATGACTCTATTTTTTAATTATACCATAGAAGTGATAGTTTTAGCAAGTAATCTTTCAAAAAGTTTGGTAATAAAATCATCAAATTTTTCTTTGCTTTTTTCGGTTTTTTTGATATAATAGTAGAAAACAGAGTTTTTGCGGACAAGAGCGGAATGGATGGATGATCAGCGCCGGCGCAAAACGGCGGAAGGGAGCGTTTTAATTTTATGAAATATGTGATTTTTTTAGGAGACGGCATGGCGGATCTGCCCTGTGAGGCACTGGGGGGGAAAACTCCTTTGCAGGCGGCCCACAAGCCTATGATGGATCAGATCGCCTCCCGGGGAACCATCGGCATGGTGCAGACAGTTCCTCAGGGCTTAAAGCCGGGGAGCGACGTGGCTAATCTGTCGGTGATGGGGTTTGATCCGGAGCAATGCTATACCGGCCGGTCTCCCTTGGAGGCCGCCAGTATTGGGGTGAACATGGAGCAGGGGGATGTTTCCTTCCGCTGTAATCTGGTTACCCTGTCGGAGGAGCAGTCCTATGAAGAAAAAACCATGGTGGATTACAGTGCGGATGAAATCTCTACCCAGGAGGCTCATCAGCTGATCCAGGCGGTGAACGACGCTTTTGCAACAGACCAGCTGTCCTTTTTCGGGGGAATCAGCTATCGGCATCTGCTGCTGTGGCATGGGATATCCTTTGACTTTTCTCTGACCCCTCCTCACGATATTTCCGGGAAAAGGATCGGCGACTATCTGCCCAATCATCCCGTGCTGCTGGAGATGATGAAAAAAAGCTGTGACATTTTAAAGGATCATCCTGTGAATATCGAAAGGATAAAGGCGGGAAAACGTCCGGCAAATGCCATTTGGATCTGGGGGCAGGGAACCAAGCCGGGGCTGGCTTCCTTTTTGGAGCTGTACGGAAAAAAGGCAACGGTGATTTCGGCGGTGGATCTGATCAAAGGGATTGCCAAATGCGCCGGAATGGAGTCTGTCGATGTGCCCGGCGCAACCGGCACGGTAGACACCAATTTTGAAGGAAAGGCCCAGGCGGCAATTGACGCACTGAAACGGGGGCAGGAGCTGGTTTACCTTCACATGGAGGCTGCGGACGAAAGCGGTCACCGTTTTGAAAC
>JAXEOR010000085.1:0-8994 GCA_034117945.1 Clostridia bacterium | reverse complement strand
TTGAGCCCTTGAATACAAAAATTGACCACAAGGGCTACTATTTGTCCTCCTCTGAAGAGGGCTTTGAGGTGATCCGCCAAACGGCCAGCCCCCGGATTAAGCTGTTATACGATATTTATCATCAGCAAATTATGGAGGGGGATATTCTGCGGACGGTGACCGCTCATCTGGATCTGATCGGCCATCTTCACGCCGCTGGCCATCCCGGTCGCCACGAGCTGAGTGCAGGGGAGCTGAATTACCCTTATTTATGGGCTCAGCTGGATCAGGCAGGCTATGCGGGCTTTTGCGGGTTGGAATACATGCCCTTGCAGGATCCTGTGCAGGGGATTCGGGAAGTGATTGGAGGAGAAAAAAATGACTCAATTTACAGAAAATAAGGAAACAGCAAACCCATTTCGGGAGGAATATCATACCGGGCTGATCCGTTTGCTGGAGCAAAGGCGAAAAGAGGCGGATACTATGCGCAGCTCCGTGATGGAGCAAATTGCCTATCAGCCGGAGCAAATGCGACAGGAGCTGATCAACATGCTGGGCTGGCCTCTCACTCTGCCCCGGGATACCACCCCTCCCCAGATAAAGCAAAGGCTGATCGCCCGGGAAGAGCATTGCAGCATCTATCGCATGCAAATAGAAATTCTTCCCGGGCTATGGGGCTGCGGACTGCTGTTTTTACAGCAGACCAAACACCCCGCCCCCTTTGTGATTTCCCAGCACGGGGGAGCCGGCACACCGGAGCTTTGCAGCGGTTTGTACGGCTCAACCTCAAATTATAACAACATGACCCGGCGAATCCTGCAAAAAAAACCGGAAGGAAACGTGTTTGCCCCCCAGCTGCTTTTGTGGAGCAAGGAAACGATTCCTGTTCCCTACGACCCCACTCAGCTGGATTCTGACTTAAAGCAGGTCGGCAGCTCCATTACCGCAGTAGAGTTGTATTTTCTCCGCCGCTGCCTGGACTATTTCTGCACCCAGCCCTATGTGAATCCGGACAAGCTTGGGATGGTAGGCTTATCCTACGGCGGATTTTATACCTTGTTTGCCGCCGCCTGCGATAAACGAATTCGCTCCGCCGTTTCCTGCTCCTTTTTCAGCGACCGGTTCGCTTATTCCTGGCCGGACTGGGTATGGAGCGGCTCCGGCCTTCGGTTGACCGATCCGGAAATAGCCGCTTTGGTTTGCCCAAGAGGACTGCACATTGCCGTCGGCTCCCACGACGATTTGTTTGACGTTCGCTATGCACAGGAAAAAATCAAGCCCGTCCGGGAATTTTTTCAAAAGGCCGGCTTCCCCCACAAGCTTCGGTTTACTGTATTTGAGGGGACTCACGAATTTTGTCCGGACGATTCCCCCCTGGACGATCTGTTTTCCGATCTGGAACAAGAATCCCTTGCCGATTTGTAAAAGGATTCTCCCCTCAGACAAATCCTCTCAGAAATGAAATTATTCTTGTAATTTTAGGATACTTATGGTATAATAAAAAATGCAGTAATTTACCTGTGTGATTGATAAGCAGGCCGCCTGTTTCGGGGGGCGCTGATACATATGTTAAAGGTGGGAATTGAGTTGGATAAATTTATCATAACCGGGGGAAATCCCTTGTTCGGAGAGGTCACTATCAGCGGGGCAAAAAATGCCGCTGTGGCCATTCTGGCCTCTACGGTGCTGATGGAAGAAACCTGCGTCATTGAAAATGTGCCGAATATTAAGGACGTGAAAGTGATTTTAGAGATTTTAACTCAGCTTGGGGCACAGGTGGATTTTCAAAAGAACGGAATCCTGACCATCAATTGCAAAAATTTAAATACCTTCGAGGCAACCTCCGAGCTGGTGCGCAAAATGCGTGCCTCTTACTACCTGCTGGGAGCCCTGCTGGGCAGATTCGGCCGGGCGGAGGTGTCTTTACCGGGAGGGTGCGATTTCGGGGGCCGTCCCATTGATCAGCACATCAAGGGCTTTGAGGCCATGGGCGCTATGGTAAAGGTGGAGCACGGCAATATTTACGCTACTACGGTAGACGGCGTGAGAGGCGCCTCTGTTTACATGGATATGGTTACCGTGGGCGCAACCATCAACATTATGATTGCAGCCGTGAAGGCTCAGGGCATTACCGTGATTGAAAATGCCGCCAAAGAACCTCATGTGGTGGATTTGGCAAACTTTTTGAATTCCATGGGCGCAAATATCAAAGGCGCCGGAACAGATGTGATTAAAATCAAAGGGGTAGAGCGGCTTCACGGCGGCACCTACTCCATCATTCCCGATCAGATTGAAGTGGGAACCTTCCTGGTGGCGGCCGCCGCCTGCGGGGGGGATGTTCTGATCAAAAACGTGATTCCCAAGCATGTGGATGCGGTAACGGCCAAGCTGGTAGAAATGAACGTTGAAATTGAAGAAATGGACGATGCCATCCGAGTGCGCAGAAGCGGCAAAATTACCAAAGCCAACGTAAAAACCCTGCCCTATCCCGGCTTTCCCACAGATATGCAGCCCCAGATTGTGGCACTGCTGTCGGTGGCGGAGGGCACCAGCATGGTAACAGAGGACGTGTGGGACAATCGGTTTCAGTATGTCAGCGAGCTGAAACGGATGGGCGCACAAATCAGCGTAAACGGCAAAACAGCGGTAATTGAAGGCGTTCCCACCCTGACCGGCGCTCCGGTGCGATCCACTGATCTTCGGGCAGGCGCAGCTTTGCTGATTGCGGGGCTGATGGCAAAGGGAACCACAGAGCTGCAAAATCTGGAGCATATCGACAGAGGCTATGAAGAATTTGAAACCAAGCTCCGCAAGCTGGGTGCCCAGCTGGTGCGGGTAAAAATGGAGGAATAAGCTTTGCTGGAATTGTGTACGCTGTACAGCGGCAGCAGCGGAAACTGCGTGTATATCAGCGATGGAGAAACCCGGCTGCTGGTAGACTGCGGCGTAAGCGGAAAACGAATTGAAGGGGGACTATGCAGTATCGGCGTTGAGCCGGACACCATAGACGGGGTTTTGATTACTCACGAGCACAGCGACCATATCGCCTCTGTGGGGATTCTGCATCGCCGCTATGGATGGAATATTTTTGTCAATCAACCCACCTGGAAGGCAGCAGAACCGGCCATTGGGAAGTACAATCCCGATCTGCTGTATTTTTTTGAGGGGGATTTTTCGGTGGGAAACATTGCAGTGACTCCCTTTCCCATCCCTCATGACGCGGCTGCTCCGGTGGGATATCGCTTTTCCTGCCACAAGGCCAGCGTTACCGTGGCAACCGACCTGGGGGTGATTACTCCCCGGCTGGAGCAGCAGCTGGCAGGCAGCGATTTGGTGCTGCTGGAGGCCAATCATGACGAGGAAATGCTCAAAGCAGGGCCGTACCCCTACCCTCTAAAACGCAGAATTTTAGGAAACCAGGGACACTTATCCAACGAAAATGCGGGAAAGCTGTGCGCCCGGCTGGCAAAAGAGGGAACCAAGGAATTTCTGCTGGGGCATTTGAGCATACAAAATAACATCCCGGAGCTGGCCTACCAAACGGTGGCGGCGGTTCTGCGGGAGTGTCATCTGCTGGAGCAGGTGCAAATCAGGGTCGCTCCCCGGGAAGGAAAAAGCTTTTTTTACCGAGTCGGAGAGAGCGTATCATAATTAAAACCATTACCGGAAAGGAATCTGGCATTGCAAAAAATCAAGCTGGTTTGCGTGGGAAAGTTAAAAGAAAAATTCTGGGTTTCCGCACTGGAGGAATATCAAAAGCGATTAAGCCGGTTTTGTAGGTGGGAAACGATCGAAATTCCGGAAAAACGCATTTCGGAGCACCCCTCTCCGGCACAGATTCAGGAGGTTTTGAAGGGGGAAGGAGAGACAATTCTAAAAAAGCTGGAGGGAGAACAGCAGATTGTTGCCCTTTGCGTGGAGGGAACCCAAATGAGCTCAGAGCGGTTTTCTCATTTGCTGGGGCAGGCCGCCCTACAGGGAGACAGCCTGTGCTTTGTGATCGGCGGATCTCATGGCCTTTGGGAGCCGGTCAAGCAAAAGGCCTTCTTAAGACTGTCCTTTTCTCAAATGACACTGCCTCATCAATTGATGCGGGTGGTGCTGGCAGAGCAGATTTACCGCGGTTATAAAATTATGCATCACGAATCATACCATAAATAAAGGAGTCGGTCATTCATGGAACTTTGGGAAACCCATTGCCACACCAGTCAGGTCAGCGGCTGCGCCAAATCCACAGCGGAGGAAATGACAGAGGCGTACATCAAAGCAGGCTATAGCGGAATTGTTGTAACAGATCACTTTGAGCCGGGAACCATTACAAACCGCTGCCCCTATCAGGACTGGGAGGAACGGGTGGAATGGTATTTAGGCGGATACCGGGCCGCATTGCAGGCGGCCGGCGGCAGGCTGAAGGTGCTGTGGGGGCTGGAGCTTCGGTTTACCGAAAATTTCAATGACTATCTGGTATACGGCCTCACCGCAAAGCAGCTGCTAGAGATTTCAAAAAACGGTCTGCTGGACTGGGGTATTCAAAAATTTCACCAATATGCCAAGGAGAAGGGCATTTTGGTCTTTGCCGCCCACCCCTTCCGCTTTTCTATGACGGTGACCCGCCCGGAGGCGGTGGATGGCATTGAGGTACACAACGGCAACCCCAATCATGACTCTCACAACCCTCTTTCCATGTGGTGGGCGGATCGGTTTGGGCTGTTGAAAAGCAGCGGGAGCGACGCTCATATTACCGATTTTATTGCCAAGGGCGGCATTATGACAAACGAAGCCATTTGTTCTATACAGGATTTTTGCCGGGCATTCAGCAGCCCGGACACAAAATTAATTTGTTAAAGAGAAAGGAAGGATTGCAAATGGGATGGAACAGAGCGCAATTAAAGCAATTGGCTAAGGCGCAGCTGGGCAGACAGTATTTTTCTTACCTGCTGGCAAGCTTTTTGCTGATCTTACTGGGGGGCGGCGCAGGAGGCATTACAAGTAGCTGGAATGTTCAGAACAATTCCGTTCTCAACGGAGAGATGAGCTGGATGTTAAGTGGGGTATTGGCAACCGTTTTAGCAGTATCTCTGCTCATTTCTTTGGGAATTTCTATTTTTGTTGCCGGCCCGCTGGAGGTGGGTGTTCGCAGGTTTTATCTGACCGGAACCAAGGGAATTGCTTCTATGAATCTGATCGGTTCCGGCTTTCGCAAGGAAGAATACATGAGTCAGGTGTCGGTCATGTTTATCAGAAATCTATTTTTGGTCTTGTGGTCTTTACTGCTGGTCATTCCCGGGATTGTAAAGGCCTATGAATACCGCTTCGTGTCTTACATTGCCGCTGAACGGCCAGGCATCGGCTATAAAGAGGCCATCGCCATCAGCCGGCAGATGACAATGGGACACAAATGGAACATGTTTGTGCTGGATCTGTCCTTTTTGGGCTGGATGCTTTTAGGCTCTCTTTGCTGCGGTATCGGCATTGTTTTTGTGCAGCCCTATGTGGACGCCACCTTTACCCAGCTGTATGAAACCCTGAAAATTCCGGAAGTAACCGGCACCGTGCAATAAATCCCCGGAAACATCCCGGGGCAAAAAAACAGAAAATAAATACAGCCCGAAACATTGCCGTTTCGGGCTGTGTGTTTATGTGTTTCTTTTCTGTTGCTTTTTTCGCCGGGCTGCCCGAAGCACCCTTGGCCGGTTGTACCGCTGCACCAGCACGGCGGCCGCATCAGGCAGAGCCGCCCCCAGAGAGGTGAATAAAAACACTGCAAATTCCCCTGCAAAAACAGAAAACAAAAGGGGCACAAAGCTCAGCAGCAGAATGATTTCATGCCCCAGCTCCGATTTGCACATATTTCTGAGCAGCGTTTCCGGCGACAGTGCCTGAAAATCAAACTCCTGTTCCAGGTATGTGGGCAAAAACCCTTTCCATTGATGCACCCTCAGTTTTTGATACAAGCCCTTTTCCCAGGGTCTTTCCCGAAACCATCCCCGATCCGCCGCCACAGACCAGGGGAACCACAGTCTGCACAGCCACCCCACCAACAGCCGCATTGCAAAATGATACCAGGTAGTGATCACAGTCACCAAAAGAGCAAACAGACCCTTCATGTGAAAGCAACCGTACATAACAAGCAAAATCCACATGCCGCAGGTGAGTATCAGGGTGATCACGTCAATCGTTTTTCTCATCATACCCGCCCCTTACAGAAAGCTGATCTGCTCCTCTAGGCTGTCTCCCTTTCTTAAAAAGCAGCCCAAGGCGGGAATATTTTTGGTTTTATAATACTGCACATCCTTCAGCTTCAAGCTGTCGGCAGGGCGCAGATCCGTTAACAGGCTTCCCTTTTTGGACAGCAGAACCGAAACTCCCTGAGAATCTCTGGTACTTTTTTGGGACACGCTCTTAGTATCAAACACCAAAATCTTCCCTGTGTTGCTGATGGCAGCCAGCTCCATCTCTTCGGTGAAGAAAATCATTTTCACCAAAGGCGAGGCTGCGGAATAGGCATTGGTCAGGCGCTTCCGGTTGGTTTTGGTCTCATAGGCCTTGAGGGGAACCCGGGCCATTTTGCCGGAAGCAAAGGCAAACAGGATAAAGCCGCTGTAATCCTCCGTCACCACCATGTCCACGATCCGCTCCCCCTCCTCCATCTGGAGCAGGTTGGGCAAATAATCCCCCAGATTGGCCGCCTTACCGTCGGGCAGGTCATACAGCTTTGCCTTATACACATTCTGCCGGTCGCTGAAAAACAAAATCTCCGCTCGGTTGGTGGTTTCAATCACCCGGCTGATTTTATCGTCCTCCTTCAGCTTTTGCTCCCCGCTGGATCGCAGCGACACCAGGCTGATTTTCTTAAAGTAGCTTTCCCGAGTCAAAAACACCTTCACAGCGTAATCATCTATGGTTTCTTCCTGGGCAAATTCCGTTATCTGATCCTCAGAAATCAGCTCCGTCCTTCTGGGCTGCCCGTATTTTTTGGAAATTTCGGTGAGCTGATCACAGATAATGGCGTTGATTTTATCTTGAGATCCCAAGGTTTCTTCCAAGTCCTTCAGCTGCTGCTCCAGCTCGTCTGTTTCCTTGGTTCTTTTTAAAATATACTCCCGGTTTAAATTTCGTAGCTTGATTTCCGCAATGTATTCCGCCTGAATCTGGTCAATGGCAAAGCCCCTCATCAGGTTCGGAACAACCTCCCGCTCAGCCTCGGTATGACGGATAATGGCAATAGCCTTGTCAATATCCAGCAAAATTTCCCGCAGGCCATACAGCAAATGAAGCTTTTCCTTGATTTTTTGAATGTCAAAATACAACCGCCGCTTGATACATCCCACCCGAAAGGCGGTCCATTCTTCCAGAATTTCCCTTATCCCGCATACCTTGGGTGTGCTACCAATCAAAATATTAAAATTGCAGTTAAAGTTGTCCTCCAAGGGCGTCTGCTTAAACAATCTGGCCATCAGCCCATCCGGATCGGCACTGCGTTTGATATCAATGGTGATCTTCAAGCCCTTTAAGTCCGTTTCGTCCCTCACATCTGAAATTTCCTTGCATTTATTTTGCTTCACCAATTCCGCAATTTTGTCAATAATGGCTTCTGCTGTGGTTGTGTAAGGTATCTCGGTGATCTCAATGCAATGATTTTTTTTATCATAATGGTATTTTGCCCGGATCTTAAGGTTTCCATTTCCGGTTTCATATATTTTTTCCAGCTCATCCGGCTTGTAAATCAGCTGACCACCGGTAGAAAAATCAGGTGCCTTTAAGGTTTTCATCAAATTGTGCTTGGGATTTTTAATCAAGGCAATGGTGGTTTTGCACACCTCCGTCAGATTAAAGCTGCATATATTGCTTGACATTCCCACGGCAATGCCCAGGTTGGGATTGACAATAATATTAGGAAAGGTAACGGGCAAAAGAGTAGGTTCCTTTGCGGTACCGTCATAGTTATCCACAAAATCAACCGTATCCTTATCAATATCTGCAAACAGCTCCGCCGCAAATTTGTCCAGCTTTGCCTCGGTATACCGAGGCGCCGCATAGGCCATATCGCGGGAATACTGCTTTCCGAAATTTCCCTTAGAGTCCACAAAGGGGTGCAGCAACGCTCCGTTGCTTTTGGTCAGCCGAACCATGGTTGCATAAATCGTCTGATCTCCGTGGGGGTTCAGCCGCATGGTCTGCCCCACAATATTGGAGGATTTGGTTCTGTCCCCGGTCAAAAGCTTCATCTGATACATGGTATACAGCAATTTTCTGTGGGAGGGCTTCAGCCCGTCAATCTCCGGAATGGCACGGGATATGATCACGCTCATGGCATAAGGCATATAATTATCCTTCAGCGTTTTAGAAATCTGCTGTTCACTAAATAAATTCATTGGTAACCCTCCTTTAGCTTACGTCGGTATAATCCAGATACAGGTATCCGTCGCTCTCGATAAAATCCTTCCGTCCCTGTAAGTTGTTGCCCAACAGCAGCTCAAACATCCGCTTTGTCTCGTCCTCATCCTCCGGCATCACGCGAATCAGCTTTCTGGTTTCCGGGTTCATGGTGGTCTGCCACATCATTTCAGGATCGTTTTCTCCCAGCCCCTTTGACCGCATAATCTTAATTTTTTCCCCCTGCAACTCGGCCACAATTTTGTCCTTTTCCTTGTCTGTATAAGCAAACAGGCTGCCCTTCTTGGTCTGAATTTCATACAATGGGGATTCTGCAATAAATACATAGCCCTGCTCAATTAAGGTGGGCATTAAGGTGTAAAGCATGGTTAAAATCAGCGTTCTGATTTGGTAGCCGTCCACGTCTGCGTCGGTGCAGATAATGATTTTCTGATACCGCAGATTGTCCAGAGAAAAGGCGCTCAAATCTTTGTTGTGCTTGGTTTTCAGCTCCACGCCGCAGCCCATCACCTTAACCAAATCCACAATAATTTCATTTTTAAAAATCTTTTCATAGCTGGCCTTCAGACAATTTAAAATTTTCCCCCGCACCGGCATAATCGCCTGGAACTCTGCGTC
>JAXEOR010000084.1:0-3358 GCA_034117945.1 Clostridia bacterium | reverse complement strand
GTTTTTTCTTTCGGGTGATATCGCCCCCGTAGCATTTTGCCAGCACGTCCTTGCGCATGGCCTTGACTGTTTCCCGGGCGATAATTTTGCTGCCGATGGCTGCCTGAATGGGAATTTCAAACAACTGTCTTGGGATCACCTCTTTGAGCTTTTCCGCAATTCTCCTTCCCCGGGCATAGGCCTTGTCCTCATGGACGATAAAGGACATAGCGTCCACCATATCGCCGTTTAACAAAATGTCCAGCTTTACCAATTTAGAGGGTTGATAATCGGACAGTTCATAGTCGAAGGAGGCATACCCTCGGGACAGGGATTTTAAGGTGTCAAAGAAGTCGTAAATGATTTCGTTCAGAGGCAAGATGTAGTGCAGGTTTGCCCGGTCGGTGTCAATATATTGCATATCCTTGAAAATGCCCCGCCGCTCCTGACACAGCTCCATAATGTTGCCCACATAGTCGGTGGGAGTCATGATGGTTGCCTTTGCCATGGGCTCCTCCATGTGTTCGATTTCTCCGGCCGGAGGCAGGTTGGCGGGGTTAGAAATTTCTATCATTTCCCCGTTGGTTTTGTAAACCTGATAGATCACGCTGGGGGCAGTGGTGACCAGATCCAGATTATATTCCCGCTCTAATCGTTCCTGTATAATTTCCATGTGCAGCAGTCCTAAAAATCCGCACCGGAAGCCGAAGCCCAGAGCCAAAGAGGTTTCGGGCTCAAAGATGAGAGAAGCGTCGTTCAGCTGCAATTTTAACAGGGCGTCTCTCAAATCGTCATACCGGGCGCCGTCTGCCGGATAAATACCGCAGAACACCATGGGATTCACCTGCTGGTAGCCGGGAAGGGGTTCTAAGGCCCCGTCCTTTGCGGTGGTCACCGTGTCTCCCACCCGGGTGTCGGACATGGTTTTGATAGAGGCGGCAATATAGCCTACCTCTCCGGCAAATAGCTGACTGCAGGGGAGGGTGCCGTTGGCTTTTAAATACCCAACCTCCACTACCTCAAAGGTTTTATCCGTGGCCATCATCCGAATGGTATCTCCCACCCGCAGTGTTCCTTCCATCACTCTGACATATACGATAACGCCTTTGTAAGCGTCATAATAAGAGTCAAAAATCAGAGCCTGAAGGGGCTTGGATGGATCGCCCTGGGGGGCGGGAATTTTTTGTATAATTTGCTCTAAAACTTCTTCAATTCCAATCCCGTTTTTGGCAGAAATCAACGGTGCATCCATGGCCTCAATGCCAATGATATTTTCAATTTCTTCCTTTACATAATCCGGTCTGGCGCTTGGCAAATCAATCTTATTAATCACAGGAAGAAGCTCCAGTCCGTGATCCACCGCCAAGTAAGTATTGGCTAAGGTTTGAGCCTGAATGCTTTGGACTGCATCCACCACCAGAACGGCTCCCTCACATGCCGCCAGGGAACGGGACACCTCATAATTAAAGTCCACATGTCCCGGTGTGTCAATCAGATTCAGAATATATTCCTGCCCGTCCTTGGCTTGATAGACAAGGCGGACAGCTCGAGCCTTGATGGTGATGCCCCGCTCCCGCTCCAGTTCCATATTGTCCAGCAGCTGCTGCTCCATATCCCGCTGACTCACATCTCCCGTAATCTCCAGCAGACGGTCGGCCAGGGTGGATTTTCCGTGGTCAATATGGGCGATAATGCAAAAATTTCTGATGTTTTTTTGATCCATATACAACTCTCCATTTTGGGTTTCTTCTATTATATATATCATTTTATGATCATATATTTTTTCTCTTACACACTATTATAACATAGGTAGCAGGCAGGTGGCAAGAGCTTTCCATTTTTTTGTTCATAATTTTATGGGAAGGGACATACAATGATTACAGAAATGGTGAAGGAGGTCGGCGCAATGGCGTTTGAAGCAAATTATCAGGAAATTACGTTAAATCAGATCCGCTCACGGGAAATTGCAATGGAAACAGCGGAGGGGGACGTTATCGTTCCGGATGTACAGGGGGATGTGGGAAAGGTGCTTCAGGTGAAAACCTCCTGTGCCATTGAATCCAGAGAGGTCAGCGGAGAACGGTTAAATTTCAGCGGAACGGTGTATGCTACCATTCTTTATCTGCCTGCGGAGGGGACAGGGATTGAGGCCATGCACACAACTCTGCCCTTTCAGCACACCGTTCGATTGGAGGAGGAAAAAACATTTGTAGAAGCAGAGGCGGAAATCGGAGAGGTTACTTATTACTTATATCACTCCAGAAAGCTGAATCTGAAGGTGGTGGTCAACATCAAAAAACAGATCAGCTCAGACTGCAGCTGGCGGGTGCTGACCGGGTGCAAGGCAGACTGCGATACTGAGGTGAAATATGTAACGGTTCCGTATGTGGCGGAGCACATTCAGTCCGATCAGGTGTTGGCAGTGCGGGAACAAACCGAGCTGGCGGGATCCTTGCCGGATATCAACCGAATTTTGTTTTGCGAGGGCAAAATCAGAGATCAGGAAATCCAGTTGATGACCAACAAGGCCATGATCAAGGGAGAAATTGTACTGAGTTTCTTCTATTATAGTATGGAAGAAACAGCGGAATATGCAGAGCATGTGATTCCCTTTACCGAAGTGATTGACGCCATGGGAGTTTCGGAGGAGATGGAGGAGCAGGCCACCCTTCTGCTTTCCGATCTGCAAATGCGTGCCGGAGAGGATGGAGATGGGGATCTGCGGATGCTGTATCTTGACGCTAAAATTTTTGTCAGCATCCGGGCGGTTCTCTGGCAGAGGACAGAATTGGTAGAGGATTTGTTTTGCACGGATTATCCCATTTCCTGCAGCTGTGAAACCATTTCCTATTCACGGGCAAAGCCGGGAGCTTCCAAGGATATTCCGATCCGCGAAAATGTTTCCTGTCAGGATCAGCCTTCCATTGGGAGAATTTATTTGATGAATGTAACTGCATCTTTGGAAGCTGTGACCAGCCGGGATGGCAAAACACAGGCCGAGGGGGGCTGCACCATTGATTTGCTGTATCAAAGCCCGGAGGGAGAGTATTGTTCTCTGTCAAAGGAAATTCCTTTTTCCCAGGAGCTGGAGGGAGAATTGAGCCGGGCAGATATGAAGATTACCACAGGTAATTTTTCGTATCATTTGCTGTCGGCCGGAGAGGTAGAATTAAGAGGGACTATATATATAGAAGGAACTGCCGCAGAACAGGTGGAGGTGCCTTGCATTTTACAGGCGGAGGCTGTGGAAAATGCAGAAAATGACGGTCCCAGACCTTCCCTTGTCATATATTTCACACAACCGGGAGATACCCTGTGGAATGTGGCAAAGCATTACAGCGTTACCAGAGACAGTATTGTTAAGGCCAATAAGCTGCCG
>JAXEOR010000083.1:0-13333 GCA_034117945.1 Clostridia bacterium | reverse complement strand
TAACATGGTTCACGTCATCCACCAGGGGGAGAAAATAGGCCGTTACTGCATGGCCTGCCTCATGGAAGGCGGTAATTCTTTTATCTCGCTCGGTCACCACCCGGGACTTTTTCTCCGGCCCCATGGTTACCTTCAGCATGGCCTCCTTGAGCTGGGTCATATGAATCACACGCTCCCCTGCTCTGGCGCACAGCAAGGCCGCCTCGTTCATTAAATTTTCCAGATCGGCGCCGGTAAAGCCGATAGTGGTTTTGGCCAGAACAGATAAATCTACATCATCTCCCAAAAACTTTCCCCGGGAATGAATTTTTAAAATTTCCTCTCTGCCCCTCACATCCGGCACCCCAACCACTACCTGCCTGTCAAATCTGCCCGGGCGCAGCAGCGCCGGATCCAGGATATCGGGGCGGTTGGTGGCTGCAATGATAATGACCCCTTCATTGGCCGCAAATCCGTCCATTTCTACCAGCAGCTGATTCAGGGTCTGCTCTCTTTCATCATGGCCGCCCCCTAAGCCTGCCCCTCTTTGCCGGCCCACTGCGTCAATTTCATCAATAAAAATAATGGCGGGCGACGCCTTTTTTGCCTGTTCAAACAGGTCTCGCACACGGGACGCCCCAACGCCCACAAACATTTCTACAAAATCCGAGCCGCTGATGGAGAAAAAGGGAACCCCCGCTTCTCCTGCAACCGCCTTGGCAAGCAATGTTTTTCCCGTTCCCGGAGGGCCCACCAACAAAACCCCCTTGGGGATTCTGGCGCCAATCTCCACAAATTTTCTGGGATCCCGCAGAAAATCAACAATTTCAGCCAATTCTTCCTTTTCCTCGTCTGCCCCTGCCACATCCTGAAAGGTATGCTTCTTTTTATCGTCCGTCAGCACTCTCGCCCGGCTTTTTCCAAAGGACATTGCTCTGCCGCCTCCGCCGCCGGCCTGCCCCTGCTGAAACAGCACAAACAATAAGCCTCCGAAAATCAGCAAGCCGACCGCCGCCAGCAGCAGACTGCCCCACCAGTTTCCTCCCTCATGCTCCGATTCGATCTGAAGGGTTCCCTTCTTAACCGCTCGGTTGATGGCATCGCCCGCGTCCTGATACAGCAGGCTCTGGCTGGGAATCTCAATTTCATAGCTTTTCCCGTCCTCAAGCAGCACAGAGGCACTGGTTTCTGACAGCACCATCTGGGTCACCTGCCCCTGCTCCAAATACTGCACCAGATCGGAATATATTTTACTTTCCTGAGAGGACTGGATGCCAAACACCGCCCAGATCCCCCAGATCAATACAAACAGCAGAAGATAAAACCCGATACTTTTCCCAAATCTAGACATGGTAAGCCTCCTTATTTTTGCTCATACACTTCCCGCTTCAAAACACCGAGATAAGGAAGATTACGAAACTTTTCTGCATAATCCAACCCGTACCCGATGACAAATTCATCAGGAATTTCAAACCCTGCGTATTTCACGTCCACCGACACCTTTCGGCGGGAGGGCTTGTCAAAAATGGTGCAGATATCAACGCTTGCAGCATTTTTGCTTTTTAAGTATTTCACCAGATAGCTCAGGGTGTTGCCGCTGTCAACCACATCCTCCGCAATGATCACATTTTTCCCCTCCACCGGCAAATCCAAATCCTTTGTAATTTGAACGTTGCCGGAGCTGGTCGTAGCGGTTCCGTAAGAGGAAACGCACATAAAATTCAGGCTCACCGGCAGACTGATTGCCCGCATCAAATCCGCCGCAAACACCACTGCCCCCTTTAACACACACACCAGCATCAGATCCTTGCCTGCATAATCCCGGCTGATCTGCTCTCCCAGCTGCTCAACCTTTTGGGCAATCTGCTGCTGAGTAAATAACACCTTTTCCACCAATTCATTCTGGTTCATTCGTGCTCCACCCTTTCTTGCTTCACAATCAGACAATCCTCGCCCCGGCCCCGATAGTCCCGGGCAACGCCCAAACCGGTTACCGCAATAATTTCACCGCAGCATTCTGCAATCACGGCCCGATCCCGCTCTCTTCTCGGAATTTTCCGATCGATGAATATTTTTTTCAGCTTTTGTTTGTTTCCGTTCAGACAAAAGACGTCCCCGTCTCTCCGACTTCTTATATTTATTCCCGATTTTACCCGGTTATAATCAAAAATCCAATGATTTTCCTGCAGCGGCTCCCCTTTTCCCCGGATCGCCGTAAAGCAAATCCCCATTCCCGGCGGATAAACCGGCTCTCCTTCCTTCAGAGCAAGGCAAAAGACCGGTTTTTCCCGCAATCTTGCTACAATCAGCTGCTGATAGCTGTTTTCTGCCCAAATCTCCTGACCCAGGCAGCATTTTTTCCCGGTTTTCCCCTCCCGGAACAGCGCCAAAGCCGCTTCCAGCCGGTCAAACCACAAATCCTCCGTTCCCCCCTGCAGCCGTTCCCAGCACATCCGCACCGTTCTGCGCTGCAAAGCAGGGGACAAGGCAAAAAAATCCTTTCTTTTACAAAAAAAACCGTCCTCAAAGGGAGTAAACATCCCTTCAAAGGCTCCCTCGGTATCCTCTCTCAGCTGCCGGGCGTCCTCCCGTGCCAGCTCCGCCGCCCGGCAAAGGGCGCCTGCCGCTCCCGGCTGCACCTGCTCTAATAAGGGCATCACATCCAGCCGAATCCGGTTTCTGGTATATTCTCTGGAGAAATTACTTTGGTCGGTGCAATACGCCAACCCTTCTGTTTGACAAAACGCTTCTATTTCCTGCCTGCTGAAATTCAGCAAAGGCCGTATCAGCTTTCCCCGCACCGGCGCCATGGCTCCCAAGCCCTCTGTTCCGCTGCCCCGAAGAAGATGGAGCAGCACCGTTTCCGCCTGATCGTTTTTATGATGGGCAAGGGCAAGCTTATCCTGCTCCAACGATTCCAAAAACCGGTACCGAAGGGTTCTGGCCGCCAGCTCCAGGCTGATTTTTTCCCGGCCGGCAAGCCCGGCTGCGTCAACCTTTGTTTCATAAAAGGGAATGTCCCACTTTTGGCAAAGCCGCCTGCAAAAGGCCGCCTCCTCCTCTGCCTCCGGTCTGAGCCCGTGATTCACATGAGCGGCTGACAGGCAAAAGCTGATCTGCTCGGTCAGCCTTTTGCATAAATACAGCAGGCAAACCGAATCCGCTCCCCCAGACAAGGCCACCACCACCTGATCTCCCGGCTGAATCATGGCATATTTTTGAACCGATCTGCAAAACACATCAAACATCCTGCCGCTCCAAATCACAGAATTTTGTAAACTGCCCCAAAAAGCACATTTTCACAACCCCGGTCGAACCGCTGCGGTGCTTGGCAATCAAGCACTCCGCCACATTCCGTTCCTCTGTATTTTCATTGTACAATTCATCCCGATACAAAAACATGACGATATCTGCGTCCTGCTCGATGGAGCCGGATTCACGCAAATCAGAAAGCATCGGCCGGTGATCCGACCGCTGCTCCGGCGCACGGGACAACTGGGACAGGGCGATCACCGGCACGTCCAGCTCCTTGGCCATCAGCTTAAGGGAACGGGAAATATCGCTGACCTCCTGCTGCCTTGACTCGCTTCTGCGCCCCTCCATCAGCTGCAAATAATCAATCACAATCAGCCCCAGATTTTTCTCCTGCTTCAGCCGCTTACATTTGGAGCGGATTTCATTAATGGAAATGCTGGCAGTATCATCCAGATAAAAAGGCGCATTGTAATACAGCTTGGCCGCTTTGTTCAGTCGTTCCCAATCATTGGCGTCTAAATTACCCACCTTCATTTTCTCAGCGTCCACCAGTGCCTCGGAGCAAAGCAAGCGGCTGACCAGCTGCTCCTTTGACATTTCCAATGCAAAAAAGGCTGTTGGAATTTTTCCTCTGCTGGCCGCATACTGGGCGATATTCAGCGCCATTGCGGATTTTCCCACCGCCGGCCGGGCGGCAAGGAGAATCAAATCGGAATTGTGCAGGCCTGCCGTTATTTTATCCAGATCTGCAATGCCGGTGGAAATCCCTGTAATGGTGCCGGATTCCTGAGACAATTTTTGCAGCATGGCAAAGGTTTGGGGAATGACCTCCCCAACCGTCACAAAATCACGGGCGTCCTTATTTTGCAGAATGTCAAAAATCTTTTGCTCCGCCGCGTCTAAAATCACCGAAACCTCTTCCTTCTCCGACAGACACAGCTCGCTGATCTCCCCCGCCGCAGTCAAAAGCTTGCGCAGGGTAGACTTGTCCTTCACAATTTTGATATAATACTGTAAATTTTCAGTGGTGGGAACGCCGGCCGCCAGCTCGGAAAGATAGGCCAGCCCGCCGATGGAATCCAAGCTCCCCCGCTGAAGGAGCTGATCCTGCAGCACAACCACGTCAATGGGCTTGCCCATGTGGTACAGATCCAGCATGGCGCAAAACACTTCCCGGGTCACCTGCAAATAAAAATCCTCTTCCCGCAGCACCCCGGCCACTGCGGAAATCTGTTCCGGATCAAACAGCACTGCGCCCAAAACGCTTTGCTCAGCCTGGCGACTGTACGGCACTGTTTTGACCCCTTCAGCCTGGTACATGCCCCTTCTCCTCCTGTTATGCTTCGGTTACTTTCACTGTGCAGGTTCCGTGAACCTGAGGATGAAGCTTCACCTCCAGCCGATGTGTTCCGGTGGTTTTCACGCCCCCCTCCGGCACAACCAGCTTCCGTTTATCAATCACAATATGATGCTGCATTTTCACGGCTTCTGCAATATCCTTTGCAGTAATGGATCCAAACAGCTTTCCGTTTTCCCCCGCCTTGGCACTCAGCTCAACCACAACTCCCTCCAGCTTTGACGCTGTCTCCTGTGCTTGCTCCAGCTCCTGCTGTTTGCGGAAGGCCTCCGCCTCCTTTTTTCCCTTCAGCACATTCAAATTCGAGTTATTGGCCTCTACCGCCAAGCCTCTCGGCAGCAAAAAATTACGGGCATATCCGTCGCTCACTTCCACATAATCGCCCTTTCTGCCCTTTCCCTTCACATCTGCCTGTAAAATTACCTTCATCACAAATCCCGTACCTTTCTGCCCGTAAAATATAAATCTGTATGTTCTCTGTCAGATCCCGGGCGGATCTGACAGCTTTTCTGCTAAAACAGTTCAAATCTGTTATGCTTCATTTTGACTTTGTTCATATTGGTCAATCAACTGAAGAATTCTTTCCTTTGCCTGAGACAGGGTAACCCCCTCCAGCTTGGCACCTGCCGCCGTCTGGTGGCCGCCGCCCCCCGCCTGCTCCATCACTCTCTGCACGTTCACCGCGCCCCGTGACCGGGCACTGACATGGACATGCCCTTCATGAGCGCACAGCACAAAGCTGGCCCAAATGCCCTCAATGGTGAGCAGCTGATCCGCCGTCATAGGCATAATCTGCATATCGTCTCTTCCCGGCTGGCAATGACTGATTGCATATTTGTTTTTATAAACAATGGCCGATTCCACACCGTCTGCCACCCGTTTATAGCTTTCCAGATCCGTTCGGAACATATTTTGCACCTGAACGGGATCCGCTCCCATGCGGCGCAGGTAGGAGGCTGCGTCAAAGGTTCGCACATTGGTTTTGACTGTAAAATTCTTGGTATCCAGCACAATTCCGCTGAGCAGCGCCTCCGCCTCTGCCTTAGAAAGCCGGATTCCCTTTCCGATATACTGCAAAATCTCACTGACCATTTCGCTGGTAGAGGAGGCATAGGGCTCCTGATACATCAGCACAGGCCGCTGGATAAAATCAGTACTTCTTCGATGGTGGTCGATCAGCACCACATGGGCAGAGCGCTCAATCAGCTGAGGACATTCCACCAAGGAAGGCCGGTGAATATCCACCACAACCACCAAAGTATTTTCCTGGATAAAATTCACCGCATGGGTCGGTTCAATCCAGATGGGGGGCAGCTCCTTTTTCAGTCCGCTGACCATTTTTTTCACAGAGGAATTGCATTCCCCCAGCACAATTCTCACCGGCCGGTTCAAATGCCGGGCGATTGCGCAAATCCCCAAAGCGGCACCGATACAGTCCGCGTCCGGGTTTTTATGCCCCATAATCATCACGTCGGGGGCGTTTTCGATCAGCCCGTACAGGGCCTGAGCTACCACTCTGGCTCGCACCCGGGTTCTTTTTTCCAGCTCCCGTGAATTTCCGCCAAAGAAGGAAAACTGATCCTCCCATTTCACCACCGCCTGATCGCCGCCCCGACCCAAGGCCAGCTCCAAAGCCGCCTGGGCTGCCGATATGGTTTCGGCTACCGTGCTCTGGCGGCTGCCGATTCCAATGCTTAGGGTAACGGGAATGCCGTTATGTCCTTTGATTTTCTTGACCTCGTTTAATATGGTAAACTTATCTTCTAACAGCAGATTCAGGTGCTGCTGATCTAAGATCAGCAAAAACCGATCCCGTTCAATCCGGCGGATCATCCCCTCCAGAGGAGATGCCCAGTGATACATCACCGCGTCCAGCTCGATCAGCAGCTTGTTTTGCTCCCCGTCTGTCAGCCCGGAGGTCACCTCTGCATAATTGTCCACCGTAATATTCCCTGCCACAATCCTGCCTGCGTCGTACAGATTTTTTAAGCCGCGCTCCTTTGTCACCTCCAGCAGCGTTACGCCCCTGGCCTCAAATTCGCCCCCCAGCCCCTGCACAACCACAGAATATATGTGATCCTGAAAGGTAATATCCCGCACAAAAGCCGCCTTTTCCTCAAACTCTCCGCACCCCGGCAGTAGCCTGGCAACAGACTCGCCGATCAGCCGTCTGCCCGGAAACAGCTTTCCAAACTCCAGATTAAACCATTGAATCCGCCCCTGCAGATCTGTCACCGCACAGGGTAAAAACAGCTCCATCAAAAGCTGCTGAGTGCTGCTTTCTGCCGTTTCGTTCGCTTTTTCCAGCACCTGCTCCAGTCTTTTTTCCATCCTCTGCTTTTGATGCCGCAGCATATGATATTGAAAAAAGATTACCCCAAGGGAGCAAACCGCCGCAATCATCCCCCACAGAAAGGATGCGGCAAACAGTGCTGCCGTCAGCAGCATCAGCCAGACGGCGTTGCCCCAAAACCAAAGCTCTGTTTTCTTCATAGAAATCTCCACTCTCCCGCAGACTCTAGCCCCCTGCGCAAGGCCTTTTTACATTGCTTTTTTCCCCCGCAGTCTGCGAAAATCCCACAAGGTATCCGCCGCTCCCAGCAAAACCACAAATTGAAACAGCAGCATCAAAAAGGGCAGTACCATGCACAGCAGCAGCAGGCAAACCCCTTTGGGCACGCCGGTTTTGTTGATCCAGTATTTCAGCAAAGAAACACCGCACACAAACAGGATCAGGGAAAGCACAAGGGCTACATTATACAGCATAAAATACAAGGAAGCATTTTTCACAAACAAAGAAGCCACCATCAGCAGCAAATATCCATAGGAAATTTGCTTGGACACCGTTAAACAGCTAAAGGAGGGCAGGTAGGATACATCCGTGCCCATTCTGCGCAAAACCCCCCGGCTCAGCAAAACGCTCCCCAGGCTGAGCATTCCCGCAGCCATCAAAAACACCCCGGGCAGCACCATGGTGACCATATCCAAAAGGCTGGGCAGGGCTTGCTCAAAGGCCTCCGCCTCCGCCTGATTGGCCAGCTCCGGCATAGACTCCATCACCTTGATCATCCCCCGGAAAAACTCCTCCGACATGGTCTTCAGCTCTGCAATCATATCCGTATGATACAAAACCTTCATCAAAACAAAGCCCAGCACCATGGCCGCAAGATAGGCCAGTCCGCCGCAAAGCAGCAGGGTGGCAAAGGAGGCTTTTTTCCGAAAACAGATTCCCAGAGCAATTCCCGGCAGCATCACCATCAGCGCCCCGCTGTACAGCATGGTCATCACATCCGAAAACAGGGCGGTCAGCACCATGGAAACCCCCAGAGAAAGGACTATCGCCTTTGGGGAGGGAACGCTCACCACCAGCACCGCCACGGCGCAGGCACCCAAAAACATGCCAAAATAAGAAACCACAGGAACATAAATAAAAGCCAATATAAATAAGACAATGAGAGCGGAAAGAACTCCCGCTCTTGTTAACTCTCCTGTTTTCATTGTGCCCTCCTTCCCAAAACTGCGGCACGGTAACAATCAAAGATCTGCTTGAAAGGGGGGTTCCCCCGTTTCTATCCAAGAAAAACCGGCAAGACTGCCGTAATCAAATACAGCAATTGCATTTATTATACCATAAATTCCTCAAAAGCACAATATTTTTTTGTAAGAAATCCGGTCACAGTTTCCTTTCCTGATTTTGATATAAAAAAGCGTTGATTTCATTTCCCAGTAGCAAGGAAAAGGACACCAGGTACAGCCACAGCATCAGCACTACAAATCCGCCCAGGGTGCCGTACACAACCGTATAATTCCCGAAATTGTTCACATAAATTTCAAACCCCACCGTACACACGATCCAAAGAACGGTGGCCACCACCGCCCCGGGCAGCACCTGCCGGAATTTCAGCTTGATGCGGGGAACCAGTGCGTACATGGCCGTCAAAGCCAGCACAAACACAAAAAACATCCCCCAGATCCGCAGCTGACTGAGCACAAAAATCACATGGCTGTTGCTAATATAATGCAATATAAAATGATTGCTCAGCAAAATCACCAGCAAGGATACTACAATAAATAAAATCAGCGACAGGGTAATGCAAAAGGAAATCAGGTAAACAGTAAAAAAATGCCTGGTTCCCACTGCGTCATAGCCCCGGTTCAGGCTTCGGTAAATGGCCTTTGAGCCCTTGGTGGCAACCCACAGGGTGGAAACGAAGCCCACGGAAAACATGCCCCCGTTCAGCCCGGAAAACACCCTCATATTTTCGCTGATCAGCTGGTAGGAAATTTCCGGAAGTATCTTTTCCAGCTCCTTCATCAGCAGAGTGACCCCTTCCGGATAATAGTCCAGCAGGGAAACAATGGCGATCATCAAAGGAAAAAACGACAAAAGCAGATAATAAGAAAGCTGGGCCGCAATATTCCATATCTCATCCCGATGCACCTTTCGGGCAAACCGCAACAGTCCGTTCACATTCCCCAAACCCCTTTAACAGTTCATTTTCTCTCTTTTCTATATTATACTACAAAATGCTTTAAAAAAAAAGAAAAATTTTTCTGAAACGAAAAAAGATACCCTGCGGAAAACAACCGCAGGGCACCCCTGTACTCTGTTTATTGCTGAGCCAGCCAAGCGTCATACTGATTTTGAATTTCTTCCATCACCTTTTGCAAGCCGGCAAGCTCTCTCTTTTCCTGCTGCTTTTGGAAGGTAGCCTCCGGATCGTCCAACCCATTGCCCAAAACGGTAGCAAATTCGTTTGAAACAGAATTTAAATTAGTCAGCTCTGTTTTCACCGGATCCTGATTAAAGGAAAAGCCGTTGTTGGGATCAACAGGAGCGGCTTTATTTTCCGCGTCTGTTTCTTTCCAAACAGTGTCCTCATAGCTGGGCTGCAGATATGCCAGCAGCTGATTCCCTACCAAAAATTCCGCAACATAGTAAGAATCTGAAGACCGATTGATTCTGTTTTCATTATCCGGATCCTTTTCATAATCCCGTCCCTCAATGCCGTAGCAGAGCAGGTTCAGCAGATATTGATCCGTTTCCATCAGCTCGATCAGCTGAATGGCTTTTTCAGGATTTTTGGAGGTAGCGCTGATGGAGGTCATGGCAGACTGCACAGACGCTCTTGTAATCAGCGGATTGTTGGTGGCAATCACCTCTACCTCATAGCTGTGAGTCAAATTAAACTTGCTGGCAACGCCGGGCAGATAACGGTTATAGCAGGAAAATACCTTCCCTCCGTTAATAATGGCGGTATCGTCTGTCATGGTAGCAACATCAGCCGGGAAAAAGCCCTTTTCGTACCAATCCCGCATAATGATATACTGAGGCAGTCTTTCTTCGATGCGGTCTGTCACCTTACCGTCGATGATAGGAAAGCCCTCAACCGTACCATACTGAGTGTCAAACTGGCCAACTATTCCCCTTCTGGCGGGAATGAAGTCAGCAGCTTCGCCTGCCTTGACTGTTTCAAACATGGGTGTCAGATCCTCCAGAGAGGAAACGGCACTTAAATCAAAGCCGTATTTCTCAACAATGTCCTTTTTAAACCACAGACCGGCCTGATCATACAGCACCTGGGTGTTGGGCACACCGTAAATCTTGCCGTCAAAGCTGGTGGCGTCCCAAATACCTTCGGAAAACATGCCCTGCAAGGTGGGGGTTTCCTCCAGCAAATCATTCAGCGGCATCAGGCCTCCCATATTGACCTGAGCGGAAAAGCTGGCTGCCCAGTCACCGGTATAAATCAGGTCAAATTCTTCCTTTGCCGCCATCATCATGTTCACTTTTTCCTTCCAGTCACCGGGCTGAATAAAGCGAATTTCCACGGTAGCACCCAATTTTTCTGTGGTGTATTCATTGATTGCCTGCTGCACCTCTGCAAAGCCATTAGGCTCGGTAGAACGCAGATACCAAACCAGATTCACTGTTTTCTGGCTGTCTCCGCCCTGACCGCTCTTTCCGCCGCAGGCGCACAAGGACAGCATCAATCCCATGCACAGCACAACCGCTGTGATCTTCCAAAATTTTTTCATCCTTTTCTCTTCCTTTCCATATGATTGTGATTCCCCGGAAGTCGGACTTGCTTTTGTGTTCATTATAGCAAAAGATACGGCAAAATAGAATCTATGTACCGTATCAAAAAAACATTTTGGCTGCATATAAAAAACCTTTGCCAAGCACCTGCCTTTCTCTCCAAAATCAACGCTCGTCGGCGCCCTATCCGGATGTTTTCTTTACGCTGCCAAACAAGACATATTTCTGCACCTTCATTATATCACAGCTTTTTACAGATGAAAAGTGTTATTGTTGCACAAAAAAGCACATCACAATTTGTATAAAAAAACAGCCCCGCTCCCTATAAAAAAGAGAGCGGGGAAAGCACAATGCCTTTTATACCTCTAAAATTTCCTTTTCTTTGCTGGCTGCAATTTGATCAATTTCCTTGATGTACCGATCTGTCAGTTCCTGCACATCCTTTTCGGCGCCTTTCAGATCATCCTCCGTAATTTCGCTGTTCTTTTTCTGCGCCTTGAAGGCCTCCATAGCGTCCCTTCTGATGGAGCGAATGGCAACCTTGCCCTCCTCAGCATACTTATGCACCTGCTTGACCAACTCTTTTCTGCGCTCCTCTGTCAGGGGAGGGAAATTCAAGCGGATCACCTTGCCGTCGTTATTGGGGGTTAAGCCCAGCTCCGATTTTAAGATGGCCTTTTCAATTTCCTTTAAAATACTGGCGTCCCAGGGCTGAATCATCAGCGTTTTGGGATCGGGCGAGGAAATTGTTCCCACCTGAGCAACGGGGGTTTGGGTTCCGTAATACTCCACCGTGACCCGATCCAGCACAGCTGCGCTGGCCTTTCCCACTCTGACTGTAGCAAGGGTATCCTTCAGTGCCCCAATGCTTTTTTTCATTTTGGTTTCATACACTTCATAATTGCCTTTCATCCCATTTTCCTCCTTAATCCACAATCGTTCCGATTTTTTCGCCGGAAACTGCTTTTACAATATTTTCAGGCTGATCCAGACCAAACACCAGCAGGGGAATATGATTATCCTTGCAAAGGGTGGCGGCGGTCAGATCCATCACGCCCAAATCCTGATTCAGCACCTCCATAAAGGAGATATGGTCATATTTCTTTGCATTGGGGTTTTGATTGGGGTCGCTGTCATACACACCGTCCACATTTTTCGCCAGCAAAATCACCTCAACCCCCATTTCAGCCGCCCGAAGAGCCGCCGCCGTATCTGTGGTAAAATAGGGATTTCCCGTGCCGCAGGCAAAAATAACAACCCGCCCCTTTTCCAGATGCCGCACCGCCTTGCCTCTGATATAGGGCTCGGCGATCTGGCGCATTTCAATGCCCGTCTGCACCCGGGTGGGAACACCGTTGGCCTCCAAGGAATCCGCCATAGCCAGAGCGTTAATCACCGTTGCCAGCATGCCCATATGATCCGCCCTTGTCCGATCCATCTGACCTCCGCTTCTGCCCCGCCAGAAGTTTCCGCCTCCCACCACGATAGACACCTTCGTGCCAAGGCTGACCACCTCTTTGATCTGCAGGGCAATGCGATTTAAAATGTCAAAATCCAGCCCTGTTTTTCCTGCGCCTGCCAGCGCCTCTCCGCTCAGCTTGAGCATAACATTCCGATACTTTGCCGCCATATCATTCGCTCCCTTATGTAATTTGATTTAAAACAGCCGGTCTCTTCCCTTTAGGCGAAGCAGACCTTCCATGTAATAATAATCTCCGTAGATCAAAGAAACATCCACGTTGTGATTTCGTTCATTGTTGCCGGTAGCATGCAAAATCATGCCCTGATAGCCCGGATCGGCGGAAAAACAATGATCATGCAGCCCCCGCAGCAGCTTTTCCGCAGATTTTTCATAAAATCTGGAGCGGGAGTGCTTTGCAATTTCCAGCATTCCGCAGGCGGCAATCCCGGCAGCGGAGGAATCCCACGGCGTATTGGCCGTAACGGGAGCGCAAAAATCCCAATAAGGAACGGGCTGATCTCCCATAGCATTCATAAAATAGGCGGCCGATTTTTTCGCCGATTTCAAATATTTCTCCCGGCCGGTATAGCTGTAGGCCATTGCCATTCCGTAAATGGCCCAGGCACAGCCCCGTGACCAGGCGGAATCAGGACTGTACCCCTGTCCCCCCAGGGCGCAGATCCGCTTTCCCGTTTCCGGATCAAAGCAAACAATATGATGAGAGGATCCATCCTTCCGGATAAACTCCTTCAGCACCGTATCCGCATGAGCGCAGGCAATATTCCGGTATCTGGGATCTCCCGTCATTTCCGAGGCCCAAAACAGCAGGGGAATATTCATCATGCAGTCAATAATCGCCCATCCCGCTACCGGCGGATCCTGCCGGTCGGCAGCGTTCCAGGCGCGGATAAACCCGCCCTTGGGATTGAACCGGGAGGCAAGAAAGGCCGCCGCCTTCAGTCCCCGTTTTTTCGACTGCTCATTTCCTGTGATATTATACTGGGCTACCGCAGACAGCAACCACATAAAGCCCACATCATGGTGAAGCTCAAAATACTCCTCCAAGGGCTGATCCAGCATCTCTTCAATTTCCTTAGCGTACCGGGCATACCCTTCCTCCTTGGTTTCCCGATAGGCTAGCCAAAGAATCCCCGGCCAAAACCCGTTGGTCCACCAGGCGGCTTTTTCGCAGTCATAAACATCGGTTTTGCAAACATGAGGATAAGAGGCACCGATTTGT
>JAXEOR010000082.1:0-21421 GCA_034117945.1 Clostridia bacterium | reverse complement strand
AGGCTGAAAAGTCCGAGCTGGAAGGAATGATTAAGGATTTGAAGGAAAAAACAGCCGGCACTGACTTTGAAGCGATCAAGGCAGGAACAGAAGCACTGACAAATAAATTTTCTGAAATTTCCACCAAGCTGTATCAGCAGGCAGCTGCACAGCAGCAGGCACAGGGACAGCAGACCCAGCAGGCAGGCGACAATGTGGTGGACACGGATTACGAGGTTGTTGACGAGGACGGAAATAAGCAATAATCATAGGGGCGCCGGCGTTTTTTCGCCGGCGCTTCGGGAAACAGAGTTTCCCGCACACCTGATTTTGCTGTGATGTAGCAGCGAAATCGGGTTTGGCGCTGCAAAATTTTGAAAGGGCGGAAAAGCCTCGGTATTTTTAAGGCTTTGAGAAAAAGAAATGTTACATGAGCGCCGGTGCAGGGCGACGGAATGGAGATTTTTATGGCTGAAAAAAGGGACTATTATGAGGTATTAGGAATTGAAAAGGGTGCCGGAGCGGATCAGATCAAAAAGGCGTACCGTCAGATGGCGAAAAAGTACCATCCTGATGTGAATAAAGATAATCCCGAAGCAGAAGAAAAGTTTAAAGAGGTCAATGAAGCCTATGAGGTGCTGAGCGACCCCCAAAAAAAGCAGGCCTATGATCAGTTCGGCCATGCGGGGGTTGACCCCAACGCAGGCTTTGGCGGCGGAGGCGGAGCAGGCGGCTTCGGCGGATTTGACATGGGGGATATTTTTGAAAGCTTTTTCGGCGGCGGCTTCGGCGGAGGAGGAAATCGCCGCAACGGTCCCCGAAAGGGCGGCGACATTCACCAAAGCGTTGAGCTGACCTTTACCGAGGCGGCCTTTGGTGTGACCAAGGAAATTGTAATTTTAAGGGTGGAGGATTGCGAGACCTGCCAGGGAACGGGTGCCAAAAAAGGGACAGCGCCCCAGACCTGTTCTGTGTGTCACGGAACGGGACAGGTGAAAACCACCCAAAGAACCCCCTTGGGCAGCTTTGTTACCACTCGGGTGTGCGACGCATGCCGAGGGGAAGGGAAGGTTGTGACAGATCCTTGTACAGTTTGTAACGGCCAGGGAAAGGTGAGGCGCCGCCGGACGATCAAGGTGGATATTCCTGCCGGAATTGACGACGGGCAGACTATCTCCATGCGGGGAGAAGGGGACAAGGGCTCCCGGGGCGGCCCTGCAGGCGATTTGCTGATCAGCGTCAGAATCAAAAAGCATGATCTGTTTACCAGGCAGGGCAATGATGTGCTGTGCGAGGTGCCCATTACCTTTGTGCAGGCGGCCTTGGGCTGCGATATTGAGGTGCCTACCATTGACGGGAAAATCAGGTATCACATCCCGGAAGGAACCCAGACCGATACGGTGTTCCGCCTAAAAAATAAAGGAATTCCCGCTTTGCGGGGAGGAGGCCGGGGAGATCAGCGGGTGAAGGTGATTGTGGAAATCCCCAAGAACCTGTCTCAGCGGCAAAAGGAGCTTTTGCGTCAGTTTGATCAGGAGGACGGCGGAAGCTATAAACGAAGCAAGAACTTTTTTGAAAAGCTAAAGGATTTTCTGGAAAATAAATAGAAAACGCCTTGCGCCCTTTTGATAGGGGTGCAGGGCGTTTTGTGCGGAAGGGATGAAGGAAAATGTGTTCAAACAACTGGATTCGATCTGTGGGTAATGTGGTTTTTTTCGGTGGAGCGGGGGTGTCTACCGAAAGCGGGATTCCGGATTTTCGCAGTACGGACGGGCTGTATCATCAAACCTATGATTTCCCGCCGGAAACCATTCTGTCTCATGATTTTTTACAGCAGCATCCGGAGGAATTTTATCGGTTTTACCGGGATAAGCTGATTTATCAGGGAATTTTGCCCAATGCGACCCACAAAATTTTAGCGAAATGGGAACAGGAAGGCTTTTTAAAGGCAGTGGTAACCCAGAATATTGATGGGCTGCACAGCCTGGCAGGGAGCCGGAGGGTGTTTGAGCTGCATGGGAGCATTGAGCGTAATTTTTGTGTTTCCTGCGGAAAAAAATACGGACTTGAGGCGGTAGAAAAGGGACAGGGAATTCCCAGATGCAGCTGCGGCGGAATGATACGGCCGGATGTGGTGCTGTACGGAGAGGGCTTGGAGGATGCTGTTTTGACGGGCGCAGTGCGGGAGATTTCCCGGGCGGATGTGCTGATTGTGGGAGGTACCTCCTTGGCAGTATATCCTGCTGCCGGGCTGCTCCGGTATTTTCAAGGCAGCCGGCTGGTTTTGATCAATCGAACGGAAACGCCTTATGATTCCCGGGCTGATGTTGTGATCCATGCCGGGCTGGGGCAGGTGATGACCTGGTTGGACGAGGGCGGTGATCCGGCTTGCTTTGGTAAGGAGCAGGAATCATAAATCATGAAAAAACGTCAAGGTCATCGGTTCAGATGCAGGCCTTGACGTTTTTTCGTTCTTTTATTTTATGCTGTTCAGATACTGTTTCAGCATGATGCTCCAATCAGTTTGGATAACGTCAAATTTCTTTTTTACAAACCAGCCCCATCCTTGCTCCGGATTGCCGGAAAGAGCAAGATCGTCAGTATGGCCGGCGGAAATATTGGCCCGATAGTCATACACAATGGCATTGCCATACACCATCAGGTGCTTTTGATGCATTGTTTCAATATATTCGTCAGATACGATGGGGTCATCATCCTTTGAAAAAAGAACCTCTGCGCCGATATAACGAATCTTTTTTTCAAGAGCGTAATCGGTAAAATCATCCTTCTCCCTAAGTACCGGCATCACTGCCAGATCCGGCGCAACTTTTTCCAGCAGATCCGCCTGTTCGCGGCTGTTTTCAATTTTCACAATCACTTGCTCCTCCACGCCGCATTTTCTGATGCAATGGGTAATTTCCTCCATGTACATCCAATATTTGTCCACATTGATATAGGCCTTGTTTTTTAAAAATGCAAACATTTCATCTAATGGCACAACGCCGTATTGGGTTGGGGTGTTGTCCTGATTGCAGTACCGCAGCTTTTTGATCTCTTTGGCAGGCAGATCCTTCAGGTAGCAGTCAATTCCCAGGTGAGGCTTTTCCATGCCGGGATGAAAGACAAATAGCTGCCCATCCAGGCTTTTTGCAACATCCAGCTCCAGAATATCAGCTCCCTGACAGAGGGCAATTTGAAAGGCTGTTTTTGTGTTGCAGGGAATATTCGCTCCGGACACTCCTCTGTGGGCAGCAATCAGAATTTTTCCTTCTTCGTGTGTGATCATGTTCATTCTCCATTCTATTCAATTTTTTTAAGAGCAAGGTTTTTATTCATGGACTTTTGCTTTGTAATCCTTGGGGGTCATGTGTTCATATTTTTTAAAGATGCGCGTGAAATAGTTCGCGTCCTGAAAGCCGACGGAATAGGCAATATCGCTGATGCTCTTTTCCTTTTTTTTTAGCAGCAGCTTTGCTTTGTTCAGACGGAGATAACGAATGTAATCCGAAATCCCCATGCCAAAGCTTTTTTGCGAAATTTGATAAAGCTTGCTTTTTGAGATGAAAAAAGTATCGCACAGCTTTTGGATGGTCAGATCCTCATGTAAATGCATTTCGATATAGGCTTTGATTTGGTAGGACAATACATCGCTTTTGTTTTCGATGATACGGTTGTAGTAGAGATAGCAGGCGCACATGCTCATCATACTGACGGCAGAATTGATAAAGCTGTCGTCTACCACTTTGATTTTTTCCAGCTCTGAAAGAAGCTTCTCCCGATCCAGCTTATATTGATTGCAGGCTTGCAGGGCTTTTTCTTTTGCTGCCTCTACGCCGTTTTTGGAAAGAATTTGCCCGAGCATCATATAGCCGATGATGATGCCGTTTTCAATGATAGGGGCGATGGCTTCTAATAAATTCATATGGCAATGGTAAAGATAGGGCTTTTTTGTTTTATCACAGATGTCAAAGCCCATATGGTCGCATTCAAGGCATTTTTTAGCCAGAACAGGACTGGTTCTGACCTGGCCGCAGAAGCTGCTGATGGCTTCCGGGTAGGAATAGATCCAGGTTCTGTTTTCATCGTATAGCACAATTTCGATTCCTGTAATGTTGTAAAAATCTGTGGTGGCATATTTCAATTCGTTTGCCACAATTTCCAGCATGGCTTTCATCTCCCTTTTGCCGATTACTTCCGAACACTGTCTTTATTATATCTTATTTTCTGAATAAAATCAATTGATTGTTCCCAATCCGGTCTGTAAGTGAATAAAGAAAAACCAAAAGTGCTATTTTTTAATGCTAATGTCCATTTTAGGATGCATTATTTTATGATAAAATCATTGTGTCAAATCATTTGAGCGAACTAGTTTAACGGAGGAATTTTGTAATGTGGTATGAAAATGTGTTTCGTAGACATTTGTGCGATATGCATATAGACGATTGGGATGACCGGTTTCTGTCTGAGTTTTCCCCGGAAAATTATCTGGACAATTTAAAACGTGCAAAAATTCAAAATGCTATGTTGTATTTTCAATCCCATGTGGGGCTGTGCCATTATCCCACAGTCTCCGGTAAAATGCATAAGGGTTTTCGGGGAAAAGAAAATGCTGTTCAAAGGCTGGCCGAGCTGTGCAAGGATAATGGGATTTATGTGACGGGCTACTACAGCCTGATTTATAACAACTGGGCGCACGATACCCATCCCCGGTGGCGGATGGTCAACCAGGAGGGAGTGTCTCTTTTGGAGGAAAATCAAAAAAATTCTCTGGAATGTGCCGGGGGAAATCATAGCTACAGGTATGGTCTTTGCTGCCCTAACAATCCGGAATACCGTGACTTTACTGCCCGCCAGATCAAAGAAATTTGTGATTATTTTACCTTTGACGGAATGTTTTTCGATATGCTGTTTTGGCCCCATCCCTGCTATTGTGACAGCTGCAAAAAGCGCTGGCAGAACGAGGTGGGAGGAGAGCTCCCCACCGTGATAGACTGGCAGGACGAGCGCTGGCTGCTTCATATGAAAAAGCGCCGGGAATGGATGGGGGAATTTGCCGGGTTTGCAGCGGATGAGGTGAGAAAGCATGTGCCCCGGGCAAGCGTGCAGCACAATGTGGCCTATGCGGGTCTGCCGGACGGCACCAAGGCCTTGGCGGAGGAGGTTTTGAGTCAATCTGATTATGCAGGCGGAGATCTTTACGGCGGCATTTATGCCCAGTCCTTTATCTGCAAGCTGTATCACAACGTAACCAAGCATCAGCCCTTCGAATATATGTTTTCACGCTGCACGCCTTCTTTATCCTTCCATACCGTTACCAAATCAGAGGACGAAATGGCAAGCTCTGCATTTCTGACCTGCGCCCATCACGGCGCAACTTTGGTGATTGACGCCATTGATCCGATCGGGACGATGGACAGCCGGGTGTATGACAAAATCGGAAAGGTGTTTGAACGGGAAATTCCCTATGAACGGTATTTGAAGGGAGATATGCTGGAGGATGTGGGGATTTATTACAGCCTAAAAAGCAAGTTTAATCCCCAGGGAGAAGACTATCTCAATCACAACAGCGCTGTCAATGTTGTCAAAACCATGATTTATCACAATATTCCCTGCGGGGTCACAGGAACTTTCCATCCCTTAGATTCCTATCAGGTGATTGTGGCTCCCTATTTGACGGATGAGGATCGGGAGGATTATGACAGACTCATCAATTATGTGCGGGAGGGAGGAAAGCTTTATCTCAGCGGAGGAAACTGCCGGGGGCTTTTGAAGGAGTTTTTCGGAGCGGAGGTGAGCGGAACCACCCCGGAGCAGGTGGTCTATCTTGCGCCGCAAAAGGATTACGAGTTTCTTTTTGGCTATTTTAACAGCCGTTATCCCATGCATTTTGACGCATCCGCACCCGTTGTGACATGGGAGAAGGAGGCGACTGTGCTTGCAACGATCACCCTGCCCTATACCCGGCAGGATACCCCTCAATTTGCCTCCATTCATTCCAATCCTCCGGGGATCAAAACAGAGCTTCCTGCAATGCTGTGCTGCTCATACGGAAAAGGAAAGGTGCTCTGGTCGGCTCTGCCCCTTGAGGATGCTCAGTTTTACGATTACAGAAACATCTTTTTCAATCTGCTTACGAATGTTCTGGGGCTGGAACCCACTCTGCGGTCTGATGCACCCAAGGATGTTGAAATTGTCACCTTCCGCAATGGGAAGGAGTATCTGTGCAGTACGGTTTTGCTGACAGAGGAGGATCAGGCGCGAAAAACCGAAGGCTTTTCCATCCATCTCAAAACGAATCGCAGACCCTCTGGTATTGAGCGTTTGGCCAAGGATCAGCAGGTTGCATTTACATATGAAAACAGTGAGGTTACCTTTTCATCTGAAAATCTTGACATTTTTGATATGTACCGAATTCAATTTTGAAAGGAGAGAGGAACAATGTCAATGGCAAATAAATTACTGGAGGAAGGCGGCGGAGTGTTTCGCTTGGCGCCCACCTGGGTTCCCAGAGCCTTTTGCAGGCCTGCCAAGCGGATCAAGCTGCATCCGGAGGATTATTATGTGCTGGGGCAGGAGCGGGGAGGCATTGATGAGCGGTGGTTTTCCTCCACCACCCCTGCGGATAACGGCCCCGGAACCCCTGAGGATGAGGGGCTGAGCTATATCGTCTCCCGGGACGGACAGGAGCGGTTGCTCCTGCGTGACGCAGTGGAGGAACTGCAAGGGAAAATCATTGGGCAGGCTCTTTGGGACAAATATCACAAATGGCCTATGTTTTCTAAATTTTTTGACAATCTGGGGCCTCTGCCTCATCACATCCATCATCGCAGCGAGCATGCCGCAAGGGTGGGAGAGGCAGGAAAGCCGGAAATGTATTTCTTCCCTTCCCAGTGCAACAACTATGAGGGAGAATTCGGCTATACCTTTTTCGGACTTCGTCCCGAAACCACAAAGGATCAGGTAAAGGAATGTCTGATGAATTTTACCAAGGGTGACAATCATTTGCTGGATCTTTCCCAGAGCTATAAAATCACTTTAGACACCGGCTGGGATGTACCTCCCGGCGTGCTTCATGCTCCTGCCAGCCTATGCACCTATGAGCCCCAGTTTGCAAGCGACGTGTATGCTATGTATCAGTCTGTTCTTCATGGCGGGCATTGTGTTTCAGAGGAGCTTTTGTGGAAAAACTGCCCTGAGGAGGAAAAGGGGAATTTTGATTATCTGGTGGATGTGATCGATTGGGATAAAAATGTGGATCCTGATTTCAGCAAAAACAGATTCATGAAGCCTGTTGTGATCACCTCAGACGACGCTCATACCGAGGAGTGGATTTGCTATAAGTGCAAAGAGGTCAGTGCAAAGCGTCTTACTGTTTATCCCGGAAAAACGGTGACAGTGAAGGACGAGGCGGCATATGGCCTGATTATGATCCAGGGCAGAGGAAAGTTTGGCACATGGGAGATGGAAACACCTACCCTGATCCGTTACGGAGAGCTTACCTTGGATGAATTTTTTGTAACGGAAAAAGCAGCCAAAGAGGGAATTGTGATTACCAACACGTCGAGCACAGAGCCCATTGTTATGTTAAAGCATTTTGCGGAAAATCCGGAACTCAGCAATATCTATTAAACGAGAGGAGGGAGGAATATGGATTTTTATACTTTACGGCAGACTTAGGGAGGTCAAAAACAGGAATTTGAACCGGTAAGAAAAGAAAAGGAGTGAATGTAATGAAGAAAAATGTTTTGTTGGTTACGATGCTGGTGGCTTTGTTTGTTTTTGTTCTTGGAGCAGCAAGTGTTTTTGCTGCAAATGAATCGGTTGTGTTTGAAGAGAGCTTCCAAAGCGAGGCGGCTTTAGCAAACTGGACCTGTCAGGACGGTGTGACTGCGGTTTATGACTCTACCGAGAATGCAGCGAAAATTTCTGCAACCGCAGGAGCCAAAAGAATTTCTTATAACGGTGCTGATATTGTATTTTCCAAGGGTGCAAAATACCGGATTTCATACAAAATCAAATCTCCCGGTAACGGAAGCTATTTTTTGGGACTGCAATTGAACGAAACAGGCGGAAACTCAAGCTGGAAGCTTTCTCCCAACGGGGCAGGTTCCTCCGCTCTTTATGATAATACCTATCGGGGAGGCGGAGCAAACGGAAGTACAGACTGGGTAGCGGTTTCTTATGATTTTACCGTTTATGACATCAAGGACGGGAAGGGTGTTTCCATGGATGAAATTACAATTCCCGCCGGTAAATTTTACTTCCAGCTGAACACGGTAACCGACTACTATCTAAAAGAGTTTAAAATTGAGAAAATTCCTTTTGTGCAGCAGGGCAATGTGATGGTGAATACTGTTTTTGAGGATACCTTTGAGGATGGCTCTATGTGGACTGTTACTGGAGGAACCTCCACCGTCCAGGACGGTGTGCTGCAGTATGTGGGCTCTGCCGGCCGCCTGGCCTATACAGGAAGCAATCTCTCATTTGTAAACAATGCGGTATACCGTGTTTCCTACAGAACTAAGATCACCTATGACAAAGCATATTTTATGGGGCTTGAAACAGGCGGACCCAAATGGCAGTATACCTTGAATGGCAGCTTTTACAACCTCATTTACGACAATGGCGCAGATTTCAGAGGGAGTTCCAGAAATTTGCTTAATGGTGCTATTACCGATGACTGGTCGGATGTTTCTTACGCAGTCAATTTGTATGATATGCAGGATGCGTCAGGAAATTCGGTGGATTCCATCAAAATCCCCGCCAACAAGCTGTTTTTCAATTTGCCTCATGCGGACACCACCTTCTGTATCGATTCTATTAAGATAGAAGAATTTGTGGGGAATGTGGGCGTGTCGTATGACAGCACGATGGGTGATGTGTCGGTTAACGGTGCTGCGGCTGCAGATGGTGCCAGAATCACTGCGGCAAAGGCTACGGTGTCTGCCTGCCCCAAAGAGGGATATGTGTTGCAAAAAATTGTTGTGACCGATCAAAACGGACAAGACACAGACTATGCTGTATCTGCGTCGGAAAGCGTTGAGCTGACCTTTGACTGCAACAGTGTTGTAACCGCTGTGTTTGAGGCGGCTCCTGCTCCTTCTGTCACAACGGGAAGTATCATGACCGACACCTATCAGAACGAAAACAGCATCCTTGTCTATTCCGCGGTTTCCGCACAGGGAAAGACTGTTTCAGAGTTCGGGATTGAGCTGAAAAAAACAGGGGACGATGCCAATGTTCTGCCCTTAAAGGGAATGACTGAGCTTTCGGAAGAAAATAACAAGTTCGGGATCAGAGCCTTTGGGGCTGGATTACAGGCCGGTTCCTACCAGACCAGGGCATATGCAGTGATCAACGGCGAAGTGGTCACAGAAGACTGGAGCCCTGTTACGGTATCTGAAAAGGAGGGCAACGAATGAAAAAAATCAGTTTATTTCTTGCGGCAGTCATGATTCTGTTTTGCATTACACCGGTTTTGGAAGGTCAAGCCGCAGAAAACTCTGTTTATCAAACGATCTTTGAGGATTCCTTTGATACGCAAGGCTCTCTGGAACACTGGAAATTTGTGGACAATAAAAATGCGGACGCTGTTATGACTGTAGAGGAGGGTGCCTTGCGGGTCTCCGGGTACAGTCAATATGCCAGAATGGCATATACGGGCGGGGATGTTACCCTTTCTGAGAACACAAAATATCGGGTCAGTTACCGAACAAAAATGGCGGGCAACGCCTCGTATTATCTGGGGCTTGAGGTTACCGCAGTCGGCAAGTGGCAGCTTGCCGAAAACGGGGCATACACCGCATCCCTTTATGATAATGCCGCCGAGTACCGAGGAGGAGCAAAAAACGGGTCTGAGGACTGGACAGACGTTTCCTATGAATTTTCTGTCTACGGATTGCAGGATACGGCCGGTGCCGCAGTGGATTCCATCACCATTCCGACCGATAAGCTTTTCCTCTTTTTTGCGGGGGCTGGAAACGAATTTTTGATTGATTCCCTCAAAATAGAACGGGTTCGTCCCAAACAAGAGCCGGAATTTTACTCTGTTTCTTTAGGTAGCGCTCCTATGGAGGGGGCTGATGTTTCGGCCGTCTGCGAGTATACGGATATTGACGGACTGGTGGAACAAATGACGTATGTATGGCAGATGTCTGATGACAATCAGACCTGGACAGACCTGCCGGATACCTCTGTAACCTGCCATATTCCTGCGGAATCACAGGGAAAGTACCTCCGGGTTATCTTGCAGTGGTTCCGGAAGGGGAGCAGTGAGCCGGAGGGAACCATCCATTCAGAAGGCAAGCTGATTTTGTCTGCCCGGCCTCTTCCCTCTGTTGGTGAAATTTCCTTGAGCGAAAGCAACGGAGAAATCACGGCTGCCTATGAGTATCTCCAATCAGAGGGCGGAAAGGAAGAGGGAGAATCCCTTTTTGAATGGCAGCTTTCCCAAAACGGAACAGACAGCTGGGAAACCCTTTCTATCAATACGTCTCCTGTGTTTGCTCCAATGGGATTGACCGGATTTATCCGGGTGGCGATTGTGCCGAAGGATTCGGACGGGGCTGCCGGAGAAATGAAATATTCGGCGCCCTTAAAAATCACCCAGGATACGATTGTGTTTTATGTTGCGCCAGACGGAAAAACGGATGGAACGGGTTCCTTCCACAACCCTTTTGCTCAGCCGGAGCAGGCGAGAGACGCCATCCGCGCCTTGAAGGAACGGGGGCTTACGCAGGATGTGATCGTCTATTTCAGAGGCGGCGAATACCTGCGGGATGATACCTTTGTGCTGGACGGCTCAGATTCAGGCACTGCCGACTGTCACATTACCTATGCCTCTTATCCCGGTGAAAAGGCTGTTTTTACCGGCGGAAGAAGAGTTCCTGCTCAAAAAATTACCAAGGTTACCGATCAGAAAATTTTGGACAGGGTGATTGACAAATCTGCCGCAGAGCAGCTGATGCAGATCGATCTTTCTGATTTTTATGATGAAATTCCTGCTCTTCCTGAGTACAGCCATGTGAACGAGGCTGACCAGACAGCCAACGATCTGTTTGCTTCTCAGGTGCAGGTTTACATCAACGGCACTGCGCTGACTCAGGCAAGATGGCCCAATCAGGGAGAAAGCGAGCTGACCATCGCCAAGGCAGAAACTGATGCAGATGGAATTTCTGTATTTACCTTTACGGATCAAACAAACCGGATTGCCAAGTGGTCCGATGAGGCACTGGAGGATCTGTTCTATGAAGGGCATCCCAGTCACTATTGGACCTATTCCGAATACCAAATCGGGGCGCTGAATCGGTCTTCCCGTCAGGTAACGCTGAAAAATCCCCATCAGTTATATCTTCCCAAGGCAGGCACAAGCTTTTACTTCAAAAACCTGATTGAAGAAATCGATGTGCCCGGGGAAAGCTATATTGACCGTAAAAATAAGATGGTATATTTTTATCCCTTCCTTGATATGGAGGATGCAGAGGTAATTGTCCCGGTGTCGCAAAAAGCATTTTTGGTTTCAAAAGGTGCAAAAAATGTGACGATCAAAGACATTGATTTTGAATATGTGCGAAACAGCATGTTCGATGTTTCGGCGGATCAGTTTGTGATTGACGGCTGTCAGTTCAAATACTTTACCAAGCGCAGCTTTCTTGACGGCAGCAAGAATGTGTTCCGCAACAATTTTGTTTACAGTGGTGCGGCAGGCGGAATGACGGTAAGCGGCGGGGATGTGAATTCACTGGAAAGCACTGATACCGTTTTGGAGAATAATTTGTTTGATTCCACCTATACCCTCAGAAAAGCCTATGCGGCGGCAATCATTGTGTCCGGCTGCGGGATCACCCTAAAGAATAACGAGATTTGCAACGGTGCCCATGCTCTGATTCGTCTGAGCGGTAAAAACCATATCGTCACCGGCAACGAAATTCACCACGGTGTCATGTGGGGAGGGGATATGGCGGCTATTTATTGGGGCAGAACACCCATCAGTATAGGCTATGAAATCACGAATAATTATTTTCACCATAACGGCTCTGCCTTTGCAAACGGCTGGCAGCAGTCCGTCTTTTGGGACGACGGCGCAATCGGCCCCAAAATTGAAGGAAATATCTTTTACCAGGGAACCTATCCCAACGGAACAGGGGACAAAAAGAATTTCGCCGTCAAAACCTACGGCGGACAGTACAGCTTGGTAAAGAACAATATTTTTGTGGATAACCCTTATGCCGTTCAATTCCAGAATTGGGGGATCCGCTGGTGGCTGGCACTGCGAGACAAAGAGCCTACGATTTCAAACAATTGGTGGAAGTATTATGTTGGAAAGGGACAGCTTTTGACCGAGGCGCATCAGCAGTATTATGCGGGAACCCAATGGGAGGCTTATCTGAATTCCATTGATCTGGCTCAATATGAGAAAATCAAGGATCTTGATCCGAGCAACGCGGATGATTACGCCAAGCTGACCGAGATCGCCAATCAGAATTACGATCCGGCAACCAATAAAATGATTGATAATGTAATCATCAAATCGGCAAATCCCGACCAGGGACTTTATGCAGATGCGGCAGGAACAGAAACCAATTCCTACATTGCTGCAACGGATCTTCTTCCTTCCGGAAACTCCATGTTTGTGGAATACGGCAAGGATTTTGCATTAACTCCGGAGGGGTTGGCGGCAGTCAGAGAAAAAATTCCGGATTTTCAGAATATTGATACAGAGTCCATCGGCATTACTGCCTATGAAACAAACGGCATCACAAAAATCCCAGGCGGATATGCGCCGACTGTGAGCAATGTACAGATTGGGGGAGAGCCCAGGGAGGGCGGCACCCTGACAGCTCAGTATCAGTTTGAGGATCAGGACGGTGACAAACAGGGAAACAGCGAGATCTGCTGGTATGCCGTGAGCAGCAAGGACGTTAAAACAGAGCTCGGCCGGGGCTTAAAACTGGACGTTTCCTCCGCTCTGGTCGGAGAAACCATTGTTTACTCCGTCACTCCTGTGGATGAAAACGGACGGGTTGGGGAGGAGACATGGTCAGAACCGGTTTCCGTTTCCTTTGATATGACCTCGGCAGATCAGGTGCTGGAAAACGCCAAAAAGAAGGCCGCTGAGGCGGTTGTCGGTACCGAGGCGGGAACCTATCCTCAGTCTTCGGTAACCGCTTTACAAAATGCCATTACAAAGGCAGAGCAGGCAATTGCCAATGCATCCAGCCAGCAGGAAGTGGATCAGGCGATTGCAACCCTTGAAAAAGCAATCAAAATATTTGAACTCAGTGCGAATGGGAGTGTTTCTTCCAGCCCCAGTTCCACCCCTGTCTTGCCGGTAACGCCCGGCATATCTCAGGGAGGATCGTACGGCGGGATTACGGGTAGCATCGGCAACAGAAACAACGGCACCACCAGTACTCCGGCGGCTAGCAGATTTTCTGATATGGCGGGTCATTGGGCGGAGGCAGACGTGACTGCCATGGCGGACAAAGGGATTGTGTTTGGTGTGACAGACACCCTGTTTGAACCGGAGCGGCCGGTTACCAGAGCAGAATTTTCCGCTTTCATCGTCAGAGCGCTGCATATCACGGGCGGTGAAGCTGCAGGGTTTACTGATGTGGAGAAGGGCGCCTGGTATGAAGCCTCTGTCAATGCCGCGGCCAACGCAGGACTGCTTCGGGGCTATGACGGACAGTTCCGTCCCAACGATATGATCACCCGGGAAGAAATGGCGGTGGTGATCGTCAAGGCGTTTTTGTTCCGGGGCAAGGAAACCTCCCAAGGGCAGCTTGACCGGTTTGCAGACCGGGAAGAAATTGCGGATTGGGCGGCAGAGTATGTGGATCAGGCTGTAAGCTCCGGATTGATTGCGGGCATGACGGCGGACACTTTTGCTCCCAAGGAGAACGGCACTCGTGCCCAGGCCATAAGCTTGATCAGGCGGATGCTGGAGGCTTGAGTCTGGGATGCTCCTCGGCACAAAAAATCAATATAGCGTTTCTTTTTGTCAATATTCAGCATTTACTTTTACAAAGCAATCTATTATAATGAGAACAAGAAACACAGTGTTTTCTGAGGAGGTTTTTCATTGTCCCTGCCGCCAAAAACGGCAGGGCATGAAAAATAAAAATTTATCACGAGGAGGAGAGACAACATGAAAAAAACAATCGCTTTGCTGCTGACAATGTGTATGATAGGCGCATGCCTGACAGTAGGGGCGGCGGTACCGGTGGAGGCTCAGTTCTTATATGTATCACCCGACGGAGCCGATACCAACAGCGGTTCTGTCAGCGCGCCCTTGGCAACTGTTTCTGCTGCGGTAGAAAAGGCAAATCAGATGGATGGAACGGTGGTGATCAACCTCCGTCAGGGAGAGTATTCTGTGGATCAAACAGTAGAAATTTCCAGAAACGATCTGGTGATTCGCTCCTATCCAGGGGAAAAGGCAACCCTCACAGGCGGAGCCAGCATAGCTTATTCCGCCTTTCAGGCAATTTCTCAGCAGGATGCTGCCCGTTTGGTGGATCAAAAAGCCCGGACCAAGGTGCTTGCCGCTGATCTGGCCTCTTTGGGAATCACAGAGTACGGTCAGCTATACGTTTTTGACCACGGCTTTGACACCAACCCCAATGCTCCCGCTTTGTTTGTGAACGACAAATCCATGACTCTGTCCCGCTATCCCAACGACGGTTATTTATTGACCGGAAAGGTACTGCAGGAAGGAGATGAGGCCTTTTCCCTGTATTATAACGATAAAAGCTGGCCCACTGTGGATGAAATTACAGAGGATATGGTGTTCAAGTTTCAGTGCTCTGACAGCCATTTGAAACAATGGGGGCAGGCAAATGACATTTGGGTATTCGGCTACTGGAAGCATGATTGGGCGGAAGGCCGGATGGGCGCCAGTGTAGATCCCGAAACGGGGATTGTGACCTCCAAATATCCCGCCGGCTTCGGTGCTTTTGAAAACAGACGGTTTTATTTTTACAACCTGCTGGAGGAAATTGATCAGCCGGAGGAATGGTACCTGGATCGGGAAACAGGAATGCTGTATTTGTACCCGCCGGCTGATTGGAACCCTTCCTCTACTGTTGAATTTGTCACCTTTTATCAGCCCTTCTTTGATGTGAGCAACACAAAGAATGTGACCATCCAAGGCATTCATATGACCAAAAGCGTTGGGAAGGGTATTGTGGGAGACCAGGTAGAGGGTCTGCTGATTAACGACTGTGAAATCAGTAATGTCAGCGGCAACGGCATCGAGATTACCGGTGGATCTAATTGTAAGGTGCAAAATTCCTATCTGCATGATTTGGGTGCCAAGGGGATTGCCATTGACGGAGGCGACCGGATCACCTTAACTCCCGGTAACAATGTGGTGGAAAACAACGAAATTGCCCGGTTCGGACAGATCAAAACCACCTACAATCCCGGCGTAATTGTTTATGGCGTGGGGAACACCATCCGCCACAATGAAATTTACGATACGCCCCACATGGCGGTGGGCTACAGCGGCAATGATCATGTGATTGAGTATAACGAGATCTACGATGTTTGTAAGGATACCTCAGATTCCGGTGCCATTTATATCGGACGGGACTGGAGCGCCCGGGGAAACGTGATCCGCTATAACTATTTTCACGATCTGGAAATGACAGAGGTGACCACCTCCTATGAAATGCAGGCGGTCTATCTGGACGATATGCATTCCTCTACTGAGGTTTACAACAACATTTTTTACAAATGCGATTCTGTGGCTTTGTTCGGAGGCGGTCGAAACAACACCTTTGTGAATAACCTGATGCTGGAATGCAAAAAGCCCTTTGTGTTGGATTCCCGGGGAACCACCTGGGCGGAAAGCGGGGAGGGCAGTCAGATCAGAAATAATCTGCTGGCAGTGCCCTATCAAAGCGAGGCTTGGTCAAAATATCCCAATCTGGCGGATATTTTGGAGGATGATCCAGAGCTGCCTAAGTATAACGTGATCCGGAATAATGTGCTGTACAAAACCCCTGCCATGAACATTGCCGACAATGCGCTTCGGTATGGAACGGTAGAAAATAATACTGAAATTACCAAAACTACCTCCTTTGCGGATTACAAAAATAAGGACTTTACTGTTCTGCCCGACAGCGATATTACCAAAAAAATTACGGATTGGACGGAGATTCCGGTTAAGGAAATCGGCCGTAAGGAATACACCGTTGAGGACAACTATAGGGAAAAAAACAGCAATCAGGTGGTTCTGGCCATCGGAACGGCTTTTGCCTTTGTGAACGGAACCAAAACAACGGTGGATCCTCAAAACAGCGAGGTGCAGCCGATCGTGCAAAATGACAGAACGCTGGTTCCTGTGCGCTTTATTGCAGAAAGCTTCGGCGCTCAGGTAGACTGGGAGGAGGCAACCCAAACCGTAACCATTACCCTGGACGGAGTGGTGACCACTCTGGTGATCGGCTCTCATGAAATGAAGGTGGGGGACAAGAAGGTAACGCTGGATGTTCCGGCTCAGACCCTCCATGACAGAACCCTGCTGCCTTTGCGGGCCATTTGTGAGGAAGCCTTGGGGAAAACGGTGTTCTGGGATGATGCAGGATTGATTGTGATCAGCGATGAATCGTTGATGGTGGATGTTGCGGATTGGCTGAATCGGCTAGAATAGCTTATTCCATCTCCTTTTAGGTGTCCGGCAAGGGGCAAAAACCCTCTTGCCGGGCCAATATTATGAAAAATGAAAAAGAAAGGACGGTATTTAAATGTTAAAAAAAATAACGGCGCTTTTTTTGGCGGGGCTGATGGCGGCTTCCCTCAGCGCCTGCGGTGAAAAACAAGAAACGGCGTCAATGAAGGATGATCTCAGCGAGCATGTAACGCTGAAATGGTACATCAATAAACAGGAGCCAAACGGCTTTGCAGAGGTAATGGAGGAGGCCAACAAATACCTGAATGAAAAGCTGAACGTGACCCTGGATCTTGTTTGCATCCAGCCCGGGGATTACAATCAGAAAATGCAGATGGTAATGGCGGCGCAGGAAGAGTATGATCTGGTCTGGACCTCAAGCTGGTCCAATAAATACGAGCCAAACGTGATCAGCGGGGCATATCTGGATCTGGAAGAGCTGTTGGATCAGGTGCCCGGCATGAGAGATTTTTATGACGATGAAATCTGGGATGCCACCCGGGTGAACGGCCGGATTTATGCCGTTCCCATGAATCAGGTGCTGTACAATCAGGACAGCATTTTCTTCCAAACCTCCTATTTGGATAAATATAATGTTTCCCTTGATTCGATCACAGACAATCAGACGCTGACAGATCTATATCAAACCGTACGGGACGGAGAACCAAAGGATTTTATTATCACAAAAGATTCCACCTGCTTTCCTTATTGGACGAACATGACCTCAGTGGCGGCAGATTTGTATATTGACGAACAGGGAAAGGTAACGGACAACCGGGAGGGCAACGAACAGAAATGGGCACTGATGAGAGATTGGAACAACAGAGGCTTTTTCCCCTCTGATGTTGCCACCTTAACAGACACCACCTCGCTGCTGATGGCGGAAAAAATCTTTTCAGGTTATCAAAGATACCTGCCTGGTGTGGAAGGCAAATGGAAAATTTCCTATGGATATGATATTTCCTGTGTGACTATTAATGAGCCCTTTTTGAGCAGAGGCGGTGTGCAAACCACCATGACGGCAATCAGCAGAACCTCAAAGCACCCGGTGCGGGCACTGAAGCTGCTGGAACTGATGCATACTGACAAATATCTGCTGAATCTGATTTGCTACGGCATCGAAGGACGGGATTATACCAAGGATCCCAATGATGAAAATCGGATGATTCGTGACAGCGGAGGATATTATATTTCAGAATACTTGGTTGGAAATCAGTTCCTGGCTTATCTGGTGCCCTCCTATGAGGATGATGTGTGGGAACAAACGGAGAAGGCCAACAAGGCGGCAAAGCGGGATCCGAATATCGGCTTTTCCTTTGACCCATCTCCGGTAGAGGCTGAAATCTCTCAGGTCACGGCGGTGAACACTGAGTTTAAGAAAAGCCTGGATTACGGTTTGGATGATCCCCAAAATATTTTGCCGGAATATGACAGAAAAATGGAGCTGGCCGGAAAACAAAAGCTGATGGAGGAAATTCAGACTCAGTATGACGCATGGAAGGCTGAGCAGGAGTAAAACACATCAAAATACCGCCCTTCCCCTTCATTGGGGGAGAGCGGTATTTGAAAAGGGAGCAGAGACTGCAAGTTTTGTCTCTGCTCCCTTGTTTGTTAACCTCCCAGGTAGGCCTTTTTAATCTCATCGCTTTGGGCTAATTCTTCGCCTGTACCGGACAGCTTAATTCGGCCGGATTCCAGAACATAAGCCCTGTTTGCAACCTCCAGAGCCATTTCTGCATTTTGCTCAACCAGCAGGATGGTGGTGCCGGAGGCGTGCAATTCCTTGATAATATCAAAAATTTGCTGTACCAAAATGGGAGCAAGTCCCATAGAGGGTTCGTCCAGCATCAAAAGCTTAGGCTTGCTCATCAATGCCCGACCCATGGCCAGCATTTGCTGTTCTCCTCCCGAAAGAGTACCTGCAATCTGATTTTTGCGGTGCTTTAAGCGAGGAAATCTTTCAAATACGTCTGCAATGCCTTCTTTTGTATAGGAGGGATTGGTATAGGCACCCATTTCCAGATTTTCCTGAACGGTCATTTGCAGAAAGACATGTCTGCCCTCCGGCACATGAGCCAGCCCGTCAGAAACCAGCTTATACGCATCTGTATGAGAAATATCCTTTCCCATAAAGGTGATGCTGCCGGTTTTGGAACGCAGCAGACCGGAGATGGTGCGCAGGGTAGTAGATTTTCCTGCACCGTTGGCACCGATCAGCGCTACAATTTCTCCCGGGCTCACCTGGATGGAGACGTCCTTTAGCGTATGAATTTGTCCGTAATAGACGTTAATATTGTCAACCTTCAGCATGACCGCCCGCCTCCTTCTTTTTTCCCAGATACGCTTCAATTACCGCCGGATTGGACTTGATTTCATCCGGAGTTCCCTTGGCAATCACTTTACCGTGATCCAGAACGCAGATCCCTTCGCAGATATTCATGACTAAGCTCATATCGTGCTCAATCAGCAGGACTGCAATGTGAAAATTATCTCTGATTCTGCGGATGTTGTCCATTAGCTCCGCCGTTTCGGAAGGATTCATTCCGGCGGCAGGCTCGTCCAGCAAAATGATGCCGGGATGGGTTGCCAGTGCTCTGGCAATTTCCAGCCGCCGCTGTGCGCCGTAGGGGAGGGAGCCGGCCTGGAGATGAGCCATTGCTTCCATATTGAAAAACTTTAAAAGCTCCATGGCCTCTTCCTTGGACTGCTTTTCCGATTTCCGATACCCGAACAGGTGGGTGATAGAAGCAGCCAGATTTTGATGAATGGAGTTGTGCAGCCCCACCTTTACGTTATCAATCACCGACATGTTGGAAAACAGGCGGATATTTTGAAAGGTTCGGGCAATGCCCATTCTGGTCACCTGAGCGGTTGTTTTGCGGGCGGTGGATTTGCCGTCCAGCATAATGTCCCCCCGGGTGGGCTGATACACATTGGTCAGCAGATTAAATACCGTAGTTTTTCCGGCACCGTTGGGGCCGATCAAACCGGCAATTTCCGTTCTGCCCACAGTCAGGGATAGCTCATCCAAAGCGGTCAGTCCGCCAAAATCAATTCCCAGATGATGGGTTTCCAAAATAGGGGTTTTATCTAAATCGCGTTCCGGCACAATGGAGTTGCTCGGAACCGGTACCATTCTATCCATTTGAAGATCCCCCTTGCTTTTTCGATAATTTTGCTTTCCGGTTTGAGAATTTCAAGGAAAGCTGCTCCTGCAGCCGTTTTGCCTTTTCGCTGTTGGTCGCCAGCATCACCAGAATCAGGACGATGGCATAAATCAGCATACGGTAGTCGGCAAAGTCCCGCAGCAGCTCAGGAAGCATGTAAAGCAGCGAGGTGGCAACGATGGAGCCCACGATATTTCCCATACCTCCCAATACAACAAATACAAGAACCAAAATAGAGGTGTTAAAATCAAATTTCTTTGCTGCAATGGTAGAAAAGTTCATTGCGTAAAGAGCACCCGCCATTCCCGCCAAAACGGCAGAAATGATAAATGCAGTCAGCTTATAGTGAGTCACACCGATGCCAACCGATTCCGCAGCAATTCGATTATCGCGGATGGCAGTAACGGCACGGCCGGTTTTACTGTTAATCAAATTGAGCACCACAAACAGGGTGAATATAATCAGCAAAATTCCTGCTGTAAAGGTGGCAATCTTTGTGATTCCCACAGCTCCCTGAGGACCGTTCAGAATCAGCTTTCCGTTTTGCATTCCCAATGCATCCACATTTGTCATGCTCACATGAAGACCTGCACTGTCAACTCCCACATACAGGCAGTTGATAATATTTTTAATAATTTCTCCAAATGCCAGGGTAACGATTGCCAGATAATCCCCCCGCAGACGGAGAACGGGAATTCCCACAACCAGGCCTGCAATTCCTGCGAATAATCCGCCGATCAGAATGGCAAGCAAAAGGCGGAGAGGAGCGGAGGGAACAGCCTCCTGCATGCAGACAGCTGCAATTACGCCGGTAAAGGCGCCAACGCTCATAAAACCTGCATGACCCAAACTAAGCTCTCCTAAAAAACCCACTGTCAGATTCAGCGAAATGGCCATCACAATATAGGTGCAGATGGGCACCAGCTGCCCGCTGATAGAGTGGTTGATCATGCCTGACGACTGCATAGGGAACAAAATCGCAAAAGCGATGATGACCAGTCCGTAGGCTTTGAGATTGGTTTTGGTAAACTGATTAAGCTTTTTTATTTTTTCCATTGTTCGCCACCTCATACCTTTTCCATGATCTTTTTACCCAGAAGACCGGTCGGCTTCACAAGCAAAACGATGATTAATACCGCAAACACAATTGCGTCTGACAGGGCGGTTGAAATATAAGATTTGCTGAATATTTCAATGATTCCCAGCAAAATACCGCCGATCATAGCCCCGGGAATAGAACCGATTCCGCCGAAAACCGCCGCAGTAAATGCTTTGATACCGGGCATGGAGCCGGTGGTGGGGATCAAAACCGGATAGGCAGAGCAGAGCAGAACGCCTGCAATGGCAGCCAAGGCACTGCCGATGGCAAAGGTGACAGAGATGGAAACGTTTACGTTGATTCCCATCAGCTCTGCAGCATCCTTGTCTTCGGAAACTGCTCTCATTCCTTTTCCCATTCTGCTTTTGCGGGTGAACAAGGTCAGCCCGATCATAATCAGAATACAAGCCGCCACTGTGACAATAGATTCCCCTGTAATAATCAGCTTGCCGTCAAAAAGGGCAATGGAGTCGATCGGCACAATAGAGGTGAAGGTTTTGG
>JAXEOR010000081.1:0-10921 GCA_034117945.1 Clostridia bacterium | reverse complement strand
GTTCTGGCAGGGGCACTGGCACTCGGTTTGGCAGGAACAGCGGCGGCAGAACGGCCGATCCGCATTATCGTGGGCGGTGAAGTGCTGGAAACAGACGTTGCTCCCATTACGGTTAACGACAGAACCATGGTGCCGCTGCGTGCTATATTTGAAGCGATTGATGCAAAGGTCTCTTATGATGATGACACCGAAACCATCACTGCCGCCAAAGGAGACACTGTTGTAACCCTGCAAATCGGCAGCAATGTGATGACGGTCAACGGCAAACAGAACATCATTGATTCGCCGGCCATTCTGGTGCAGGACAGAACCCTTGTTCCCCTGCGGGCCTGTGCGGAGGCCCTTGATTTGCAGGTGGACTGGAACGAAGAAAGCGGTGTCGTCAGAATAAAAAAGGGCGTTTGGCTGATATCGGAAACCGAGGATGCAAAAGGGTTTCAAAGCACATATACCTATGATGACAGCGGAAACCTGATTTGTTATGAAAATTCCAATGGGCGTTGGGAGAAATATGAGTATGATAAAAACGGAAATCAAACATATTATGAGGATTCCCACCATTTTTGGACAAAATATTCTTTCGATGAAAGAGGAAACCAGATCTATAAGGAGTATAACGATGGCTTTTGGGAAAAATCTGTCTTTGACGAGATGGATCATCTTGTTTATTATGAATCGCCGGCAAGATATTGGGAAAAATGTGTCTATGATTCAACCGGAGCGATGCTTTATTTTGACGATTCCGCCGGAGAGTGGAAACCATACAACAGCGAGGAAGAAAAGGCCTTTTTTAAAGAACTTGATCACTATTGGGAAAAATATACTTATGACAAAAAAGGCAATTTAATTTATTACGAAAATTCTAACGGGGCTTGGGAAAAAAGAATTTATGATGAAAAGATACTCTATTTTGAGGATTCTGACGGATACTGGGAGGATTTCACCTATGACGCAAAGGGGAACCTGACCGAACGGAGGCATTCTGCAAAGCATGGAGGATCAATTTCCCACGATGCAGACGGAGACTCGTTCTATTATGATTCTGTCAGCAGAGAATGGAAAGAATATATGCATATGAATAAAGATTATTTTTCGTATATGAAAGAGGGCTGGGAAACATATGGCCGTGATGAAACCGGAGCCCTGATCCGATATGAGGACTCTGAGGGCTACTGGGAAACTATCACCTACGATGAACAGGGTAATATCATTTGGTTTGAAGATTCCACTGGGTACTGGGCAAGCTATTCCTATGACGAAAACGGAAATATAATCTATCAGGAGATCGCCGGCGGGTTTTGGTGGAAATACGCCTATGATGAAAACGGGAACAGAATCTATTATGAGAATTCCCAGGGACGTTGGGAAAAGCGCACCTATGATAAAAACGGAAATGAAATTTATTATGAGGATTCCGATGGGGGTTGGAAATCCTATTCCTATGACGAAAACGGAAATCAGATCTATTATGAGAATTCTGATGGGTATTGGGAAAAAACCTCCTATGTCTATCGCATCAAATAACAAAAAGGGTTCAGAAGCAAAAGTCGTGATGAGCGGCTTTTGCTTTCTTTTATCGGAAAGAGCGTGGCAGGCAGCTTGGGGTAAAAATTTGCATCTGTGAAAAAATATCCTTAAAATTCGGGAAATGCCTTGCAATCGGAAGGGAAATATTATATAATATTATGGGATGTAATTGAGAATGGGAGGATGATACAAATGATGCGGTGGACACTGGAATTGCTGCGGCCGGAGGGCAATTGTGACATTGCAGAAATTACACCATTTACGCAAGGCACCCAATGGTATGAGAAGGACGGGCTGCAGATCAAAATAGAACAGAAATGCACAGAAAAGGACGCTTTGATGACTGTGACCGTAACGGGTAAGGGATCGTGCTATCTGGCAGTGAACTGCCGGGGAGACGGAAAAGTGGCAACCTTTTCCGGCGATGTGACAAAGGAGCGATATATCAGGCAAAGTCCTCACGATCCTGATGACCATGTTTTGGATATGGAGAAAGAAGCGGTTCCTATGGCGGCCATTCTGGAGAACGAGTTGTATACAGCGGTTATTTGCGATCAGCCGGGGCATTGCGATAACGCAACCACCCAGCATGTCTTTTCCGATGGGTTTTCGGTTTGCTCCGGAGACCGGGGAAGCGTACCCGGAGAGGCTGGAAAGCAATTTGCTCCTTTTTTTCATGATGTAACGCCCCAATCTCCTCATGTGTTTCGGCTGCTGTTTACCAAATTTGAGGCACAAGGACTGAATGCCTTTCGTAATCAGGTTTTTCGGGCAATTGACCGGGTGTGGGGCACAGACGGATCTGGATTTCACAGCGTTTGCTTTTCGGGAAATTACATGCACTACCGTAAAAATGAAACAGGGTATAGTGATTACTGGGTCGTGCCCGGAATTGAATATGCCAACAAGCAATATACACGGGACGCCTTTTGGCAGAGCATGATTTTGCCGGAGGATATGGCTTGGCAATGCTATCAGGCGGTGTATCCCCAGCGGTACAAATATGCTGAGTGTGGGCTGATTTTTCTGATCTGGTCTTACCGGGTTTGGCAGGCGGGCGGAAAGGCGGATTTAAAGCGGGCTCAGGACGCGATGGATTATATTAAGGATTATTGCAAAGATGGCTGTTACCTGGCGGGTAAGCCGGGAGAGACCAAGTATGATTTTAAATCCTGGTATGATATTTGCGCCTTTGAGACGGATGATGTGATTACCTATAACCAAGGGCTGCTTGCGGTGGCGATGATGGCGGCGGAAGCGATGGGCATTGCTCCTGCTGTACCTGCAAAGGAGGCGGCAGAGCAGTATAGACGGCTGTTTAACGGCAGATATTTTCCCTTGAGCAGGAAAAAACAGTGTTTGAGCTTGGATGTGTTGATCGGTGACGTGCTTTCCTTTTTGCTGTTTGATCAATTTTTGCTGCCGGATGATGCGGTGCGCACCTGCTATGAATTCGTGACTCAGAAAAGTCAAACGCCTTACGGATGCAAGGTGGTTTGCGGAGAGGACGGCGGCTTTTTGCCTATGGAGGCTCACGGCGCCTATGGATATGTGAATGAACATCAGCTGGCTCTTCATCCGGGGGAATATGCTTACGGCGGTTCTTATTATTTGTATGAAATGCTGTTCCACATTGGAGGTTATTTGCATGGTGCTCCTCAAGCGGAGGATCAGTTAATCGCCCGGGGCAAGCTGGATTTTACCATCGGCGGAACCTTTTATGAGCATATCAATACAGTTACCGGTCAGGGCAATAAAGCGAACCAAGGCTGGAATGCAGCGATTTATCGGATCTGGGAGCAGCTTATGGAACGTGGCTTGGCAGATGATCGCTTTTTCCGTGAAATAGAAACGGTTTTGGCATAGATAGGAGGGGGAATATGGAGAAGGAATTGTTTTCGGTCACATTAGGTGAAATTTTAGAGGAATTTAAGCTGGAAAAGATTTGGTATTCCTCTGATATGAAGGACAGAAAGGTTGTTTCAAACGATGTGAACCGGCCGGGCTTGCAGATTCTTGGCTTTTTTGAGGATTTTGATTATCACCGGATTCAGATTTTCGGAAAGGTGGAATATAATTATCTCAGAAGATTAACCAGCCGACAAAGGCTGGAAAGCTTTGACAAACTGTTTGCTACCGGGATCCCTGCAGTTGTGATTACCAGACATCAGGAGATCTTTCCGGAGTTTTTCATTGCGGCAAAAAAGCATGACATGCCGCTGTTCCGCACAACTGAGACCACTTCCACCTTTTTGGCGGCCTTGATTGCTTATTTGAACAACGTGCTGGCGCCTCGGATTACCCGTCACGGGGTATTGGTGGAAATTTACGGAGAGGGCGTGCTGATTTTAGGAGAAAGCGGCATCGGCAAAAGTGAAACCGCCATTGAGCTGGTCAAGCGTGGGCATCGCCTTGTGGCGGATGATGCGGTGGAAATCAAGCGGGTCTCGGCAAAATCTCTTGTGGGGAGTGCCCCTGCGGTAATTCGCCATTTCATTGAGCTGCGGGGCATTGGCATTGTGGATGTGAAGCGGATTTTCGGTATGGGCGCAGTAAAGGATACCGAAAAAATTAACATGGTAGTGCAGCTGGAGGAATGGGATACCAAAAAGCAGTATGACCGGCTGGGAATGGAGAATGAATATATGAATATTTTGGGGCTGGAAATTCCCTCCTTGAATATTCCTGTCCGGCCGGGACGGAATTTGGCTGTCATTTTAGAGGTGGCGGCAATGAACAATCGGCAAAAACGAATGGGCTATAACGCAGCACAAACCCTAAATGAGCGCCTGATGGCCGGGGTGAGCGAGCCTGAACGATAAAATCAGAAAGGATGAAAAATCATGTATATTGGAATTGACTTAGGAGGCACCAACATTGCGGCAGGTGTGGTAGATAAAACAGGAAAGATCCTGCATAAGGACAGTGTAAAAGCAGGGGCAGATCGCCATTACAGCGAAATCATCAAGGATATGGCAGAGCTTGCCAAAAAGGTGACGCTGGACGCAGGCTTTTCCCTGAAGGATGTGGAATGGGTTGGCATCGGAAGCCCGGGAACCTGCGACGGGGAAAGAGGTATTTTGGTGTATGCCAATAATCTGAATTTTTATAACGTGCCCATGCGGGAAGAATTTCAAAAGCATTTTAACGTGCCGGTTTATATTGCAAACGACGCAGATTGCGCAGCCTACGGCGAGGCAATGGTGGGGAATGCGAAGGGAACAAAAAGCAGCGTGACCATTACCCTTGGTACAGGCGTTGGCGGAGGAATAATTATTGACAATAAAATCATCAGCGGGTTTAACAGCGCCGGCGGAGAGCTGGGACATATGGTGATTATGATGGACGGGGAGGATTGCACCTGCGGAAAAAAGGGCTGCTGGGAAGCCTATGCCTCTGCTACGGCTCTCATCCGTCAAACTCAGCAGGCCATGAAGGAGCATCCGGAGTCCTTGATGTGGAAGGAAGCGGGCTCTTTGGAAAATGCCTCCGGGCGGACGTCCTTTAATGCGGCCAAAAAGGGAGATCCGGTAGGGCAGATGGTGGTAGACCGCTACTTGCAATATGTGGCGGTAGGCGTGCTGAATATCATTGCCATTTTCCAGCCGGAAAAGCTTTTGATCGGCGGCGGGATTTCTAACGAGGGAGATTATATCTTAAACCCCATTCGGGAATATGTGAAAAAATATGACTATTGCAGAACAGAGCAGCATACAGAAATTACTACTGCGGCTCTGGCGAACGATGCGGGTATTATCGGCGGAGCGTTTTTAGGAGCTCAGTATGCAGGAAAATAATCGGGAGGATATGATGCGGGAACAGTTAACAAAGAACGGGATTCTTTTTACTGTGAATGAGCCAATGGCTAAACATACTTCCTTTCAAATCGGCGGACCGGCAGACTGGTTTGTCTGCCCTGCCGGAAAAGAACAGCTGAAAATAGCGGTTGCGATCATCAAAGAGGCCGGTTTGCCTTATTTTGTGCTGGGCAACGGCTCCAATTTATTGGTGTCTGATCAGGGAATTCGGGGTGTGGTGCTGCAGCCTCAATGCAATGAAATAACTGTTTCTGAAACAAGGATGCGCTGCGGAAGCGGTGTGAAGCTGTCCCGGGCGGCAAAGGAGGCGGCAAAATACAGTCTGGAGGGGCTGGAGTTTGCCTCCGGGATTCCGGGGAGCATGGGGGGCGCAGTGCGGATGAACGCAGGTGCCTACGGCGGCGAGATGGCGGACGTGGTTGTCTCCACGGAATATCTGGATCCAAACACCCTTGAGTTTATGACCGCAGTCGGAAAGCAGCATGAGTTTTCTTACCGTCACAGCATGTTTTGCGGCGATGAGGGTTATATTATTTGCTCGTCGGAGCTGGAGCTGCGGCCGGGAAATCAAAAGGATATTTTGAACAAAATGGATGAACTAGCAAAGCGGCGACGGGAAAAACAGCCGGTTTCTCTGCCTTCGGGGGGGAGTACCTTTAAACGTCCCGAGGGATATTATGCAGCGGCGCTGATTGATCAGGCAGGGCTGCGGGGGAAACGGGTAGGCGGTGCGCAGGTATCGGAAAAGCACACAGGCTTTATCGTCAACACCGGCGGTGCTACGGCTCAGGACGTGAAGGATTTGATGGCTCTGGTGCAGCAAGAGGTGAAAAAACAATTCGGCGTTTTGCTGGAAAGCGAAATTTGTATGATTGGAGAGTGAGGGAGATGCAGTGCTTGATCATTACCGGCTTGAGCGGCGCAGGGAAAAGTCAGGCGATCAAATATATAGAGGATTTGGGCTATTTTTGCGTGGATAATATGCTGCCTGATTTGATCAGCAGCTTTATTACGCTGTGTCACACCAACGGCCGGGATATTACCCGGGTCGCCTTTGTGGTGGATTCCAGAAGTGGGGATCAGTTCGACTGCTTGCTTCGTGAAATTGACCAGACGGATTTGATGGATGTTTCTGTGAAGGTGATTTATCTGGAGGCCAGCGACGAGGTGATTGTCCGCCGATATAAGGAATCCCGCAGAAAGCATCCGCTAGCGCCCAATCACCGGGTTTCGGAAGGACTGGCGGTGGAGCGAAAAATGCTGGAAAAGGTCAGAGAGCGGGCGGATATTGTCATCGATACCAGCCTGATGAAGCCCCAGCAGCTGCGAAATACCCTGTATGATATGCTGGATGATACAGACGAATCCAAGGATATCTCTGTGAACGTCCTTTCCTTTGGCTATAAATACGGGATTCCCATTGACGCTGATATTGTGTTTGACGTTCGCTTTTTGCCCAATCCTTTTTATATCGATCACTTAAAGGAATTTACCGGGCTTGACAAAACAGTGAGCGAGTATGTGTTAAAGCACGAGCAAACCCAGATCTTTTTAAGTAAGCTGACGGATATGGTGGAGTTTTTATTGCCCTATTATCAGGCGGAGGGAAAGCAGCAGCTGGTGATTGCCATCGGCTGCACCGGCGGAAAGCACAGGAGCGTTGCGATTGCGGAGGAGCTGTTCAAATTTTTAAAGAAGAACAATGTGAACGCTTCTATCGTGCACCGGGATTATCAGCTGGACAACCGGAACAAGCGATAGGGAGGAATTGCGGTGTCATTTGCGGTGCAGGTGAAGAACGAGCTGTGCGAAAACGGCCTTGGGAAAAGCTGCTGCATGAAGGCGGAGCTGGCGGCCTTTTTCCTGTTTGGCGCAAGAATGCAGGAGGGGGCTGTTAAGTTTGTGACAGAGCATGCGGTGGTGGCGCAAAGACTGGTGATGCTGCTGCAAAAGGTTTTCGCTGTTCACGCTAAGGTGGAGGTGCGCCAGCATTCCATCAACACCTTTCACTTGACGGTGGATCGGGATGTGGATCGGATGCTTTCAGAATTGGGCATTGAGCAGCAATTCCGGATCAATTACCATCTGCTGCGGGAGGAATGCTGCATGAAGGCATTTCTGCGGGGCGCATTTTTCAGCTGCGGGTCGATTACCGATCCGGAAAAAAATTATCATATGGAGTTTGTTACCTTTCGCCGCCAGTTAAGTCAGGATTTTCTTTCTCTGCTCAGCGAACTTGGGATTGATGCTCGGATCAGCATTCGTAAATCCAACTATGTGATTTATGTCAAATCAGGTGAGGTGATCGGAGAGGTGCTGATTTTGATGGGGGCAACTGGAGCGTTGATGGAATTTGAAAATATCCGAATTGTCAAAGAGGTAAACAATGCCAGCAACCGGGCAGTAAACTGCGATATGGCCAATGTGGATCGGCAGATTAAGGCGGCCGGAAGACAGCAGCGGGCGATTGAAAAGCTGACGGTGGCTCATGCCGTGTTGCCCCCAGAATTGCAGGAGTTTTGCCGGGTGCGGCTGGAAAATCCCAATGCCTCGCTGGAGGAGCTGGGAAAGCTGATTGATCCTCCCTTATCAAAATCGGGAGCAAATCATCGCATGAGAAAAATTTTGAAATTGGCGGACGAAATTGATGAAGGGAGTAAATAATGGATTCCTTTGTGCATCTTCATGTTCATACGGAATATAGCCTGCTGGACGGTGCCTGCCGGATCAAGCAGCTGGTTTCCCGTGCCTGTGAGCTGGGTCAAAGAGCGGTTGCCATGACAGATCATGGGGTGATGTACGGCGCAATTGAATTTTACCGGGCGGCAAAGGAAGCAGGTCTTCGCCCCATTCTGGGCTGCGAGGTATATACCACCCAGGGTAGTCGAAAGGACAGGCCTCACGGCAGAGAGCAGGCAACGGGGCATTTGGTGCTGCTGGCGGAAAATAATATCGGATATCAAAATTTAATGAAAATTGTCAGTCTGGCTCAGCTGGAGGGCTTTTACTACAAGCCCCGGGTGGATTTTGAACTGCTGGAGCAGTATCACGAGGGAATTATTGCCCTTTCCGCCTGTATTGCGGGGGATATTCCCAGAGCCATTTTGCAGGGGAACGAAAGCGGTGCGAAAAAACGATTGCAGCGCTTTCTTTCTATTTTTGGAAAAGATAATTTCTTTATTGAACTGCAAAATCAGGGGCTTTCTCAGCAGCCCGGTCTGAACGCTAAGCTGTATGCCCTGGCCAAGGAAGCAGGGATCGGGGTGGTGGCCACAAACGATGTGCATTACGTTACCCGGGAGGATGCAAAAACCCAGGATATTCTGATGTGTATCCAAACAGGAAAAACCCTGCAGGATCCGGATCGGCTCCGGTTTGAAACAGAGGAGTTTTACTTAAAATCAGGCCGGGAAATGGAGCAGGTGATGGGGCTTTACCCGGAAGCGCTGGAGCAGACGGCGGTGATTGCAGAGCGCTGCTGTGTGGAATTGGAATTTGGGGTTCCTCATTTGCCCGCCTTTCCGGTGGAGGGAGATTCCTTTGCCTATTTAAAGCAGCTTTGCCAGCAGGGGATCGAAAAAAAATATCAGCCCTTAACCCGGGAGGTAACAGACCGGCTTGCTTACGAGCTGGAGGTGATCCGCTCCATGGGCTTTGTGGATTATTTTTTGATTGTATGGGATTATGTGAAATATGCAAAGGATCACCAAATTCCGGTGGGGCCGGGGAGAGGGTCGGCGGCAGGCAGCATTGTATCTTATGCGTTGGATATTTCCACGGTGGATCCCATTCGATACGATTTGCTGTTTGAACGGTTTTTAAATCCGGAGCGGGTGAGCATGCCGGATATTGACATTGATTTTTGCTATGAACGACGGGATGAAGTGATTGATTATGTGGTGCACAAGTACGGCGAAAATCGGGTGGCGCAGATTGTAACCTTTGGCACCATGGCTGCCCGGGCGGCGGTTCGAGATGTGGGTCGGGTGCTGGATATTCCTTATGCCAAGGCGGACAAGGCCGCCAAGCTGGTGGGAAAGGAATTGAAAATCACTCTGGAAGAGGCCATGAAAAAGCCTGAAATCCAGGAGCTGATCCAGCAGGACGGTGAAATGAAAACGTTGTTTGAATATGCCCGGAAGGTGGAGGGCATGGTGCACCATACCTCTACCCATGCGGCGGGAATTTTAATATCTGCGGAGGATACGGTCAATTTTGTTCCCTTGATCCGGCAACAGGGGAATGTGACCACTCAGTTCACCATGGAGCATATCGAAGCCCTGGGACTTTTGAAAATGGATTTTCTGGGTCTTCGGAATTTAACGATCATCCGTCAGGCGGAAACGCTGATCGAAACCTTGCGGGGGGAAAAGGTGAATATGGAGGAGGTGTCACTGGACGATCCGGAAACCTATCGACTGATTGCCTCCGGGAAAACAGACGGGCTGTTTCAGCTTGAAAGTGCGGGAATGAAGCAGTTTATGAGAGATTTGCAGCCCGACTGCTTAGAAGATGTGATTGCCGGGATTTCTCTGTACCGGCCCGGCCCTGCCAAAAGCATTCCGGATTATGTCTACCGAAAGCAGCATCCGGAGGAAATTCGCTATGCCCACCCTCTGCTGGAGGATATTTTGGCGCCTACCTATGGCTGCATTGTGTATCAGGAGCAGGTGATGCAGATCGTCCAGAGGCTGGCGGGCTACTCTCTGGGGCAGGCAGATCTGGTGCGCCGGGCAATGTCTAAGAAAAAAGCGGATGTGATGGCTCGGGAGCAGGAGCGTTTTATCAGCGGTGCCCGGGAAAAGGGGGTGCCGGAGGAAACCGCCAGGCAGATTTATGACGAGATTGTGGATTTTGCAAAATATGCTTTTAATAAATCTCATGCGGCGGCCTATGCTGTGCTGTCTTACCGCACCGCTTGGCTCAAAGCTCATTATCCGGCGGAATTTATGGCGGCGGTGCTGACCAATCAGCTGGATAATTTAACAAAGCTGAGCGAATATATGCAGGCCTGCGGGCAAATGGGACTTCAGGTTTTACCGCCGGATATTAATCAAAGTATGGATGTGTTTGCGCCGGACAGGGAAGGGAAAATTCATTTTGGGCTGGCTGCGGTGAAAAATGTAGGCAGAAATGCCGTTCTGGCGATCCTGGAGGAGCGGAAAAAAGGCACTTTTCATGGATTTTATGAGTTTTTGGAGCGCACCTCCGGCGGGGAAATCAACAAGCGCATGGTAGAAAGTCTGATTTGCTGCGGTGCCTTTGACTCCTTGGATGGGAACAGAGCGCAGTATCTGGCGGTTTATGAGGCCTGGATGGATCAAATTGGAGAGGAAAAGCGCAGCAATCTGGAGGGGCAGTTTTCTCTGTTTGAAGAAGCGGGGCAGTCTCATCAACCCACCTTTCCTGACTTGGATGAGTTTGACAGAAAAACACTGCTCTCCATGGAGCAGGAAATGATTGGCCTTTATTTGTCCGGAAATCCATTGGAGGAATATCGGGGCTTACTGGAGGGAGCCGCCCGGAATCATAGCGGACAGGTTACTGAGGAGCAGCACGGTAAAACGGTGGTTTTG
>JAXEOR010000080.1:0-9385 GCA_034117945.1 Clostridia bacterium | reverse complement strand
ACCCCCCGCTCAAGACCGGTTCCCCGCCCTTTTACTTCATCCTCTTTGCCATATGCTGGTGCGCTGGCAGGAGCAAACAAAGGAGCAGTCCTTTGTTCCGGGCGAGGAGGAGTATTTGTTCAGCCATGTGATCGCCTATTTGCAGGAGGATTGCGGGCAGGACATGACGGTAGCTCGGCTCAGTCAGCTTTGCCACTGCAGCGTGTCTTATATCAGTCACCTGTTCAAAAGGAAAACCGGCCGCAGCATCAGCGAATATAAAAATGAACGAAGGATCGAACGAGCCAAAAGCCTGCTGGAAACCACCTCCCTTCCCATAGGAGAAATCGCCCAGGCCGCAGGCTTTACAGATCCCAACTATTTTTCCAGCCTGTTTCGAAAAAAAGAGGGGCAATCCCCCCTGCAATACCGAAAAAATTTCATAAAGGAGACAGAAAAATGATCACACCCCATCAACTGACAACCATCTACGTTTCTCAAACAAAGGGAAACAACAACTGGACCGGCTTTTCCCCGGAGCCGGACGAAAAGCATCAGGGACCCATGCAGTCCATTGAGTGGGCACTGTATAGAATTGAAGAAATGCGCTCCTTCGGCATGAATCAGCCGGTTACCGTCCGGCTGACCGACCCGGAATATGTGATCGAAAATCCCATTGTATTCCGGCCGGGCATGACTGGGATCACCATTGATTCAGAGGCCGGGTGCCTGGTCAGCGGCGGGATAAAAATCACCGGCTTTGTTCATGACACCTTCCAGGGAGTCAGCTGTTTTTCTGCACCGGTGCCTCAGCTGGCGGAGGGTCTGTGGTTTACTGATTTTTACGTTGACGGGCTCCGGGCAGATGTTACCCGGTATCCCCGGGAAGGAACTCTCTCGCCTCAGCAGGTAGAAAATAACGGTACCGAGCTGATGGATTCCTCCTCTTATTTTATTGCAAAAAAGGAGGATTTGGAGGTCATCCGGAACTTTAAAAATTTCGGCGACTGCTTTATCAGCTACAATCATTATTGGATTGACGAGCATTCCCCCATTCAGGACTATGACTTAGAAAGCGGAAAAATCACCTTTACCTATCCCTCCCGCTTTACCATTTCGCCGGATAAGGATTGCGCCGCGCTGCATTATGTGATTGAAAACGTGGCGGAAACCTTTTCCCAGCCCAACCAATGGTATCTGGACAGAACGGCAGGCCGGGTCTACTATATTCCCAGAGACAATTCCCAAACACCGGAATCCATCTGCGCTTATGCCCCTCTGACCTCTCAGCTGTTTGACGTTTTAGGAACACCGGAGCAAAAGATCAAAAATGTCCGGTTTCGCAATCTGACCTTTGCCTATACAAAGGGGGATTACAGCAGCAAGCACAACAAGATAAACGACATTGACGAGCCCCTGGAGTCCGGCCATCCGGGCTACGCCTCGGATATTCAGTCCGTCTGCTTTGCTCACGGCAGCATCACCTTCTCCCATGCGGAAAACTGCGAAATCACCGGATGCACCCTTCGGAATTTCGGGGTTCACGGCATTGATATTCAGCAGGGCTGCCACGGCATTCGGATTACAGATAATTTTATTTTCGACGGAGGCGCCGGCGGCATTAAAATAGACGGAGGCAAAGCGGGAAGCGATCCTCTGCTTCACACCTACGGCAATACCGTTTCTAACAATATTATCCGCCGGTGCGGCAGACGCTACCTGGCCGCCTGCGGTATTTTGGTCAAGCATTCCTATGAAAACACCCTGTCCCACAACGAGATCTCCGATTTATATTATTCCGGCATTTCCGTGGGCTGGGTGTGGGGATATACCGACAGCATCACCCGGGATAACCTGATTGAGGCCAACCATATTTATCACCTGGGTCAAGGAAAGCTTTCCGATATGGGCGGCATTTATCTGCTGGGAAAACAGCCCGGAACCGTTGTGCGGGGCAATCTGATCCATGACGTTGTCAGCGACCATTACGGCGGCTGGGGACTGTATACCGACGAGGGCAGCAGCTATATTACTTTGGAAAACAACATCTGCTACCGGTTAAAATGCAACTGCTATCATCAGCATTACGGCAGTATGAACACGGTGAGAAATAACATTTTCGTTTTGTCGGAAAATGCGCCGGTTTTTCTCACCAGAAACGAATACCATGTGGGGCTTTTGTGCGAGCGCAATATTATTGTCAGCAACGGCACGCCCATCTATCAGGTGGGCAACAGTGAGGTGCAGACCGACGGGGCAGTTCATGTGCTGACCGCCAACCGAAATCTGATGTTTGACCTGCAGGGGGATACCAAGCTGCTCAAAATCGGTGACAAAAGCTATTCCCTGGAGGAAGCCCGGACTGTGTTCGGCATGGAAACAGAGGGCATCACAGCCGACCCAATGTTTGCCGATCTACAAAACGGAGACTTTACCCTGTCTCCCGATTCCCCGGCCTTCTCCCTGGGCTTTCAGCCCATTAACATGACCCATGTGGGCGCAGATTTCAGCAGAGAGGAGTAAGATAAAATGAAACCTGAATTATTCCATTTTTCCCTTTCCCCAACCATTGTTCCTGCCGGAAAAACCAGCCGAATCACCATTTCCGGCCACGGAGATTATTACCGTTTTCATGACGATGTTACATACACCGTTACCCTATGCCCAAAGGAAATACACGATACTGAAATTGATGATGATTTCACCTTGTCGGAATACCGTTACAATCAAGTCAAGGTCACTCCCAAAAATGGTGTGATTGCCTTTGACTATCCGTTTATTGAGGAACAGGAATGGGAGCTGGTGGTCAGTGCCGGATCGGAGCAAAAAAAACATTTAACCGAAATCACCCATGCCTACGCCCAGTATTGGGACTTAACAGAAATGGAGCGGGGCATCACCTTCCGGCTCTATTCCCTGCATCCGGACTTATACCAAAGGCGGGTGTTCCGGGGGGATCTGCACATGCATTCCAATGCCTCTGACGGAAAAGAGAATCCAGAAATGGTGTGTGCCAACTACCGCCGTTTTGGCTATGACTTCTGTTCCCTGACCGATCATCACTATTATCCCTCCTCTTTGCGCGCTAAGGAGCGGATGGAGGAGCTGGACACCTGCTTTACGGTGTTTCCCGGAGAAGAGGTACATAACAAGTATGCCGGCCGCTTTCATGTGGTCAACTTTAACGGCAGCTCCAGTGTGAATGAAATCATTCTTGCCAACCGGGAGCAGGTGAAGGCTCAGGTAAAGGAAAACAGCTTAAAGCTGGAGGGTGTCAGCGGGAAGGAGGCGGAGGAAATCGCCTGGTATCAGTGGATTACTGACCAAATCAGAAACTGCGGAGGACTTTCTGTTTTTGCCCATCCTTACTGGTCTGTCAAGCATTGCTACAACAGCCCCACTCACATTACCAAGGAGGTGCTGAGACGGGGATATTTTGACGTCTATGAGCTTCTGGGAGGCTGCACTCCCCAGGAAAACAATTTACAGGAGGCCTTGTATCAGGAGATGAGAGTGGAAGGGCTGCGAATCCCTGTGGTGGGCTCGACTGACGTTCATTCCACCGTCAACCAAGGTAACTCTCACTGCGCCTGCGCACAAACCCTGGTATTTGCTCCGTCGCCGGAGGAAATACCCAATGCCATTATGGATCTTTACAGCGTTGCCGTGGAAACCCTTCCTCAGGAAACAAAACGGGCATACGGCCCCTTCCGGCTGGTAAAATACGCTCAGTTTTTGCTGGACAATTACTATCCCCTTCACGATCCTCTGTGCCAGTCCTCCGGAACATTGATGGCAGAATATTTTAAGGGCGATTCCGGCTGCAAAGCCTTGATAGAGGAGATTGAAAAGAAGATCGCCAGGCTGGAGCAGGTCTTTTTCGGCAGAAAATTGTCGTAACCCGTTGACAATATAACAGCACGGTGATATAATAATAACAGAAATGAATAGGGGAGCTTGTGTAACAGGCTGAGAGGAGCCCTTAAGGGTTCGACCCGTGACCTGATTCGGATAATGCCGACGTAGGAAAATAACACATGGAACAGCATCAGGGATCGCGGGAATCTTTTCCCACGGTCCCTGTTCTCCGTTCATTTCCTTCCTTCGGTGCACAGGCTCACCGCCGAAGGAACAAATTCAGTGAGCGGAAAGGATTTTTATTTTATGAAAGAACAAAAAATTACCACCCAGCAGCTGGTGGTCAGCGCCGTGATGATTGCCCTGGCGGCCATCTTAAGCATGATCAAGGTTTGGGCCATGCCCTTAGGTGGCTCTGTGACCCTGCTGAGCATGCTGCCAATCGTTATCATTTCCATTCGTTACGGCGTCAAATGGGGCTTTGTTACCTCTTTTCTGTATGCCATTGTGCAGATTTTTATGGATCTGGGCGGCCTGATGTCCTGGGGAATGACCCCGGCTATATGGATTGGCTGCCTGGTATTTGATTATCTGGTGGCATACGGAATTTTGGGCATTGCAGGCTTGTTCCGGGATCGGGGCGTCATAGGCGCCTGCGCCGGGATTACGCTGGCTTTGGTGTTGCGGTTTGTTTCCCACTTCATTTCAGGCTCCATCTTTTTTGACGTGTGGTGCCCGGAGGGCTGGAATGTATATTGGTATTCCATTTGCTATAACGGCGCTTATATGCTGCCCGAGCTGATCTTTACACTGGTGGCCTCCATTCTGCTGTTCCAGCTGCCTGCATGGAAAAAGATTGCCGACCTCAACAAATAAATTTCCTCCCGGAGATTTGAAAAATCTCCGGGATTTTTGTATAAATCCTATCCCTACAGCCGACAATAACAAAAAGCAATGTAAGGAAGTCGGTTATGCAATCCATTATTTTATCAGACCCCTCATCCACCGAACAGATCTTTGCAGCCGTGGCTGATTTTGTGCCTCCCCTGAAACAAAATCAGACCCATCTGCTGCTGAGAAATTTTCGGGGTGAGCTGATTTCGGTATCCTCCCGCCTCCGGGAAATGACCCCCGATTCCATCCTGCTGGTCAACAGCGATGTTTCCCCCGGTGATCTGCCTCGCCTGACCAGCAGCCAGCCCGTTATCACCTATGGCTGCAATCCCAAGGCAACCGTAACCGCCTCCAGCATTGGAGAAACCAAAATGGTTTGCTGCATTCAGCGGGTTCTTACCCTGGAGGATATGTCCCACCTTCTGCCCCAGGAATTCCCCTTCCCCTTAAAAGGGCGATCCGTTTCCGCATGTCTTGCCGCAATTTGTATTTTATTGTACTCTTTCGGCGAATCCTTTCTTTCTTTTGAATTTCAGGAATAAAAAGATTCATAGCTGCATATATAATGTAGTGCGAATGGTATTATTTTACAAAGGGGTGTAAAAAATGGAACGCAGTATTCCTGAAAACAATGAAGTAAAGGTACTTGGAACAATTGAAACAAATCTGCAATTCAGTCATGAAGTGTATGGAGAAGGATTTTATTCCTTTGTGCTGAATGTGAAACGGCTGAGCGATATATCAGATTATATTCTGATTACCGTATCGGAACGGCTGCTCAGCGGGATCTCCATGGAAATCGGCAAGGCGGTGGAAATCTCCGGTCAATTTCGTTCGTATAACAGCTATAACAACAACGAACGCAAGCTTGTATTGACGGTATTTGCAAAGGATCTGACGCCCGTGCCACCGGAAAACGCCGCCAAAAATTTGAATTATATTTTCTTAAACGGATTTGTCTGCAAGCCCCCCGCCTATCGGACAACGCCCTTCGGACGGGAAATTACCGATCTTTTGCTGGCGGTCAACCGGCAGTATAATAAATCGGATTATATCCCCTGTATCGCTTGGGGACGAAATGCCCGTTTTGCTTCTGAACTGTCCGTAGGCAGCAACATCAAAATCTGGGGCAGGGTGCAAAGCCGGGAGTATCAAAAAAAGATCAGCGAAAATGAACTGATCAACAAAACAGCTTATGAAATTTCTATTTCAAAAATGGAGGAAGCGGAAAAGGAATCACAGCATTCTCTGGTAAATTAACGGATTTTTACACAGGCCGAAGCAATTTCGAAAGCCAAAAGCCATGGGAACAAAAAAGGGGCTTTTGCCCCGCAGCAAAATAGTTCAGCAATCTAAGCGCCGGATGTTTCCGACGCTTTTATTGATACAGCTTTGCCAATCCCCCCTCCCCGGTCTCCCGGTACTGCTTTGCCAGATCCTTTCCCGTCTCATACATGGTCTGCACCACCAAATCAAAGGATATTTTCCGGGAATCTGTTAAAAAATTAGCTAAACTGACTGCGTTAACCGCCCGCATGGCAGCCACAGCGTTTCGCTCAATGCAAGGAATCTGAACCAATCCGAAAATGGGATCGCAGGTCAGCCCCAAATGGTGCTCCATGGCAATTTCCGCCCCATACTCTATTTGAGGAATTTCCATAGAAAACAGTTCTCCCAACCCTGCTGCCGCCATGGAGCAGGCACTTCCGATTTCCGCCTGGCAGCCACATTCCGCACCGCTGACAGAAGCGTTTGTCTTAATCAAATTCCCGATGATCCCCGCCGTAGCCAAAGCATGGTAAATTTGCCGGTCGGAAAATCCTTCTTTTTGCTGCTCATACCAAAGGGCTGCCGGCAAAACTCCCGCCGAACCGCAGGTTGGTGCTGTTACCACCATTTCTCCGGCGGCATTTTGCTCACTGACCGCAAAGGCATAGGCACTCACCATTCTGTTTTCATAGGTCTGGGGGGATTCCACTTTTTTTCTTTGACGATACAATTCCTTGGCTCTTCTTTGTACCTGCAGCCGCCCCGGCAGCGTTCCTTCTGCCTCCAGACCGGAACGAATGCTTTCCTTCATGGTATCCCACACCAGCGAAAGATACTCCCAAATTTCCTGTCCCTCCGCCTGCTCAACATACTGCCAGATTCTGATCTGGCGGCTTTGACAATATTCCGCTAGCTGGGAAAAGGTGGTCAGTTCATAGGGTCTTTTCACCTCAGGAATTCTCAAATCCCGGCTTTTGATTTCTCCCCCGCCCACACTGAAAGCTGTGCAGCAATCCACCTGAACCCCATTCTGATAAGCATACAGCTTCATGGTATTGGGGTGCTCCAAATCCTGTTCGGAATCGCAAAAATCCACAGAGCATTTTATTGGGAAAAAGGATTTTTGAATCGCCTCGTCTGTTCTATGCCCCTTTCCGGTTTTGGATAAGGAGCCGAATAACTGAACCCGAAAAAAATCTGCCTCTTTATTTTTTTCCTTGAACAAGGTACAGGCTCTTCCCGGCCCAATGGTATGGGAGCTGGAGGGACCGTACCCGATCCGATACAGCTCTCTTAATGACGGCATGTCGTTCATCTCTATTCCCTCCTTGGGCAATTGAAGGCATTGCAGCAGCCCTCTTGCGTCAATGAATCGTTTATTTTTAGTATGCCGCCATGCTAAAATTCTAATCAACAAAATGATAAAAAGAAAAAACAGTCTGACTGAAAACTTTCAGCCAGACTGTTTCAAACGGTATTGCCGTTTTCTTATTTCATTTCTTATTTCGCAATAGAGGAAACAACGCCGGATCCAACTGTTCTTCCGCCTTCACGGATAGCGAATCTCAGACCTTCCTCAATAGCGATGGGGGTGATCAGTTCAACGTTAATGGTAACGTTATCACCAGGCATGCACATTTCAACGCCCTCAGGCAGAGTGATAACACCGGTAACGTCAGTTGTTCTGAAATAGAACTGAGGTCTGTAGTTGTTGAAGAAAGGAGTATGACGTCCGCCTTCATCCTTGGTCAGAACATAGATCTCACCGGAGAAGGTGGTATGAGGATGAATGGTGCCGGGTTTCGCCAGAACCTGTCCTCTTTCAATCTCGTTTCTCTGCACACCACGCAGCAGCGCACCAATGTTATCGCCGGCTTCAGCCTGATCCAGCAGCTTTCTGAACATTTCGATACCGGTAACAACAACCTTGCGAGCTTCGTCAACCAGACCAACAATTTCAACTTCATCAGACAACTTCAGAGTACCTCTTTCAACTCTACCGGTAGCAACAGTACCACGACCGGTGATAGAGAATACATCCTCTACAGGCATCAAGAAGGGCAGGTCAGTCTTACGTTCCGGAGTGGGAATATAAGAATCAACTGCATCCATCAGCTTCAGGATGGGTTCATATTCAGGAGCGCTGGGATCGGTAGAAGTAGATTCCAGAGCAGCCAGAGCGGAACCAACAATGATCGGAATCTCATCTCCCGGGAACTCATACTCGTTCAGCAGGTCACGAATTTCCATCTCAACCAGTTCCAGCAGTTCAGGATCGTCAACCTGGTCTGCCTTGTTCATGAACACAACGATATAAGGCACGCCAACCTGACGGGACAACAGGATGTGCTCACGGGTCTGAGGCATGGGGCCGTCAGCCGCAGATACAACCAGGATTGCACCGTCCATCTGAGCAGCACCGGTGATCATGTTCTTTACATAGTCAGCATGTCCCGGGCAGTCAACGTGAGCATAGTGACGATTGTCCGTCTCATACTCAACGTGAGCGGTAGAAATGGTAATACCTCTTTCTCTTTCTTCAGGAGCTCCGTCGATCTGATCATACGCTCTGAATTCAGCCTTGCCGGAGAAACCCAAAACCTTTGTAATTGCAGCAGTCAAAGTGGTCTTGCCGTGGTCAACGTGACCGATGGTACCAATGTTAACATGGGGCTTGCTTCTTTCAAATTTCTCTTTCGCCATTTGGAAAATCCTCCCTTTCGGTTTTAAATTTACTTAGTTATATTTTACTATAAAATTTTAGAAAAATCAATACTTTTCTGAAATTTATTCCTCAGATTTAGAGCGATTTTTCATAATTTCTTCCTGAATGCTCTTAGGCACCTCTGAATAATGAGAGGGGAACATGGTATACTGTCCGCGACCCTGGGTTCTGGAACGCAGCTCTGTGGCATATCCGAACATTTCGGACAAGGGAACCATAGCGGAAATCGCCTGAGCGCCCTGCCGAGCCTCCATGCCCTGGATCTGACCGCGGCGAGAGTTCAAATCTCCCATTACGTCGCCCATATACTCCTCAGGAACAATAACGTCCACCTTCATGATCGGTTCCAGCAATACCGGATCCGCCTTGCGGCAGCCTTCCTTAAAGGCCATAGAAGCGGCAATCTTAAAAGCCATTTCAGAGGAGTCAACCTCGTGGAAAGAACCGTCAAACAAAGTAACCTTGACGTCAACCACGTTGTAGCCTGCCAAAACACCGCTTTCCATTGCGCCCTGAACACCTGCGTCAACCGCCGGGATATATTCCTTAGGAATCGCGCCGCCCACAATTTTGTTGACGAACTCATATCCCTTTCCGGGCTCCTGAGGCTCAATTTCCAGATAAACGTGACCGTACTGACCGCGTCCACCGGACTGTCTG
>JAXEOR010000079.1:0-9938 GCA_034117945.1 Clostridia bacterium | reverse complement strand
TGGAATATAAATTGAAAAAAACACCCCAGGAGGTACTTCAGCAAACGGCGGAAGCGGTGGCTTTTGCAAAGGGATTGTGCCAAGATGTGGAGTTTTCTGCGGAGGATGCAACCCGTTCCGATCCCGCCTTTTTGGCCAAGGTGCTCCAAACGGCCATTGATGCCGGTGCAACTGTGGTAAATGTTCCGGACACAGTGGGATATGCCATTCCGGATGAAATGTTCCGGTTAATTACAGAGCTGAAACAAACAGTTCCCAATTTGCATCGAGCACAGCTTTCTGTTCATTGCCACAACGATCTGGGCATGGCGGTGGCCAATTCTCTCGCCGCCGTCCGGGCAGGGGCCGATCAGGTGGAATGCTCCGTCAACGGCATTGGTGAGCGGGCGGGAAATGCCGCCTTAGAAGAACTGGTAATGGCCTTGAAAACCCGGGGGAAAACCTTAGACGCCTTTACCGGAATTGACACCAAGGCCATTTACCGCACCAGCAAGCTGGTCTATTATGTGATCGGCCAAACCGTCCCGATCAATAAAGCCATTGTGGGGCAAAATGCCTTTATGCATGAGTCCGGCGTTCATCAGCACGGTGTGATGGCCAAGCGGGAAACCTATGAAATCATGTCTCCCCAGGACATCGGCCTGGTGCAAAACAACATGGTGTTGGGCAAGCACTCCGGAAAGCATGCCCTGGAAACCAGGCTGCGGGAAATGGGCTATCATTTAACCCCTGAGGAAACAGACCAGTATTTTGAGCGTTTTAAGCGGCTGTGCGACCGAAAAAAAGCCATTACAGACCGGGATTTGGAGGCTATGCTATCCGACCGGAGTCAATCAGAGGCTACCTATCATCTGGCAGGGTTTGAAGTGCATACCAGCTCCTCCGGCACCTCCTCCTGCATCATCCGGCTGACCCGCCAAAAGGAAACCTATGAAGAGGTTTCCCTGGGAGACGGGCCGATTGACGCAGCCTACAATGCCATTGACAAAATTGTTGGAATTGAGGAGCACACCCTGGAAGATTATAATATTCATTCCGTGTCCGAAGGGAAGGACGCCTTGGGTGAGGTCATTGTTAAACTGAGAGTCGGCAGCAAAAAGGTAACCGGACGGGGGCTGTCCACCGACGTGATCGAATCCAGTATTCTAGCCTATCTGAACGGCATTCACAAGCTGATAGAAATGAGGTAAATCCAATGAAACCCATTCAATTTCTCGATTCTACCCTGCGTGACGGCGCCCAAAGCGAGGGAATCTCCTTTTCCGTGCAGGATAAGCTACACCTTTTGCAGGCATTGGATCAGTTCGGCATTTCTTATATCGAAGGGGGAAACCCTGCCTCCAATCCAAAGGATATGGAGTTTTTTGAGCGTGCAAAACACATTTCTTTAAAGCATGCCAAGCTTTGTGCCTTCGGCAGCACCGTCCATCAAGGGGTGTTGCCGGGAGAAGACGAGGGGCTGCAAAAGCTGCTTGATGCGCAAGCACCTGTGGCGGTTATTTTTGGGAAAACATCAATCCGGCAGGTGACTTGCGTTCTGCAAATCAAACCGGAGGAAAACATCAAAATTGTAAACGACACCGTTCGTTTCTTAAAGTCAAAGGGCAAGGAAGTCATTTTTGACGCAGAGCATTTTTTTGACGGATTCCAAGAGCAGCAGGAATATGCTCTTTCGGTGCTGCAGACTGCCATCCATGCCGGAGCGGACAGCATTTGCCTGTGCGATACCGCCGGGGGCACCATGCCTCATCAGATTTATGAAATCACAAAAAAGATCTGCGAAATCTTTCCCCATTACCCCATCGGCATCCATACCCATAACGATGCCGGCTGCGGCGTTGCCAACTCCTTAGAAGCGGTGAGGGCGGGAGTTGTGATGGTGCAGGGAACCTTTTTGGGATATGGAGAGCGGTGCGGCAATGCGGATTTAAGCGTGATTATTCCTGATCTGCAATTAAAATACGGCATTGACTGCGGCTTTGATTTAAAAAGTCTTACCAAAACGGCGGCGCTTGCGGCGGAGCTTTCGAATATTCCTCTCCCCCACAACGCCCCTTACACCGGCCGCAGTGCCTTTTCTCACAAGGCGGGCATGCATGTAGACGGTGTGCAAAAGCTACCCTCCTCCTTTGAGCAGATTGATCCGGCGCAGGTGGGAAATAAGAGAAGGTTTTTACTGTCCGAATTTGCCGGGCGAACCACTCTCCTCAGCAAGCTGAAAAATATCGCCCCCGGTTTTTCCAAGCAATCCCCCGAAATTTCCAAGCTGATGGATCGGATCAAGGAAATGGAGCATCAGGGCTACCAGTTTGAAGGAGCAGATGCCAGCTTTGAATTGATGGTAAAAAAATTTTTAGGACAGTTCACTCCCCATTTTCAGGTTTTGCTATACAAAACCATGGGAGAATTTCCTGCCCAGAACGGCCGGATGCAATCCACCGCAATGATTCATGTTTCGGTTGACGGCAAGGAGGAAATCACCGCCGCTATGGGAAACGGTCCGGTTAACGCTCTGGATATTGCACTGCGAAAGGCTTTGACGGTGTTTTATCCCCAGCTCAAGCATGTGCATCTGATTGATTACAAGGTTCGTGTTTTTGACACAAAAAAGGCGACCGAATCCCGTGTTCGGGTTTTGATTGAATCCACCGACGGAAAAGAAAGCTGGACTACCGTAGGCATTTCTACCGACGTGATCGAGGCCAGCTGGAACGCTTTGGTGGATTCCATAGAATATTTTTTGCAGGAAAGGAGCGAAGATATATGACAATGACAGAAAAAATCCTGGCCAAAAGTGCCGGACTGGATCGGGTGGTTCCCGGTCAGATGATTTTATCCCAGGTGGATCTGGTTCTCGGAAATGACATTACCGCTCCGGTTGCCATTCAGGCTTTTTTTAAAATGGGACGGGAATCTGTGTTTGATCCCGATAAAATTGCGCTGGTGATGGATCATTTCACTCCCAACAAGGATATCAAGGCCGCTCAGCAGTGTGCCTGCTGCCGCACCTTTGCCAAAGAGGCCGGTTTGACCCATTTTTACGATACCGGCCGGGCAGGGATTGAGCATGCCTTATTGCCGGAGCAGGGCTTGGTCACCTGCGGGGATGTGATCGTAGGAGCAGATTCTCACACCTGCACCTACGGCGCCCTGGGTGCCTTTTCTACCGGCGTTGGCTCCACGGATATGGCCTGTGCCATGGCAACGGGAAAGGCTTGGTTTAAGGTGCCTTCCACCATTCGGGTGAATTTGACCGGCCGTTTGCCGGAATTTGTATCCGGTAAGGATGCAATTCTTACCCTGATTGGTATGCTGGGTGTTGACGGCGCTTTGTATCAGTCCTTGGAATTCGGCGGAACGGGACTGTCCAGCTTGTCCGTCAGCGACAGGCTTTGCATGGCAAACATGGCCATTGAGGCAGGTGCAAAAAACGGTATTTTTGAGGTGGACGAGCTTACTTTGGAATATCTGAAAAATGCAGGATCAGAGCATCCTTCTGTGTTCGCTCCGGATCGGGACGCTTGCTACAGTAAAATTGTTACACTCAATCTTTCCAAGCTGATTCCTGTTGCCGCCTTTCCTCATCTGCCTGATCGCATTCACCCTGCAACTGTGAAAGACAATATTGTGATAGATCAGGTGGTCATCGGCTCCTGCACCAACGGGAGAATTGAAGATTTGCGCCAGGCTGCAGCAATTTTAAAGGGAAAGAAAATAGCTGACGGCCTTCGCCTGATTGTCATCCCCGCCACACAAAAGGTTTATCTGCAGGCCATGGAGGAAGGACTGTTAAAGCAATTTATTGAGGCGGGCGGCATTGTATCCACCCCCACCTGCGGCCCCTGTCTCGGAGGGCATACCGGCGTTTTAGCAGAAGGAGAACGGGCGGTGGCAACCACCAACCGTAATTTTGTAGGCCGGATGGGCCATCCCGGCTCTGAGGTATATCTGGCCTCCCCTGCCGTGGCGGCTGCCTCTGCCCTTATGGGAAAGCTAGCGTCACCTCTGGAGGTTATGTAAGAAAATCAAATGGCGCGCTTTATCTGCCCACGATAACATTGGCGTGCCTTCTTATCCTAAATTCTGTGGGCCGAAAGGATGGAATGGAACATGGAACTGCACGGCAAAGTCATCTGCTACGGGGATCACATTGACACAGACGTGATCATTCCCGCCAGATACCTCAATACCTTTGATCCCAAGGAGCTGGCTGCACATTGTATGGAGGATCTGGATCTTGAGTTTTCTAAAAAAATAAAATCCGCATCCATTGTTGCTGCAGGGAAAAATTTTGGCTGCGGCTCCTCCCGGGAGCACGCTCCCTTAGCTCTTCAGGCAAGCGGCGTCAAAGCGGTGATTGCCCACAGCTTCGCCCGTATTTTTTACCGAAATGCCATTAATATCGGACTGCCGATTATAGAATGTCCCACCCTTGCAGAACAGATCCGGGAGGGTGACAGCTTATGCATTCTGTTTGACCAGGGAATCATTCGCAACGAAACAGCAAATCGGGAATACACCTTCCCGCCCTTTCCCCCTTTCCTGCAAACAATTATTGCTGCGGGAGGGCTGGAAAGTGCTGTCAGAAAGGGGTTGCTGGATCAATGACATATCAAATCACCGTGCTGCCTGGTGACGGGATCGGCCTCGAAATCACTCAGGCTGCCACTGCTGTTCTAAAAAAAATTGGAGAACAATACGGTCACCAATTTCTTTTTACAACAAAAGAAATCGGCGGCTGCGCCATTGATCGGTACGGCACTCCTTTGCCGGAGGATACCCTCTCCTCCTGTCTTTCCTCAGACAGCGTTCTGTTGGGAGCGGTAGGCGGCCCGAAGTGGGGCACGGGAAAGGTCAGACCGGAGCAAGCGCTATTGGCTTTGAGAAAGGAAATGGGGCTGTATGCCAACCTGCGACCCGCATCTCTTTCTCTCCCTCAGCTGTGCCCATTAAACGAAAAAACCGCAGAAAAAGGGTTTGATCTGCTGATCGTCCGGGAATTGACCGGCGGAATTTATTTTGGAGATCGGGGCAGAAATCCGGATGGATCTGCCTATGATGTTGAAAAGTACACCATTGGCGAGATCGAGCGAATCGGAAAAACTGCTTTCCAGCTGGCTCAAAAGCGCAAGGGAAAGGTCACTAGTGTAGACAAAGCCAATGTGCTGGAAACCTCCCGGCTGTGGCGGGAAACCATGCACCACATTGCAAAGGACTATCCGGACGTGGCATATGAGGATATGCTGGTGGACAACGCTGCCATGCAGCTGGTGAAAAGCCCTGCTCAGTTTGATATTATTGTTACCTCCAACCTGTTTGGAGATATTTTGTCAGACGAAGCAGCCCAGCTAACCGGCTCCATCGGTCTTTTGCCCTCTGCCTCTTTGGGAGCGGGAAGCTGTGGTCTGTATGAGCCCATTCACGGCTCTGCCCCTGATCTGGCAGGCACCGGCACTGCCAACCCCATTGCCACCATTTTGTCTGCCGCAATGATGCTGGAGCTGTCCTTTTCCTTGCAAAAAGAGGCTGCCGCAATCCGAAACGCCATTTCCTCTGTATTACAGGCCGGCTGGAAAACCGCAGATTTAACAGACGATCATCCTCTTTCCACCGTTCAGATTACGGAAAAAATCATAGAGCAGCTGGATCAGATTGCGTAATGCCATAAAAACCAAAACCACCAGAGTACAAAGGTGATCAAAAAAAATAAAAACCAGCAATATTGACGCATCATAAAAAATTGCCTCCGGTGCATATATACGCAGCCGGAGGCGATTTCATCCTATCAATTTTTTCTTTTAATAAAACTTCTGAATATCTTCGATGATATCATCAATGATATCTGCGTCTTCAACTGAATCCCAAGCGGGCTGTTCATCACTGATGATAATCAAGCCCTTGTCATCCCAAAACACATTTTTCCCAAAGGTTTCGGAAATAACACGCAGAGGAACCATCGTACGGTCTCTCATGATCGTTGCTTCTACATCCATGGTTTTGGGTTCGCCGTTCACGGTATATTCCTTGCTGCCCAACTGCATCTGAATAGTCGTATCCTCCAGCGAAATGGTGATTGTCTCGGTTTCTTCCTCCCAATCCACCTTTGCCCCTAAGCTTTCAGAGATAAACCGAATTGGCACCAAGGTTCTGTCATTGACAACCGTAGGAACCACCATGCCGTCATCCGGATCAATCTGCATCTTTTCTCCGAACACAAAAGCATTTTCGCAATCCACCAGCAGAATAATTGCCTTATTCTTCTCTGCGCCGATAACATCATAATAATAGGGATCGGAAACTGCTAAAACCTTACCGTTCTCATCAACCAGGTAAGCCGCAATGTACCGATTTTCATCCTCTTCCGTAATAGTATAGGTATTTCCCTCGGCGGTCTCCACGAACGGATACTGCCCCACAGGATTAAACTTACCTGCAAAGTCGCTCATACCCTTTTCTTCAACTTCGGTCAAGGTTCCGTTAGGCGCATCATTTTTGCCCCATTTTAAGGTGGGAGTCGAAGCCCCATCCTCCGTCAGGGAAAGAATAGAATAATCCGCCGTCAGCTTCCCTTCCTCTGCAGAGCCCTGAATAGAGAGACCTGCCGGAATGTCAGCCACCTTCACAGACTCATCATAAGCACCAACGCTCAATTTGGTTCCGGAATAAAAGGACAGATAGCCCGGTGTTGTGATTTGATTACCATCTCCGTCAAAACAATTGAAAATCAACTCACCGTCAACATACATAAACAGCTGAACGCCGTTCTCTAAATCAACAGAACCGAGGGTAATGTCACATTCCTTGTTGTCTTCAATAATTCCATTGTTTTCAACAATTGTTAAGAATTTGTTCCCGGCGCTGTTAAACCGCTGCAGTTCAATCTGAGACTGCTTTACAACGACCAAGTAGCTGTAATTCCCGCTCCAGGCAACCGTGCTTGTGCTTTTTCCTCTGATGCCGAAACCGCCCCAGTTGGATCCTTGATTAAAATCAATGGAAAACTTAAATTGGAGCACTTCACTGCCAAATTCCTGGCCGACATATGTAACCATCTGCTTTGACTGCTTTTCAAAAGAAATTTTATCGTCTGAAAAGGTCAAAGCACCTTCATCGGCATTCCAATTCTCCTTCTCTGTTAAAAAATCACCAATCTGCACAATTGACGCCTTTTCGGCGGCCGGCTGCTCTGCAGAGATAACGGAAATTTCCTCAGCAGCTGCCGTATCAGCGGTTTCCTCTGCCAGAACTGCAAAGCCGGAGCTTAACAGCATGGTTCCGGACAGAACAAGAGCCAGTGTATTTTTTCCATATTTCAATGGAATCACTTCCTTTCCTTTTGATACTGTTATTTTATCATATTTTAATCAGAATTTCAACTGTTTTTTAGAAATATTTTATTATTTTTATAAAATTTTTTCTAAAATCCATAAATGGGCTATAAAAACTCCCGCAATTCCTCGGTGCATTTTTGCTGGAGAAGGATCAATTCCTTGGTAAGGGCAACGGTGTTTTGCTCCGCCCCTGGGCAGTGATTCAGCGCATGACTTAACTGCTTTGTCTGGGTAAAGCAGGCGGTTGACAGCATATCTGCAATCTCCCCGTCGGTGTGCCTCATCAGAAGGCCGGTATGCAGCTTCATCCAAACCTCTGCTCGCTTCACCGGAGACAATTCTCTGGATTGCCTTCGATGCAAAGAAAATTCCCGATCTACCCGATCGCTGAAAATACAGTATTTCTGCCGATAATTCTGCAATACCTGTTTAAGCCGATCATCCTCAATTTCCTCTTCTGTTTTTGCAATCCAGTCCAGCGCCGTTTTTCCAACCGTTTCGCATTCTCTTAACAGCTTTATGGAATCTCTCCTCATGCTTCATAACCTCCAAGCTTTCTCTTGGCTGTTATTCTTTCCCAAGCTCGGCACCTGTATGCAGTTTTTTTAAATAATAATCCACTGCACGACCGTATTGCTTCAAGGCCTCCTCCCCTGCTTTAGAAAGACGAAACACACCTCGTTCCACCCGCTCAAACCAACCGTAATAATTTCTGCCTAACATGGCGTTCAGCTTTTTTGCGTCCAGACCCGTAGCGGCAGACAATTCCTTGGTACCTGCCTGCTCCATTTCAGACAGAGCGCAGCAGACATACAAAGCCTGCTCCCGGTATGCCGTCAACAGCTTCACACCGGTGCTGCCTCCTTTATTTTCGCTCAGCTGCCTTTGCTCCAACTCACGCAGCAACCCCGCCTTTTTTTGTTTTGATGACTGAAGGGCCTTTTTAAGGTCTAGCGGCTGGGGATGCAACACCGCCTCTGTCGTTCCCATTTCCGGTGTTACATACAGCAGCCCAAGCTCCAACCGGCGCAGCAAATGCAGCAATTCCCGATGCTTTTGGTTATACTGATACCGGGACGGCTTAGGAACGGCAAGATAAACCTCGACACCTAATTTTTGGCGCTGAACCGCCTGGCACAAAAGCCGGACAGAAAGGTTTCGCTTTAGTTCCACAATCACCAGCTCGTCCCCTTTTTTCCCAACCACATCGCAGTTTTTCACCTCTGCATGTACCTGATAGCCCAACTCCTCTAAAAAAAGCTTCACACTTTCATACAAGTCTGTTTCCACCATAAAAAATCTCCATTCCTTGCCCGCAAGGTTTCACTTTTCTCTTATCTATAGGGCAAGGAATGATAAGAGATTTTTTGCCCATGTGCGTTTCCGAAGCTGTGCCGAGGAAAATTTCGCACGGGCAAGCAATTCCGCCGGAGGCTCGACGTGAGAATCACGGCGATCTCCATTCCGTTTCCTGCATTTCGTGCCTCGGACTAATGAACCAATATTAAGAAAGAATTCTTTTCATCAACCCCGGAAAACAAGAACGGCCCGCAAGCGGACCGTCCCATAACATTTCATTCTCAATTATTCAGCCGCAGGAGACTCTGTTACCTCTGTCTCTTGCTCAGCTTCTGCTCCTTCTTCCGTCACAGCCGTTCCGTCCTCCGGCACAGCATCTCCGTCTTCCGGAGCGGGAGAAGCAGACTGGGCTGCCTGCTGCTCTTCCTGGATTCTTGCGTACTCTTCTTCAATGATAGCAGAGGCCTCATCATAATCCTTTTGATACTGCTCCATTACCTTGGCAACATCAATCTTATCAAAAGCCGCCTTCTTTTCTACCGTAGCCGCTGCTTTATATTCATCCAGCTTTTCCATAAACTTTTCGCTCTGCAGACTGCTCTTTACGTTCTCGGCATATTTGTCATAATCCGCATCCGTCAAAGCTTCCCGTTTGATGATGTGATACCCGTAGGAGCTTTCCACCGGCTCACTGATGGCACCCACTTCCAAAGCCTTTGCGCCGTCATAAAATTCCTGAACCATTTCTCCTTCAGTGAATACATAGCCCTCCGGGTTACTTTCCATCCCAGGATCCTCACCGTATTCTTTGATCAACTGATCAAAATCAGCCCCGGAGGCAATCTTATCCTGCACTTCCTTCAGGGTTGCCTGTTTTGCTGCCAGCTCATCCTCTGTTAAGGCTTCGCCCGTTTCAGAATTCTGAGTAGGAATCAAAATATGCTTTGCCTTCAGATATTTCTCATTGAAATATTCCTTCGCTTCAGTATTCAGCTCATCCTCACTTAAGGTTTCGGTAAATGCCTGATACAGCTTTTGAGAATAGCTGCTCAAGGTCATCAGCTTTTGAAAGGTTTCTTCCGAGAAACCGGCCGCCTTCAGCTGCGCTTCGTACATCTTTTCCCCATAAGAATCGATCATGCTCTGCTTCTGAGAATCAATATTAGCCTGATCCTCTTCTGTCAGCTCCAGCCCCTGCTTATCCGCCTCAATCTTGTAAATATGAAACTCTGTTACATCATCCAGCGCTTTATCCAAAACGGTCTGGGCGGCAGTTTTCCCATCAATATCGCTGCTCCAAAAATCATC
>JAXEOR010000078.1:0-10024 GCA_034117945.1 Clostridia bacterium | reverse complement strand
GAGACAGATGGGCGGCGACGGCATCTGTTTGCTCCAGAGCCTGCACAGACATTCCCTGCTCGTCCAGGCTCACCGGAATGCAGGTCATGCCGTTCGCCTGATACACCCGGCGGATTTTTCTGTGACCGGGATTTTCAATGGCAATCACACTTTCCCGCCCCAAAAGATGCACCACCAGCTGATATAAATATTCCGTCCCTGCCCCTACAATAATTTGCTGGGGAGAAACCGTCATGCCCCGAAAACGGTATAAGTGCCGGGCAATTGCCTCCCGCAGTGCCGGTTCCCCCTGAGGATGCAATGGCCCCAGCAGGCCGGAATCTCCCTCGCTCAATACCCGCCGCATCAGCCGCGACCAAACGGTAAAGGGAAAATGAGCCGGATTGCTCCTGTTTTCTCCCAAATCCAAAAACCATTTCTTCTCCTGACATGCACCTTCCAGCTGGGGCTCCTTGTTTTGAGGAGGCGGTGGCAGCTGAATGGGGCTGACGAAGTATCCGCTTCGCTCCCGGGTGTACAGCAGCCCCTCTGCCGTCAGCTGAGCATAGGCATTTTCCACCGTGATGGCGCTGAGAGACAGGTGCCGGGCAAGACTGCGCCGGGAAGGCAGCTTTTCCCCCGGCTTCAGAGCCCCCTGCAGAATATCCTCCCGGATACAGCGGGACAAATAATCGTAAAGGGGAACGTTCCCCCGCTGGGTCATATCGTAGGTAAGCATAACATCCCTCCATCTGGTCTTATAAATTTGTTTCAAAATGGATCTTTTCATAAGTCCAGATTCTATTATAATAGAAAGAAAGAAAAAAAGCAAGAGGTGATTGTTGTGAAAGACAAAAAAGTTAAGCAATTGGTTCTGGCGGCAGTGCTGGCGGCACTGACCTGCGTGGGGACGATGGTGATCAAAATTCCAACGCTGCACGGGTACTTACATCCGGGAGACGGTTTTGTACTGTTATCCGGCTTTTTGCTGGGGCCGTGGTACGGGGCTGCGGCGGCGGGAATCGGATCTGGACTGTCAGATTTATTCGCCGGATATACCATTTATGCACCGGGTACCTTGGTGATCAAGGGCGTGACCGCTTTGGTGGCAGCGCTGATTTATCAAAAGAAAAAAAATCTGCCTATGGCTTTGTTAGGCGGCGTTGTGGGCGAGCTGGTCATGGCGGCAGGCTACTTTTTGTATGAATCGGCAGTGTTCGGAGAAGGCGCCGCTGCGGCAATTCCCGGCAATTTGGTTCAGGGCGCTGCAGGTGTGATCATTTCGCTGATCTTGCTGCCCTTGCTGAAAAAGGCTGCAAGCATCCGGTAATTCGGCCGCAGCTCAGGTCTTCTAACCTCACAAAAAAGTCCCTGGTTTGCTTTACGCAAAGCCAGGGATTTTTCACAATACAGTCATTTTTTAATCATAAAATTTACTTAAAAATGCAACGGTTCTCTCGTTTTTGGGATGATCGATCACTTCCTCGGGCGTACCGTCCTCTGCGATCACTCCTTCATCCATAAAAATAATCCGATCTGCCACATGCCGGGCAAACTCAATTTCATGAGTGACAATCATCATAGTAGTTTTTTTGGCCGCCAGGCTTTTGATCACCTTTAAAATCTCTCCTGTCAGCTCCGGATCCAGGGCTGAGGTGGGCTCGTCAAAAAACAGCACCTTAGGCTCTAGAGCCAAGGCCCGTGCAATAGACACCCGCTGTTGCTGACCGCCCGACAGCTGGCAGGGATAGCTTTCATATTTATCCGAAAGACCCACCCGATCCAGCAAGGCCATAGCCTTTGTTTGGATTTCTTCCTCTATTTTCTTTTTATTTTGCTTGTAATCCGGCTGCTCCTTTGCCAAAAGCATGGGTGCCAGCATAACGTTTTTCAGTGCATTGTATTGAGGAAACAGATTAAATTGCTGAAATACCAGTCCAAAATTCAGCTGATTTTTTCTGATTTCCGCAGAGGTATATTTCTTTTTGGTTTCCCCGTCAAATACCACCTTGTCCTCTACATAAATCCGTCCCTTGTCTGCCCGTTCCAGAAAATTGATGCACCGGAGTAAAGTGGTTTTCCCGCTTCCGGAGGAACCAAGAACAGCCACCACGTCTCCTTGATCAATGGAAAAATCAATCCCCTTGAGCACCTCTGTTTTACCGAACCGTTTATGCAATTGTTCTATCCGTAAGATCGACATGGTCAGTCTGTCCTTTCTTAAAAAATTAGCCCTTATAATAATTCATCCGTTTTTCGATATACCCGAACAGCAGCGTCAGAATACCGTTAAACAGCAGGAAGTAAAGCCCGGTGGAAAACAGCGGCCAGATCAGTCCCTGCTTGGTAAACCGCTCTGCGCACATCAAAATTTCCGCCAGCCCGATGATTCGAGCCAGAGAGGTATCCTTCACCAGTGTGATGATCTCATTGCTCATGGGTGCCACAATCCGCTTGATCACCTGAAACAGAATCACCTTAAAAAACGTCTGAATTTTTGTAAGGCCCAGCACCTGCGCCGCCTCATACTGTCCTCTGGGAATGCTTTCAATGCCGCCCCGGTAAATCTCAGAAAAATAGGCAGCGTAATTGATCACAAAGGCCACCAGTGCCGCAGTCATCCGGGAACGCACCGGCATATGGAACACCAGTCCCGGAACATACAATACAACAAAAATCTGGAGCATCAGGGGAGTTCCCCTGATGATCCAGACAAATGTTTTGGTCAAATACCGCAACGGAAGGAATTTTGACATGGACCCAAAGGTAACGACCAGCCCCAGGGGCAGTGCCGCAAGCAGAGTGACCGCAAAGATGCGGCAGTTGAGTCCAAAGCCGGAAAACAAAGACAGCAATATGGAGTTAAAATCATTCACCGGAATTCATCCTTTCGTTACCCACGTGATTTTGTTATTTCGCCAGCAGCAAATCTCCCAGCTTATATTTGTCTGCAATTTTTTGCAAAGTGCCGTCCGCCGCCAGCTCCTTGATGATTTCATTCACCTTTTCCACCATGTCGCTGCCCTTGCGGAACGCCACGCCATATTCATCGGCAGTAAAGTTTTTATCCACAATGACCAGATCCTTATAATCTGTTCCTTCGCCTACAGAGCCTGCCGCCATCACGTAATCTCCCACCACCACGTCGGAGGTGCCGGCAGCCACGTCCATCAGGCCGGTAGCCTGAGAATCCACTGCATTATAGGTAGCGTTGGCAAAGAACTCGTCGCTCTGCACCAGCTCTTCTCCCGTGGAGCCTTTTTCAGCAACCACAACCGCACCGTCAACGCTTTCGGTGTATTTTTCCTCGTTTTCAGCCTTCATGATCATAACCTGGCGATTGTTCATATAAGGCATGGTAATTCCCATGTTCTGCTTTCTCTCGTCTGTAATGGTCATGCCGTTCCAGATACAGTCAATATTTTTCGCGTTCAATTCGATTTCCTTGGAATCCCAGTTAATTTCTACAAATTCCGGAGTTACGCCCAGCTTTTCACAAACAGCGGTGGCAAATTCCGTTTCAAAGCCCACCAGCTCAGAGCCTTCGTAATAGTTCATGGGCGAGAACAGAGTGATTCCGATTTGCAGAGTTCCTTTTTCGGAAATGTAATCCCAGTCAGAAGCAATTTTCTCCGGTTCCGCAGACGCTTCCGGCGTTTGCTCGCTGGAGCCGCAGCCTGCAATAAAGGAGACAGACAGCACCATAGCCATCAAAATAAGAAGTACTTTTTTGCTCATTACAATCAACCTTTCCTTTTGTTTTATTTGTTGCATTAATATACTACCACTTTACTGTGATAAAGTCAAGGGTTTTTTCAAATTTTTTTATTTCTTTTGGAAAAGCAGGGACCAAATCGGAATTGTGAACACAATGTAAATCTTTCTCAAGTCCGCTTGACAACAGGAAAAAAACGTACTATAATCAGTATCAGAAAATTATGCTACAGGGGAATTTTTTTTGCCAAAAAGGGGTCTGTATGAACAGGATGACGGGAAAATGAAACATTTTTTAGAAGGGATGAGACAGAATTGAACAAACAAAAACCATGGGAAAGTGTTAAAAGGATGTTTCAGCGCAGGTCAAAGAAGGAAGGCTCCAAAAAGAAGAAAAAGAAAAGGTGGGTTATTTTAGCTGTTGTTTTGCTGGCAGCAGCCGTGGCCTTTGGATTTTGGAAAAGCAGCAAAAAAAATATTGACCGGGCGGCCATGTCCCAGATCAACGATGCAGAAACAGTTTACGGAGATATTACCAAAACCATTACCGGCACCGCTACCATTCAGCCAAAGGATCAGTATGCCGTTACCTCCCTGGTCAAGGGAGAGGTGCTGTCCTGCACCTTTGAGGAGGGAGACACGGTCAAAAAGGGAGACGTTTTGTATCAGATTGATTCTGACGATGTTCAAAAAAATGTGGAAAGCGCAGATTTGAGCCTTCGCAGAGCCCAGCTGGAATATGACAATGCAGTCAGCGGCGTGAATGATTTGCAGGTTGTGTCAGACGCCTCCGGCGTGATCAGCAAGGTGTATGTTGCAGAGGGAGGTCAGGTGCAGGACGGATCGGTTCTGGCAGATATTTATGACGCAAGCACCATGGAGCTGACGCTTCCCTTTAACGAAAGCGATATTCCTGGCATTTCCGTCGGGCAGGCCGCACAGATTCAGATTTACAACACCTCCGACATTCTGTACGGTACGGTGAGCGAAATCCGCAGCGCCAGTTATGCCAAGGCGGGCAATGCGTTGGTGCAGGACGTAGTGATTACAGTGCAAAACCCCGGTGTGCTGACGCCGGAGGACAAGGCAACCGCCACAATCGGGAACATTGCCTGCAATGACAGCGGCAGCTTTTCCTATATTTCGGAATCCACCATCACCTCCACTGCCTCCGGTCAAATTACGGCATTGTATCTGGCAGAAGGAAACCGGGTAAATGCAGGAGATTTGGTAGCGGTTCTGAAAAGCGACAGTGTAGATCAAGCCTTGAAAAACTCTGCCCTGTCCCTACAGGACGCTCAGCTATCCTCCCAAAAGGCGAGAGACGCTATGGAGGATTACACCATTACAGCACCTATTTCCGGAACTGTAGTGGAAAAGAATGTGAAGGCAGGAGATAAGCTGGACAGCTCCTCCGCCGCCGCAACCGGAACAGGGAATACCGCTATGGCAATTATTTACGATATGTCCTCCCTGAAATTTGATTTAAATGTGGATGAGCTGGATATTAATAAAATGAAAACAGGCCAGGAGGTTACCATTACGGCTGACGCCCTGGAGGGCAAGGAATACAAGGGAAAGGTGACCAAGGTCAGCGTGAACGGAACCACCACAAACGGCGTTACCACCTATCCGGTAACGGTGGAAATTACTGAATTTGACGATGCACTCCTTCCCGGCATGAACGTGGATGTTTCCATTGAGGTCAGCAGCTCGAAGCATGTGCTGATGGTGCCGATTACCGCAGTAAACCGGGGAGATATCGTGTATGTTAAGGGGAAAAAGGAGTCGGAAGAGGATCAGGCGCCGGAGGGTTATAAAACAGTGAAGGTGACCACAGGCCTATCCAATGAGGAATTTATTGAGATCACCTCCGGACTGAAGGAGGGGGATCTGGTGCGCTGCGAGGTTGTGATGCAATCTAACGATAATATGATGATGCCCGGCATGGGCGGAGGCATGGAAGGCGGTATGGGCGGCGGACCCGGCAACAGAGGCGGAGGAGGTGCTCCCGCAGGCGGCGGACCCGGCGGCCCCGGTATGTAAGCGCGGGGAGGCAATATGATGAATGCGTTGATTGAATTTCAGGATATTTATAAAATTTATCATATGGGCGACGAGGAGGTTCGGGCGGTAGACGGTATTTCCTTTCAGGTATTTGAAGGAGAGTTTGTAGCCATCATCGGCACCTCGGGCAGCGGAAAATCCACCTGTATGAACATCATCGGCTGTCTGGATGTTCCCACCAGCGGACACTATTATTTGAAGGGTCAGGATGTGGGACAGATGGACAGCGACGAATTGGCGGAAATTCGCAACAAAATGCTGGGATTTATTTTTCAGCAGTATAATTTACTGCCCAAGCTGAACGTGATTGAAAACGTAAAGCTTCCGCTGATGTACAGCGGTATGGATGAGCACAGCCAGAATGTCCGGGCCATGGAAGCCCTGGAACGGGTTGGCCTGGCGGATAAACGAAAAAACAAGCCCTCTCAGCTTTCCGGCGGGCAGCAGCAGAGAGTGTCCATTGCCCGGGCGCTGGCAGGAAACCCCTCTGTGATTTTGGCGGATGAGCCTACCGGTGCGCTGGATTCCAAAACCAGCCGAGAGGTCATTGATTTTTTGATTCAGCTCAATGAGGGGGGCAATACGATTGTGTTAATCACCCATGACAATTTTATTGCTGCCCGGGCAAAACGGGTGATTCGGATTCAGGACGGAAAAGTGATTTATGACGGCCCGGCACAAGGAGACGAGATCATTCGTGCCCAATGCTTCAGACAGGAAGAGGAGGGATCCCGTGAAGCTCACTAAAACCTTTCAGCTGGCAATTTCCAGCATTGTTTCTAACAAAATGCGATCCTTTTTAACCATGCTGGGTGTGATTATCGGCATTATGGCAGTCATTGTTCTGGTGAGCATTATGGGTGGGGTGACCGGTCAGGTAACGGATTTGTTTGAAAGCATCGGAACGGACAGTATTAATATAACCATTATGCCCCGGGGAGGAAACCGGGAAGTCAGAGCAAAGGATCTATACAGCTTTGTGGAGGAGCATCCGGAGCACTATACCCACCTTTCCCCTACCGTTTCTGTGTCTTCTTCGGTAAAGGCTCCCGGTGTGACGGACGCTCTTTCCTCCACCACCGTAACGGGAGTCAGCGAGGAGTATGACGACATTAAAAAATACACCACCGAGCAAGGCCGGTTTTTGCAGTATGTTGACGTTAATACCAACGCTAAGGTATGCGTCATCGGTACATATGTTGAACAGGAGCTGTACGGAAAGGGCAAGGCCTTAGGGCAAACCTTAAAAATCAACGGCGTAGCGCACAGGATAGTGGGCGTGCTGGAGAAGCAGGGAGACAGCTCGGAGGGCTCTTCTGACGACTGCGTTTTTCTCCCCTACACCAGCGCTACAAAATTAAGCGGCAACGGCGTGATCAGCGCCTATGTGCTGACGGTGGCGGATGTGGATCAGATTTCTGTTTCAAAGGCTCTGCTGGAGGCACAGCTGACTCAGTGGCTGGGGGATGATTTTTATAATGTTATGGCCATGAGCGAAATGCTGGACGAAATGAACAAAATGATGAATACCATGACCATGGCCTTGGTGGCCATTGCAGCCATTTCTCTTTTGGTAGGCGGCATCGGTATTATGAATATTATGCTGGTTTCCGTGACAGAGCGCACCAGAGAAATCGGCATACGAAAGTCCTTGGGAGCGAAAAACAGAAATATTTTGCAGCAATTTGTGATTGAGGCCGGAACGGTCAGCGGATTGGGAGGAATCCTGGGAATTTTACTGGGAATTGTATTATCTATGGCGGCAGGAAAGCTGCTGGGGATTACGGTACTGCCCTCCACCTCGGCAATTTTGATTTCCTTCAGCGTGTCGGTGGCCATTGGCGTGATTTTTGGGTTCCTGCCTGCCAAAAAGGCGGCTCAGCTCAATCCCATTGACGCATTGCGGTATGAATAATTGATCAAAACCCCCTGAGAAAGGAATGATTGACTTGAAAAAAATACTTGCCCTGGTTTTGGCAGGGATTCTGCTTCTGTCCTGTGCTCCTGTGCTGGGAGCCTGGGAAAACGAAGGGGATATTGCGGTTTTATTATCCGAATTGAAAATTATGCAGGGAGATGAGGACGGAAATCTGCGGCTGGACGATCCCATTACCCGGGCGGAATTTTCCAAGGTTGTGATTGCCTCCTCCAGCTATAAGGATTCTGTTGCGGCCGGAAGTAGGGTATCCCCCTTTCGGGATGTGCCCGCCACTCATTGGGCGGCGCCTTACATCCAGCTGGCGGTAAAAAACGGCTTTTGCAAAGGATATTTAGACGCTACCTTCCGGCCGGAAAACACCATTTTATATGAAGAAGCAGTGACCATGCTGCTGCAGGTGCTGGGATATACCCAGGAGGATTTCGGAAATTCCTGGCCATACGGCCAGCTGGGCATTGCCAAGCGGATCGGCCTGTGCGATGACTTAGACCTTAAGGCCGGAGACACCCTGACTCGGCGGGACGTGATGCGGCTGTGCTATCGTTTGCTGACCACCCCCGCAAAGGGAGAAGGAGCGGATTATATCACTCATTTGAATTATGAAATCAAAGAGGATGTGATTTTGATTGCTACCGCCTCTGAGGACAGCTCGGTGGGGAGCGACAAGGTGCTGACCTCCGCCGGAACCTACCGAATTACAGATTCCTTCCCCTATGATCATGTGGGAAAAAAGGGAGACGCTATCATTAAGGATACCGATCAGCTCATTGCCTTTTTGCCTTCCGAGCAAACCATAGAGCAGCACACGGTGTATCAAACCCTGGGAGAGGATATTGTGGTAACCAACCAGGGCTCTTTGGAAACCCTGGATCTGGATACCGATCTGACCGTGTACAACAAAAGCAAGCAGACCCAGCTGAGCGCCCTGCTGCCCTCCCTGGAGTCTGGAGATGTTCTGACTACTTATAAAAATTCTTTAGGAATTTTAGATTACGGCGTGATCAAAACCGGGGAAATGAAGGGTCCCTTTACCTATTCCGGCCTGAGCTGGCTGCATTCCCTGGGGCTGAACAATCCCACTATTACCCGCAACGGAGCGGTCATTCAGGAAACCCAGCTTTCCCAGTATGATATTGTATATTATTCCCAAGGGCTGAATCAGATTTGGGCCTACAACGATCATATCACCGGCATTTATGAATCCGCCTCCCCCAATCAGGACACCCCTTCTCAGATCACAGTGTCCGGAAAAACCTATGCTCTGGAGGGCACCTCTGCCTTAAAGAAGCTGGCGGCGGGAGGACCTTATGAGTACGGCGATACCATCACCCTTCTTTTGGGGAAAAACGGGGGCGTTGCAGATGTGATTGCTCCGTCCGATACCACAGTGTACGGATATTTGTATGAAGCCGGAACCAAAACCTTTACCTCTGGCGGCACCGACGAAAGCTATGTGGATTATTATGTTTCTGTGGCGCTGCCCTCGGGAGAACAGCAGGAATATGCCTGCGTGAAAGATTATAACTCCTTAAAAAATGCCGCCGTTAAGGTGACTTTTTCGGAAGGAAAGGCCACGGTAACAAGGCTGAATCAAAGCGGCGGCTCCTCCGGCCACTTTGATTGGGACGGCAAAACCCTAGGGGGAAATAAGCTGTCCCCAAATTTGTCCGTTTTGGAGGTGTCAACCCTGGATTCCGAAGAATATGCTCTTTACGGCACGGTGTTTCCTCGCCGGCTGGATGAGGTCACCCTGAAATCGGATCAGGTGCTGTATACCCAAAAAAACAGCAGCGGTGAAATTACCCAGCTGATTTTGCTGGATGTGACCGGGGATTTGTATGAATACGGGGTTGTCAAATCCGCAAAAACGAATTCCTCCCAGGGAATGGGCATTGGAGGCGTTTATACCTGCGTGATTGACGGAACGGAAAGAACGGTATCCAGCCAAAAGGAATTTCCGGTGTATGCCGGAAACCCCGCCAGATTTATTTCCGGCCAGAGCGGCTCTGTTTCCGCCATCCGACCCTTATCTCAGGCAGGAACAGTAGATCAAATCACCCTGACCAGCGTGACGGTGGGCTCCAAAACCTACCCCCTGAGCGATCAGGCTGCCGTTTACAAAAAGGATTACAACTCAAATTATACCATATTGCCTCTGTCTGATGCGATGAACGGAGCATACACCCTGACGGCCTATTACGATAAGCCTGCCGCAGAGGGCGGACAGGTTAGAATTCTGATGGTAGAGCCGTAATTGCCATACATATAAAAAGGAGCTGCGTCTCGTTTTTTCGAGAACGCAGCTCCTTTTTTCGGAGACGATAC
>JAXEOR010000077.1:0-3366 GCA_034117945.1 Clostridia bacterium | reverse complement strand
TCTGCAACAGCATTTTATATTCATCTGACAGAGGCGTGTATGAAGATACACCCAAAACAGAAAAGTCAAAAAGGTTTGTAACTTTACCACTTGAAACAATAAGCGAATTAAAAGCATACAAACAATATCAAGCACAGGAATATTTCAAAAATGGTATTCCATATAATTTTAGCGGTTTTGTATTCTCTCAGATTGACGGAACGGCTATGCACCCCGACAGCGTGACAGATTACTTGAAAAAGTTTTCAAAGAAATATAATCTGCCTCACATTAACGCTCACGCATTCCGTCATACTATGGCAAGTATGCTATACTTTAATGGAGTTGATAGTGTTTCAATCTCGAAAAGATTGGGACACGCACAAGTCAGCACAACTGCAAATATATATGCTCACATCATAGAAGAAGCAGACCAGCGAAACGCAGATATTTTATCTGATATTTTTCTTAAAAAAGCGTGATTTTTTATATCGAGTTGAATTATTGTTGAATTATTGGCACATTTTGAATACAAAAAGAAAACCTTGTATCTGCCGAAAATGGCTTAAATACAAGGTTTTTTCATGGTTGCGGAGGCTGGATTTGAACCAACGACCTTCGGGTTATGAGCCCGACGAGCTACCGAACTGCTCCACTCCGCGATATCTAAATGGGGAAAATCTCTTTCCTATCCTTCCGCCGTAATCACCGGCTTTCCTGATAGCTATATTATTATAACATAGTTTTATTTATTTGTAAACCCCCTTTTTGAAAAAAATTAAAATTTTTCATTAGACTCAGTATTTCGCTTTGTTACAGGGTAAAAAAATTCTCTCACGCTAAAAAACATAACGAGAAAACCGCCCCGGCAGTTAGGATACCGGGGCGGCTGCAATCATTATTTATGAAGGGCTCTTTGGATCAGCTTAACCAGCTCCATAATAGGAAGAATGGAAACGGCCAGCCCAACGGCAACGGCATATTCCCCTAAAGAAATGGCGGCAAAACCAAAGGCATTTGCCAAAAAGGGAATATAAATCACACCTGTGGTACAGATCAGCGAAACCACCATGGCTCCCCACAAAAACAGATTATGAGAAGGCATGGAGAACACAGATCCCCGCCGGGAACGCATATTAAACGAATGCACAATTTCTACCAAAGACAGGGTCAAAAAGGCCATGGTCATGCCGTCCGGGCTATTGACAATCTCCCATCTTCCGGCCTCCATAAAATGACCGATGAAATAAGACGCCAGGGTGAGCAGCGCAATCACAATGCCTTGCATCGCTACGTCAAACCCCATGCCACCGGCAAAAATACCGTCCGATGCTTTTCTGGGCTCCCGGCGCATAATATTACGCTCGCTTTTCTCCATTCCCAGTGCCAGAGCAGGAAAGCAGTCGGTAATCAGGTTGATCCACAGCAAATGAACCGGCTTTAAAATGGTAAAGCCCAGCAGAGTGGCAAAAAAGATAGAAAGCACCTCCGCCAGATTGGAGGAAAGCAAAAACTGAATGGATTTACGAATGTTGTCATAAATCCGGCGGCCTTCCTCTACCGCAGACACGATCGTGGCAAAATTATCGTCCGCCAACACCATATCGGCTACATTTTTGGTCACGTCCGTGCCCGTGATTCCCATTCCCACGCCAATATCGGCACTTTTAATGGAGGGGGCGTCGTTGACGCCGTCTCCCGTCATAGCGGTAATTTTTCCTTTTGCCTTCCATGCCTTCACGATCCGCACCTTATGCTCCGGCTGAACCCGGGCATAAACGGAAAAGCCTTCAATCCTTTCTGCCAGCTCCTCATCGGACAAATCATCCAGCTGGGCGCCTGTGATGGCCTGTCGGGGATCCTCCAGAATCCCCAGCTGTCTGGCAATGGCCACGGCAGTATCCTTATGGTCGCCGGTAATCATTACTGGACGGATCCCTGCATTTTTACATTCTAAAATAGCGTCCTTCACCTCAGGCCGGATGGGATCAATCATTCCAGACAGTCCCAGGTAACAAAGCTGCTGCTCCAGCTCCTGGGCCTCGTAACAGGCAGGAACTTCTTCCCAATCTCGTTTTGCGGCGCACAGCACCCGCAGTGCCTGATCAGCCATTTTCTTATTAGCAGAAAGAATTTCTTCCCGAAGCTGCTCCGTCATTGGAACCGCTTCCGATCCGTTCCAGACATGAGAGCACCGCTTAAGCACCTCGTCTGGCGCGCCCTTGGTAAATTGAGTCACGGCTCCGCTGCCGTCTCGGCAGACCACAGACATCATTTTACGGGAGGAATCAAAGGGAGCCTCTCCGATACGGGTATAGTCCCCCTCCCGCTGATCAAGCTTCAAGGAAAATGCATCATTCACCAAGGCACATTCGGTGGGTTCTCCTACCGCCTGGCCGGTTTCATCCCGTTTTGCGTCGCTGCAAAGGGACATAGCAAGAGCGGTCAGGTTCACATCCTGAGAGGAATGCTCCACCACCGTCATTTTGTTCTGAGTCAGGGTTCCGGTTTTGTCGGAGCAGATGATCTGGGTACAGCCCAGCGTTTCCACCGCGGTCAGCCGGCGGATCACCGCATTTCTCCGGGACATATTGGTAACGCCGATAGACAGCACAATGGTGACCACCGCAGCCAATCCCTCTGGGATGGCCGCAACCGCCAAACTAACCGCTACCATAAAGGTATCCAGCATTCCCGCTCCTGTAATGTCAGGATAGGAACGAAGCACATCCACTGCAAAAATGAAAACACAGATGCCGATCACCAGGATACTTAAAATTTTACTTAACTGGTTCAGTCTTTTTTGCAAAGGTGTTTGCTCCTCCTTGGCACTAGTCAAAGCGTCTGCAATTTTGCCCATTTCGGTGTTCATTCCGGTAGCAGTAACAACCGCCTGCCCCCGACCGTACACCACCGTGCTGCCCATATAAACCATGTTTTTCCGATCTCCCAGGGGAACATCCTTTTCCTGTCCCAGGGTCAGCGGATCAATCGTTTTGTTCACCGGCACTGACTCTCCCGTTAAGGCAGCCTCTTCCACCTTCATACTGGCAGACTGTAACACCCGGGCGTCTGCCGGTACTGCGTCCCCCGCCTCCAAAATCACCACATCGCCGGGAACCAGCTCCTCGCTTTTGACGGTTACCTGTTTTCCGTCCCGCAGCACCTTTGAGGTTGCGGCGGCAATTTCCTGTAAGGCTTCAATGGCCTTTTCCGCCTTGCTTTCCTGAAACACACCCAGCACGGCATTGATGATGACCACAATCATAATGATGATCACATCCGCAAAGGACTCTCCCGAATACAGAGAAGTAGCCCCTGAGATGACAGCTGCTGCAATCAGAATCAGGATCATAGGATCCGCCAATTCCTTAAAAAAACGCTGCA
>JAXEOR010000076.1:0-15271 GCA_034117945.1 Clostridia bacterium | reverse complement strand
TCCATGGGGGCGACTCCTTATGTGGAATTCCGCTGGGTTGGAAATGAATCAGGCTTTGCAGGAGATCCCTGCTATGAAACCATTGATCCAAAGGCCTTGGAGGTGGAAACAACGTCGCTGCTCAACAGCGGAACACTGGGGGGATCCCGGTTTCTTCCTGCGGAGGTGGATGTTTCAACCCGACCGGGCTGGTTTTACCATCCGGAGCAGGACGAAGAGGTAAAGGACGTGGAGCGGCTGGTTCGGCTGTGGTATCAGTCAATCGGCAGAGGCTGTATGATGCTTTTGAATTTCCCGCCGGATAGAAGGGGCTTGATTCACGAAACAGACGCTACCAATGCCCTGGAGGCTCACCGGCTGATTTCACGGATGCTGTCTGTTAATCTGGCGGCGGACGGCAGGGCGGTATCTGATCAGTCAAGATGCAGCGCATATGAGGCGCAAAACATTTTGGTCGACAGCGATGATCTTTTCTTTGCGGCAGCGGAGGATGCAGATCAGGTTACCATTACCCTTTCACTACCGGAAAAAAGACGGTTTAACACCTTTGTCATTGGGGAATATGTTCCTCTGGGGATTCGCATCGGAGGATACCGGATCAGTGCAAAGGTAGAGGGCGAATGGATGCTGCTGAAGGACAAAAAGTCAATGGGCTATCTTTGGGCGGAATATTTTGACGAGGTTTGCTCGGACGAAATTAAAATTGAGCTGTATGAATTTTTGGCGCCTCCTGTCATTCGTTGCTTTGGCTTGTATCACATGGAGATCGATCCCTTCCGCGACAAGAAAATGGAAACAAAGGCAAGAGATCTGGTGAAGGGGAAAAGCGCCCGGGTGCTGTATCAGGAAAAGGGCGCAGTGGTTGAGTTCGGCGGCATTTATTCCTTTAATACGGTGATGTTTAACGGTAAGGGGATTTGGCACTACCGGCTGGAGGCCTTTGACGGCAGTAATTATTACGAGGTTTATCGTGGGATTCGTCCGGAGGAGCGGCAGGTGATTCGACTGAAAAACCGGGTTGAGGGCGCTTACCAGATCCGACTGATTACCGAAATCCCGGGAAACGAGTCGCTGAATCTTTCGGTCTATGATTTGTAAGTAAGCAAAAAGGAGAGCTACCCGGCGGTGGCTCTTTTTCTTATCCGGGAAATGCTTTTCGATATTTCGCAGGCGTTGTTCCGGTTTGCCTTCTGAACTGATAAATATAATTGGTATCCTCGGAAAAGCCGCACAGCTCAGCGATTTTTGAAACGGACAGATCGGTTGTCCGCAGCAGCGTTTTCGAGCGATTGATTCGGTAGGCCATGAGGTAATGATAAGGGGAAACGCCGGAGGCACGTTTGAATTGCCGAATAAAATGATACTTGGACAGATGCGCCAAACGAGCCAACTCCTCTATTTTGACAGGCTGGTCATAATGCTGCTCCAAATATGCAATGGCCTGCCCCGTCTCGGAGAGAGCGCTGTTGGTTTGCCCGGCGATCAACCGGCACAGCAGATCATGTAAAAACAATCCGGCTTGCTGCAAACGGGAAAGATCTCCCCCGATTTCAAGGATCTGCTCGATCAGCATCCTGCATTCTCCGGGGTTTTCCGGCCGGATACATTCCTGCAAAATGTGCTCGGACAAGGCGGCAACTCCCGATCCGTTCATGTGAATCCATAAAAACTGCCAGCTGCCGCAGCTTGCATATTGATGATACTGATTGCAGTCCAGCAATATTGCTTGATTTTCATCTAAAAAGCAGGCTTTTCCTTTTTTTCGATACTGCCTCGGCCTGCTTTGGTAAATAAAAATACATAATCCGGCCTGCCGCTTCGGCGGGTCATATAGCCCAGCTGAGACAAAAACTCTCTTGCCTCTGTAAAATAAAATCCGCTTTTTATCACGTTTTCCGGCGGTGTTGCGCTGATCCATCGGGAACGCTTGTCTAAGTTTAAAATACTTTCATGCATAGCTTCTTCCCCCTTTTGACAGTTTTAGTATATCATAAAATCGAGAGGGTGACAATAGAACAGCAATTATTTGATGTTTTTGAGCAACTTCTACCAGTGCTTTTTAACCGGGAAAAGGGTATAATGAAAGTAAATTAGGATAAAAACGGATCAATCCAGGTGTTTTGTTGAATGTTATGCCGAAGAAAAGCGGCGGAAGGGAGTTTGCAATGGAACGAGCAACCATCAGAATGGAAAAGGTAATGATTCCTACCTACGAGGCAGGCGAGCCGGATCGGAATCCCATGTTTTTGGAAAAGAGAGTTTATCAGGGGTCGTCCGGCAGGGTGTATCCCCATCCGGTTACGGACAAGGTGGCGGATATCAAAACAGACCATGAATACACAGCGGTGTTTTTAGAAAATAAGTATGTGCTGGTGATGATTTTGCCGGAGCTTGGGGGACGGGTTCAGCGGCTGTACGACAAAACCAACGGCTATGATGCGGTGTATTATAACCGGGTGATCAAGCCCGCCCTGGTGGGGCTGGCCGGTCCTTGGATCAGCGGTGGGATTGAATTTAACTGGCCTCAGCATCATCGCCCCTCCACCTTTGATCCTCTCCCTTACAGAACGGAGGAGCATGCGGACGGCTCTGTTACCTGTTACGTCTCTGAATTGGAAAAGATGTTTCATACAAAAGGGATGGCTGCCTTTACCCTTTATCCAGACAAGGCCTATCTGGAAATCAAGGGTCAGCTTTATAATCCCACCGACAGGAATCAGACCTTTTTGTGGTGGGCAAATCCGGCGGTGGCGGTGAATGATCAAACCCAGTCGGTATTTCCCCCGGATGTTCATGCGGTGATGGATCACGGCAAACGGGATGTTTCAAAGTTTCCCATTGCAGACGGTGTATATTATAAGGTAGATTATGCCCCCGGAACAGATATTTCCCGGTATTGGAACATTCCAGTTCCTACCTCTTACATGGCTTATCATTCTGATTATGATTTTGTAGGGAATTATGATCACGGCAAAAAGGCGGGGCTGCTGCATATTGCGGATCATCATATTTCGCCGGGGAAGAAGCAGTGGACGTGGGGCTGCGGCGATCGATCCCATGGATCCCGGATGCAGACTGGAGCTGTACTGGGCAGGCAAGGGGTCGGCTTTGAGCGAGGTGGAACAGCTGACCAACAATGACGCGGAAAATTACATTGAACTGTCTCTTCTTTATGCGAAAATGGGAGAAGGGGACAGGGCGGCGGAGATTTTGGCTTTGTGCCACAATAAGACCCCAATGCTTCATTATTATATGGCCTTTTATATCGGAGATCAAGCCTATATCCGCCGGGCAGAGCAAGATGAGGGGTTTTACGGCTTTACCAACCGTTTGGAGGATATCAAGGTGTTGCAGTTTGCCGCAGATCGGGGAGCCTTCCGAGCCTGTTACCTGTTGGGCAATCTGTTATATGACAAAGCCCGGTATGAGGAGGGAGCTAGGTGCTGGGAGGAGGCCGCAAAGGGCTTGCCGGAGTTTGCAACGCCTAATCGTAATTTAGCCCTTTACTGGTATAATAAGAAACAGGATCCGGAGCGTTCGGTTGCCTGTATGGAACGGGCATTTGGGCTGAATCCTTCTGACGCAAGAGTGCTGTTTGAACTGGATCAGCTGTACCGGTGCATCAATCGCAGTCCCAAGAGCCGCCTGACGAATCTGGAGCAGTATCCGCAGCTGCTGTTTTGCCGGGACGATTTGTTAACGGAATATATCACTCTTTTGAATCTGAACGGCCAGTATGAAAAGGCTCTTTCTCTGATGACCTCTCACCGGTTTCATCCCTGGGAGGGGGGAGAGGGGAAAATTACTGCCCAGTATCGGTATAGTCTTCTCTGTCTGGCAAAGGAGGATCATAGGAGAGGGGACGACCTAGCTGCCTGCCGCAGGCTTCGTGCCGCTCTGTCCTACCCGGAAAATTTGGGAGAAGGAAAGCTGGCCGGGGCAAAGGATAATGACTTATATTATTTTCTTGGACTGTACGGCAATTCCCGTGAGGATTTGACCAGAGCCACTGGGGGAGAGGACAGTCTGGCGGGGGCAATGTATTATAACGATCAGCCCCCGGAGATGTATTTTTACAGAGCAAAGGCCTATGAAGCCTTGGGAGAGGAGGCTCGGGCAAAGGAAATGTATCAGCATATGATAGAGTATGCCAAAGAGCATATGGAGGATGCTGTCACAATTGATTATTTTGCCGTTTCTTTGCCTGATTTTCTGATTTTTGAGGCTGATTTACCTGCGAAAAATACAGTTCATTGCTGTCAGCTGGCCTTTTTGGGATATATCGGTCTGGGAGACCGGGATCGGGCAGAGCAGTATTACAAAAAGGCGAAGGACAAAAGCAGTTTGGCTTTTCACAGAGATGTGCTGTAAGGCGAAGCTGTCAATGGGATGAAGGAAATTGCTGTTTTTTTGCAAAATTGGGATGGCGAGTAGTGGTTTTTGGTCAAAAGTACCAAAATTAAAAAAGCGAGTAAAAAAACAGAAAAAAAGCTTGACAGGCCGGCCGGAATGAGGTATACTAATTGAGTGTGACGTATGGCATACGATGAAACGGGAGGTTGCCGCATGAGAAATATGCGGGTTTTTCCGCGGAGATTGTCCGATTTTTAAAACCGGGCGCAAGTCACTGTACACAGGTTGAATAACCTATGGACGTAGCACGTCAGCGGGGTTTTCCCGCGGGTTTGTCAGTTTCGGGGATACTGAATGGGAGTTTTCTTCCTGCTCAAGTCCACACGGTAAGACAAGCTGTTTGTGTTTGCGTAAAAGCTGCCCACGCCAAGTGGGTTTTATGATAGGGTGCTAGGATACACCCGGCACAGTGTACAGATGTTCGGCTGTTATGCGTAACCAATCATTATGAATAGGAGGCGAAACAGATGGCAGCAGTAAAGGACAAAATCAGAATCAGACTCAAGGCATATGACCATATGCTGTTGGATCAGACCGCAGAACGGATCGTGGAAACAGCGGAGAGAACCGGCGCAAAGGTGTCCGGACCTATCCCCCTGCCCACCCGGAAAGAGGTTGTGACCATTCTGCGTGCAGTACACAAGTACAAGGATTCTCGTGAGCAGTTCGAGCTGAGAACGCACAAGCGCTTGATCGACATTCTGCTCCCTACCGCTAAAACGGTAGATGCTTTAACTAAGTTTGATCTGCCTGCAGGCGTTGATATCGAAATCAAGCTGTAAGGCGCTTTGGCCGCTGTAGGGCGGCAGGTCATGTTGGCCGGCTTTCCGGTCAACCAATAACCAATAGGAGGTAAGAAAGGATGCAAAAAGCAATCATCGGTAAGAAGATTGGGATGACGCAGCTGTTTCTGGAGGACGGAAGACTGATCCCGGTAACAGTGATTGAAGCGGGCCCCTGCACGGTTGTGCAAAAGAAAGAAGTGGAAAAAGACGGCTACAGTGCAGTTCAAGTGGGCTTTTGCGACGTTGACGCCAAAAAACTGAACAAGCCTATGAAGGGTCACTTCGAAAAGGGCGGCGTTGCTTATAAGAAGGTTCTGAGGGAATTCAGACTGGATAACGCTGCTGAAATGAACGTGGGAGACGAGCTGAAAGCGGATGTGTTTGCTCAGGGCGACCGGGTGGATGTTTCCGGTATTTCCAAGGGTCACGGCTTTTCCGGTACGGTGAAGCGCTGGGGAACCCACAGAGGTCCTATGGCTCACGGCTCCGGCTACCACAGAGGCGTTGGCTCCATGGGTGCCTGCTCCTATCCCGGTAAGGTCATGAAGGGCAAAAAGCTGCCCGGCCATTTCGGTGTGGAGAAGGTCACCATTCAAAATCTTGACGTTGTAAAGGTCGATACAGACAAAAATCTGATTCTGGTCAAGGGAGCGGTTCCCGGTCCTAAGGGCGGAATCGTGACGATAAAAAATACAGTAAAGAGCGGCAAATAATCATTTGCAGTTAGAAAGGAGGAAGTTCCATGCCTAAAGTGGTTTTATATAACACAAGCGGTGCCAGCGTCGGAGAAATTGAACTGAGCGACGCAGTGTTTGGTCAGGAAGTCAATGGTTACGCATTGCACGAGGTCGTGAAAAACTACCTTGCCAACCAGAGACAGGGCACCCAGAGCACCAAAACAAGAACAGAAGTAAGCGGCGGCGGAATCAAGCCTTGGAGACAAAAGGGAACAGGCCGCGCAAGACAGGGAAGCATTCGTGCTCCTCAATGGACTGGCGGCGGTGTGGCTCTCGGCCCCAAGCCCAGAAGCTACCGGTACGCTTTGAACAAAAAGCTGAAAAGAACAGCACTGAAATCTGCGCTGAGCGCTAAAGTGGCAGATGAGAACATGATCGTTGTGGATCAGTTTGGCTTCGATCAGATTAAAACCAAACAGATCGTCCAAATGCTGGACGCATTGAAGGTTGAGGGCAAAGCATTGATCATTACCTGCGATAAGGACGACAATGTCGTACTGTCCGCCCGTAATATCCCTACCGCTGCAACGACCTTCGCAACTGCGCTGAACACCTACGATGTTCTCAACAGCGACAAGGTAATCGTATCCAAAGATGCGGTGGCCAAGATTGAGGAGGTGTACGCATAATGAAAAGCGCATACGATGTAATCATCAGACCCATCGTGTCTGAGGCCAGCATGGAAAATATGCAGGATAGAAAATATACGTTCCAGGTTGCCAAAGGGGCAAACAAAATCGAAATTAAGCAGGCGGTTGAACAGCTGTTTAAGGTTGAGGTTGAGAACGTAACCACCATGAACGTCGTTGGAAAGTATAAGAGAATGGGCGTGCATGTAGGAAAGAGACCCGACTGGAAAAAGGCAATTGTGAAATTGACCGAAACCAGCAAAACCATTGAATTTTTTGAAGGGATGGCTTAAGTCCCCAAACAGATACGGAAAGTGAGGAGAATTCAGGATGGCATTGAAAAAATTTAATCCTACCTCCCCGGCGAGAAGATTTATGACTGTTTCTTCCTTTGAAGAGATTACCGCTTCAAAGCCCGAAAAGTCTCTGGTCAAATCCTTGAAAAAGCACGCCGGCAGGAACTCTTACGGTAGAATTACCGTTCGCCACAGAGGCGGCGGCGCCAAGAAAAAATATAGAATTATTGACTTTAAGAGAAATAAAGACGGGATCCCTGCTGTGGTTCAGACCATCGAGTACGATCCCAACAGAAGCGCTAACATTGCGCTGATTCAGTATGAAGACGGTGTGAAGTCTTACATTCTGGCTCCCAACGGCTTGACGGTGGGCACGGAATTGTTAAGCGGCCAGGGGGCCGACATTAAGCCGGGCAACGCAATGGAAATTGCGCAGATTCCCGTTGGTACCCTGATTCACAACATTGAATTGGCTCCCGGAAAAGGCGGCCAGCTGGTTCGTGCGGCAGGAAACGCTGCTCAGCTGATGGCTAAGGAAGGGGATTACGCACAGGTAAGACTGCCTTCCGGCGAAGTAAGAAAGATCAGAATGAACTGCCGGGCTACCATCGGTCAGGTGGGAAATCTGGAGCATGAAAACATTTCCATCGGTAAAGCGGGAAGAAAACGCCACATGGGCTGGAGACCTACCGTCCGCGGTGTTGTTATGAACCCCAACGACCATCCTCACGGCGGTGGTGAAGGTAAGTCTCCTATCGGAAGACCCAGCCCTGTTACCCCTTGGGGAAAACCTGCTCTGGGTTATAAAACCAGAAAGAAAAAGAACAAAAGCGATAAATTTATTGTCAAGAGAAGAAACGCAAAATAATCGGTTAAGATATGCGTGATTCCAATCGGAAGGAGGCAAATCAATGAGCAGATCGGTGAAAAAAGGACCTTTTGTAGACGAGCGTTTACTCAAGAGAATTATAGAGATGAATGAAGCGGGCGAAAAGAGAGTGCTGAAATCATGGTCCAGAGCGTCCACGATTTTTCCTGAAATGGTAGGGCACACCATTGCGCTTCATGACGGAAGAAAGCACGTTCCCGTGTATTTGACTGAGGATATGGTCGGCCATAAGCTGGGTGAGTTTGTTCCCACCAGAACGTATCGCGGCCATGCAGGCTCAAAATCTACCGGGAAATAAGAAACCAAATGAAGTGTTGGTGAAAGGAGGCAGTTTAAACCATGGAAGCAAAGGCAACTTTGAGCTATGCTCGCATTTCTTCTAGAAAAGTGAAGATTGTGCTGGATTTGATCAGAAACAAGGACGTGGCAACCGCCCTTGGCATCTTAAAGAATACACCCAAGGCTGCCAGCGAATTGCTGGAAAAGCTGTTAAATTCCGCAATTGCAAACGCAGTGACCAATCATAATATGGATGCGGAAAAGCTGTATGTGGCGGAATGTTATGCCAATCAGGGTCCTACCCTGAAGCGCATCAGACCCATAGCCAAGGGACGGGCGTTCCGGATCAGAAAAAGAACCAGTCATATCACGCTGGTACTGAAGGAAAAAGAATAAGGAAAGGGAGGCTAAGTTATGGGCCAGAAAGTAAACCCCCATGGGCTGAGAGTCGGCGTGATCAAGGACTGGGATTCCAAATGGTACGCTGATAAAACCAGCTTTGGTGATAATCTTGTTGAAGATTATAAAATCAGAAAATTACTCAAAACAATGCTGTATCAGGCCGGAATCGCTCGCTTGGAAATCGAGAGAGCGTCTGCCAAGATCAGAATTAATATCCATGCTGCAAAGCCTGGAATTATCATCGGCCGCCAGGGCTCCGAAATCGAAAAGGTAAAGGCCGCTGTGGAAAAGGCCATCGGCAAAGAGGTTTCCATCAACATCGTTGAAGTGAAACAGCCGGATATGAACGCTCAGCTGGTAGCGGAAAATATTGCGCTTCAGCTGGAAAAAAGAACGTCCTTCAGACGGGCTATGAAGCAGGCGATGCAGCGAACCATGAAGCTGAACGCCAAGGGAATCAAAACCCTATGCTCCGGCCGTTTGGGCGGTGCGGAAATTGCTCGCAGCGAGCATTATCATGAAGGTACAATTCCTCTGCAGACTCTTCGTGCGGATATCGATTACGGTTTTGCAGAAGCGGATACCACATACGGCAAGATTGGCGTAAAGGTATGGATTTACAAAGGGGAGGTCCTTCCAGAAAGTAAAAAAGCAGCAAAGTCGGAAGGAGGAAAATAAATGTTATTACCTAAGAGAGTAAAGTACCGCAGAGTCATGCGGGGGCGCATGAAGGGCAAAGCAACTCGCGGGAATTTCATTTCTAACGGCGATTACGGCCTGCAGGCATTAGAGCCCTGCTGGATCACCAGCAATCAGATTGAGGCTGCCAGAATCGCTATGACCCGTTACACCAAGAGAGGCGGTCAGGTATGGATTAAAATTTTCCCTGATAAGCCTGTTACCGAGAAACCGGCTGAAACCCGTATGGGTAGCGGTAAGGGTTCTCCGGAATACTGGGTGGCTGTGGTAAAGCCCGGCCGGGTCATGTTTGAAATCGGAGGCGTTTCCGAGGAAATCGCCAAGGAAGCATTGCGTCTTGCAATGCATAAGCTTCCTGTAAAGTGCAAGATTATTGCACGCGAAGATAAAGTGGGAGGTGACCATGATGAAAGCTAATGAATTAAGAGATTTGACCGTCGAGGAATTGGAAGTAAAGGAAACCGAATTGAAGGCCGAGCTGTTTAACCTTAGATTTCAGCATGCTACCAACCAGTTGGATAATCCCATGAGAATTGTTGATGTGAAACGGGATATCGCCCGGGTCAAAACCATTCTCAGAGAACGTCAATAGGAAGGAGATTGTTTGATCTATGGAAAGAGCGGATAGAAAAGTAAGAATCGGCGAAGTGGTCAGCGACAAGATGGATAAAACCATTGTGGTTGCCATTGCGGATAGAGTAAAACATCCTTTGTATAAAAAGATTGTAAAGCGCACCATTAAGTTTAAGGCGCACGATGAAAAAAATGAATGTGCAGTCGGTGATAAGGTGAAAATCATGGAAACCAGACCCCTGTCCAAGGATAAGAGATGGAGACTGGTGGAAATCGTTGAAAAGGCACGTTAAATCACGCAGACCACAGTTTCGGAAGGAGGATAAAAATGGTACAACAGCAAACATTGCTCCGCGTTGCTGACAACACCGGCGCAAAGGAGCTTATGTGTATCAGAGTTTTAGGCGGCTCCAAAAGAAGATACGGGAATGTGGGCGACGTGATCGTGGCCAGTGTTAAAAAGGCAATCCCGGGCGGAGTTGTGAAAAAAGGTGATGTTGTAAAGGCTGTAATCGTGAGAACCCGCAAGGGGATTCACCGTAAGGACGGATCCTATATCCGGTTTGACGAGAACGCAGCCGTTGTAATCAGAGATGATAAGAATCCCAGAGGAACCCGTATTTTCGGGCCGGTGGCGAGAGAATTGAGAGACAAGGAATATATGAAAATCCTGTCTTTGGCACCGGAGGTACTTTAATCGTAGGAGGTGTAACAAGTGATTAAAAAGGTACACGTGAAAAAAGGCGACAGCGTAACTGTTCTGTCCGGTAAGGATAAGGGCAAAAAGGGTAAGGTGCTGACCGTGTTCCCCTCCGAAGGTAAAGTCATTGTTGAAGGGGTTAACATGGCAACCAAGCATAAAAAGCCCAGAAAGGCCGGAGATCCCAGCGGGATCATTCACCAGGAGGCTGCCATTTATGCGGATAAAGTGATGGTAAACTGCAATAAATGCGGAAAAGCTGCCAGAACCGGCACCAAAGTGCTGGCAGACGGCCAAAAGGCCAGATACTGCAAAAAATGCGGCGAGATCATCGAGTAAGCGAAAGGAGGTTGAAGCATGTCGAGAATCAGCGAAAAATATAAAAGTGAAATTGCGCCTGCTCTGATGCAGAAATTCGGCTACAAAAGCCCGATGCAAATTCCGAAGCTGGATAAGGTTGTGGTGAATGTAGGCGTTGGAGAAGCAAAGGAAAATGCAAAAGCCCTGGACGCTGCTATGAGTGATATCGCTCAGATTACAGGCCAGAAGCCTACCATTACCAAAGCGAAAAAATCCGTTGCTGCCTTTAAGGTAAGAGCAGGTATGAACATCGGCTGCAAGGTAACTCTGCGCGGCGAAAAGATGTATGAATTTGTAGATAGATTATTCAATGTGGCTTTGCCCCGTGTGCGTGACTTTAGAGGAATTAATCCCAATTCCTTTGACGGGCGCGGCAATTATTCCTTAGGCTTGAAGGAACAGTTGATTTTCCCTGAAATTGATTATGACAAGGTGGACAAAGTGCGTGGTATGGACGTGATCTTTGTGACAACAGCTCAAACCGATGAAGAGGCCAGAGAGCTGTTAAAGCAAATGGGCGCACCGTTCCAGAAGAACTGAGAGGAGGGGAAACATTATGGCAAAAAAAGCTATGATATTAAAGCAGCAAAGAGCTCCCAAGTATCAGACAAGAGCTTATAACAGATGCAAAATTTGTGGTCGTCCGCACGGCTATTTGAGAAAGTTCGGCGTGTGCCGTATCTGTTTCAGAGAATTGGCATACAAGGGTCAGATTCCCGGAGTGAAAAAAGCCAGCTGGTAAAATAGAGTAGACGATTGGAAGGAGGAAAGACTCATGCAAATTACCGATCCTATTGCTGATATGCTGACCCGCATCAGAAATGCGAATTCAGCGAAGCACGAAAGCGTTGATGTTCCTGCTTCTAATATGAAAAAAGCCATTGCGCAGATTCTGTTAGAAGAAGGTTATATTAAGAACTATCAGGTGATTGAGGACGATAAGCAAGGGGTTATCAAGGTGACCTTGAAGTACGGCGAGAATAAGTCGAAAGTCATTTCTGGACTGAAAAGAATTTCCAAGCCCGGTTTGAGAGTTTACGCAAGCTGCGAAAAGCTGCCTCGGGTGCTCAACGGTCTTGGCGTTGCAGTGATTTCTACGTCTAAGGGCGTGATGACAGATAAGCAGGCAAGAGCCCAGAAAATCGGCGGCGAAGTTCTGGCGTTTATTTGGTAGAACTATTTTTAGGTTGATTTAGGAGGTGTAACGAATGTCACGTATTGGTAGAATGCCGATCGATGTACCTGCCGGAGTTGATGTAAAAATAGGAGAATCCAACTTTGTGACCGTGAAAGGTCCTAAGGGTACGTTAGAAAAGGCGCTGCATAAGGATATGTTGATTAAGCAGGAGGGCAATACAATTGTTGTTGAGCGTCCTTCTGAAAGTAAGATTCACCGGGCGATGCACGGGTTGACAAGAACCCTGCTGAACAACATGGTGATCGGTGTAACCGAAGGCTATTCTAAGGAGCTGGAAGTGAACGGCGTTGGTTACAGAGCGCAGAAGCAAGGCAAAAAGCTGGTGATGAATCTGGGTTATTCTCATCCCGTTGAGATGGAAGAGCCCCCTATGATCACCTTTGATGTGCCCGGCCCCAATCAGATTATCGTTCGCGGTATTGATAAGCAGGCTGTTGGGCAGGTTGCGGCTGAAATTCGGGAAAAGAGACCTCCGGAACCCTATAAGGGCAAAGGAATCAAATATGCGAATGAACATATCAGACGCAAAGAAGGTAAAACAGGCGGTAAGAAATAAGGGAAAGGAGTGATTCAGAGTGGTAAGTAAACCGGCATCTAATAAAAACAGATTAAAAAGGCATGAAAGAGTTCGTAAGAATGTTTCCGGTACTCCTGAACGTCCCCGTTTGAATGTATTCAGAAGCTTGAAGCATATGTATGCGCAGATTATTGATGATGTGAACGGCGTAACGCTGGCAAGCGCTTCTACCTTGGATAAAGAACTGGCTGATACTTACGGCGGCAACAAAGCTGCTGCCCGTGAGCTTGGTAAGCTGGTGGCAAAGCGCGCCAAGGAGAAGGGGATTGAAGAAGTTGTATTTGACCGCGGCGGATATCTGTATCACGGCAGAGTGTTGGAATTGGCCGAGGGCGCTCGCGAGGGCGGATTAAAGTTTTAGTAAAGGAGGAACATCATGACGGAACGAATTGATGCAAGCACATTGGATATCAAAGAAAAAGTTGTTTCAATAAATCGTGTCGCCAAGGTTGTTAAGGGCGGCAGAACCTTCCGTTTTTCCGCTCTGGTTGTTGTGGGTGACGAAAACGGCCATGTGGGCTGCGGAACAGGTAAAGCCGCTGAAATTCCCGAAGCAATCCGCAAGGGAATTGAAGACGCCAAGAAAAATATGATTACCGTGAATCTTCTGGGAACTACGGTTCCTCATGAAGTAATCGGCGAGTACGGCGCAGGCCGCGTGCTGGTAAAACCGGCAGGAGAAGGTACCGGTGTGATCGCCGGAGGCGCTGCCCGTGCGGTTATGGAGCTGGCCGGGATTAAGGATATCAGAACAAAATCCCTGCGCTCTAACAATCCGAAAAATGTTGTTTGCGCTACCATTCAGGCTTTGGCTGACCTGAAGAGCGCAGAAGAGGTGGCTAAGCTGAGAGGCAAAACCACTGAAGAAATTTTAGGTTAAGGAGGTTGCGGCATGGCTAAAATCAGCGTTACTTTGATAAAAAGTACCATTGGAAGAAAAGACGATCAGATTGCCACTGTGGCGGCCCTTGGTTTAAAGAAAATCAGAGATACCAAAGTATTTGAGGATGGCCCCGCTATCCGTGGTATGGTGAATAAGGTGTCACATTTGGTGGACGTGAAAGAGGTAAAATAACGAAGGAGGTGTGTGCAAATGAAACTTTGTGAATTGTCTCCGGCCCCCGGCTCCGTGAAGGACCCGAAGAGAAAAGGCCGTGGTCATGCCACAGGCAACGGAAAAACTGCAGGCCGTGGCCACAAGGGACAAAAGGCGCGTTCCGGCGGCGGCGTCAGACCGGGCTTCGAAGGCGGTCAGATGCCTTTGTACCGCAGATTGCCCAAACGCGGTTTTGTCAATATTTTTGCTAAAAAATATGTATCAATCAATGTCGCTCAGCTGGAAAGATTTGAAGACGGAACAGAGGTTACACCGGCTTTGTTAAAGGAAAGCGGCGTTATTTCTAAAATCTGCGACGGCGTTGTGGTGCTGGGCAGAGGTGAATTAACCAAAAAACTGACCGTGAAGGCTGCAAGGTTTTCAGAATCTGCGACAAAGAAAATTACCGCAGTCGGCGGAAAGTATGAGGTGATCTGAGGTGTTTAAATCAATCATCAACGCTTTTAAAATTCCTGATTTACGGAAAAAGATCTTATATACCATTATGCTGATGGTAGTTTTCCGCCTTGGTTCCCACGTTCCTGTTCCCGGTTTGAATGCGTCTGCGCTGAGTGACGCAGTCAACGGGCTGGATATGCTGGGGCTGATGGATATGATCTCCGGCGGCGCCTTGTCTCAGGCAACCATTTTTGCAATGAGCATTACCCCCTACATCAACTCTTCCATTATCATGCAGCTGCTGACTGTAGCGGTTCCTGCTTTGGAAAGATTGAGCAGACAGGGGGAAGAGGGCAGAAAAAAGATCGGCCAGTATACCAGAGCACTGACCATTCTGCTGGCGTTTATTCAGTCTACAGGGATGTATTTCGGTTTGAAAAGCGCAGTCAACAACCCCGGATTGATGACTTATGCGACAATTATTTTGTCCTTGACCGCAGGTACTGCGTTTTTGATGTGGCTTGGTGAAAAGATTACCGATAAAGGGATTGGAAACGGCATTTCATTGATCATCTTTGCCGGTATTGTCTGCCGGTTCCCGCAGATGATCATGCAGATGGTTGGTAATATTCAGGGCGGTGCGCTGAATTGGTTTGGCGCAGTGATTCTGCTTATTGCTTCCGTTGCTTTGATTGGCGCAATTGTATGGATGAATGATGCAGAACGCAGAATTCCTGTTCAATATGCAAAGCGGGTTGTTGGAAGAAAAATGTACGGCGGTCAAAGCACTCATATTCCCATTAAGGTGAGTATGGCGGGCGTAATTCCGATTATCTTCGCCATGTCCATCATGTCCTTCCCTGCAACCATCATGCAGCTGTTCGGCAAGACCGCTTCCGGCGGAATCGGCGGCTGGATTATGACTAATATTTTCGGGTATGGATCCATCGGTTATATGATTTTGTATTTCCTGCTGATTTTGTTCTTCACGTTCTTCTATACCAAAATTCAGTTTAATACGGTAGAGATCGCGAATAACATGAAGAACAACGGCGGATTTATCCCCGGGATTCGTCCTGGAAGATCCACCTCTGAGTTTATTGAAAAATCCTTAAACAAAATTACCATGGCAGGAGCCGTATTTATTGCGTTGGTCGCTTTGTTCCCCATGGTTGTTGCAGCGATTTTCGGACTTGGTTCCTTTGGAATCGGCGGAACTTCTATCCTGATTGTTGTGGG
>JAXEOR010000075.1:0-3265 GCA_034117945.1 Clostridia bacterium | reverse complement strand
TGTCCTCCGGATATGCGGCCAGTGCAACCTCCTGGCAGCACAGACTGCGTTATGGTTCTACTGTGACCATTGAAAAGGGCAAAACCTATCAAATGTCTGTTAAGTTAAAATCAACAAGCTCTGTGGCTGCAAACGTTACCCTTCAGGGCATAATTTTAAATGTCCGTCCGGCGGCATATGCCGGCTACACCTTGGTGACTCCCTCGAAATCCTATCAAGACACACCCATTTATATGGAGGGGAAGAGCAAGTATTCTGCTGCTGGTTCTCAATGGCAAACCAGTCAGACGGGAACGGTGACGGTGGAGGATATTTTAGATGCATCCGGCACCTCTGTTACCTCTATGCAGGTGACGCCCCAGATGTATTTTAAGACAGGTCAGGCGGCAAGCTTAGGCTTTTATATTGAGGAACTTTCTTTCGAGGAGGTTCCTGCAGGTGAAGAGGTTGATGAATTTGAGAGCTTGGATTTATCCGGCACGGAAAAAACAATACTGGCGCCGGAGGAAACAACGCAGATTTCCGTGAAGGGAGTCAATGGAGAAACGGCTACTGAATTGACGGAAGGGGTTACCTTCTCCAGCAGCAATTCTCGGGTAGCGTCTGTTAACGAAAACGGTTTGGTTACTGCAAACCAGGGGGGGACTGCGGTGATTACCGCAAGCTATGGGGATGTTTCAAAGTCCGTTATGATTGTGGTCGGCCAGGTGCAGAGGAACATCGGCTATGAGAACGACTCTGACTGGACAGATACGGAAATTGCAAAGGTGGTAACCGATCAGGTCAGATCGGGCGCAAAGGCTCTGTGGCTTAATACGCGGAACAGCAGCACAACCGATCGGCTCAATACATCTCTCAACCTAAGCGGAACGAACTCTTCTCAGGGGGCGGTTCAGCTTTGGTTCTATGACGATCTGGTAACCGCAAAGGATGCATTTTTCTGGTATTTAGGAGACAAAAACACCGAGACGAATAACCAGATAAGCTCCTATATTAGATTTTTTAATACAGAGTATGCATATAGAGGATCAACTTTTTCTGACGACCAGGAAACAAGCGCATTGCCCCGTTCCCTGGGATGGCATCAGCTGGTGATTTCTTGGGACATTGCAAAAATACACTTTTCAATAGATGGCCAGGAATTTGCTTCCGGAACAAAACCCATAGAGCAACCTATTACTGAACTCTATCTCAGCAGACTGGCGAAATGCTCGGAGCAGAGCATTTGGGTGGACGATCTTGTTTCTGTGAGCACGGCTCTTCCGAGCGCCCCTGTGGTGGACAGCCTGACTATCGAAGGTGCCTACATGATAGGAGAAGAGCTGACTGCAAATGAGAGCATATCAGATGCCAACGGAGATCCGCTGGATACTCCTTTGTATCAGTGGGAATCTTCCCCGGATCAAAGCGTTTGGACAGAGATTGAAGGAGCGACGCAAAAGACATACACACCCGTAGAAGAAGATCTGGGAAAATATCTGCGGGTAGGGGTTACCCCTCGCAGCACGGTAGAGCCCAAGATTGGGACAAAAGTGTATGCACAAACCGGCAGCAAGATTTCTATCAAAAAGAATCCTCCTTCTGCGACCGAAGTTTCCATTACCGGTAAGGCGGGAGTAGGGAATATATTAACAGCGGAATATACCTATGTTCCTTCCCAAGGCGGAGACGACGAAGGAGAAAGCCTGTTTGTTTGGGAAACCGGAGTGGGAGAGGACGGCCCCTTTACCCCGGTGCAGTCGTCAGCCAAAAAAACTTATGCAGTGGCAATGGCAGACGCTGGAAAATACATACGGGTCAAGGTGATTCCGAAAGATATCAATGGCTTGTCAGGGACAGGAATATACTCTCAAGCAATACGAATTGGTCAGGGAGCTGTTTACTATGTAGCTACAGATGGAAGCGATGATAATTCCGGCTCCATTGATGCTCCTTTTGCAACCATTGAAAAGGCCAGAGATATGATTGCAGCAGGAGAATTGCCCGAGGGCGGCGCTACGGTTTATATCCGGGGAGGAACGTACCCTGTTTCTAATACCATCAGCTTTACCTCACAGCATTCGGGACAAGCGGATAAGCCCATTGTGTATCAGGCCTACCCGGGAGAAGAGGTGTCCTTTGTAGGAGGGAAAACCCTGGATACTTCCAAAATGAAAAAGGTGACGGATGAGGCTTTGCTGAACCGTTTGGTTGATCAAAATGCCAAGGAGCATTTGATGTCTATTAATTTGGGCGAGCAGGGCGTTGAGATGACGCCGCTGGAGCCCTACGGCTGGGGCTTTTCAAGCTATAATCCCACCGAAATCTATATGAACGGTACGAAGCTGAAAGAGGCTCGCTGGCCAAACGATGATAAGAGTCAGAATCTGATTCAAACAACGCCGATTATGGAATCTGATAAGAAATACAATTATGCCAAACAGCCGATTAAATTGTCTTATCCGGATGCTGAAAACCGTTCTTCTAAATGGACAGTGAAAAGAGGAGACGCTTATGTCGGCGGAGCGATTGTGGCTCTGTGGGCAACCTGTGATTTGAGAATTGATCAGTTGGACGCTGCCAATAAGGTGGTTACAACCATTGATCCTTCTTCTTACTCACTGGAGCCCGGTGCCGGCTGGGGACAGCAGTATAAGATTTATTTCTCCAATATTTTTGAAGAAATTGATCAGCCCGGAGAAAGCTATCTGGATCGGTCATCCAATATTCTGTATTTTTATCCGGTGGGCGACACAAAAAATGCCAATATGGTTGTGTCAACGCTGAACAAAACAATGCTGGACATTTCAGAGGCTTCTTACCTGACGTTCAGAGGAATTCATTTTAAGGATTCCCGCAGCACTCTTGTAAGCATGAGCAATGTCACAAACGTTCGGATAGAAGATGGGGAAATCTCCGGTTCCTCTCAGGCTGGAATTAGCATGAAAAATGCAAAAAATTCCACAATTACCGGATGCCATATTTATAATATGGCAGGATCAGCGATTCAACTTTCCGGCGGCGACAGAGCCAATCTGACACCTAGCGGCAATCTGATTGAAAATAACTATTTCCACAATTGCAGCCAGCGGTCGGGATCTTATGAGTCTAGATATGTGATCAATATATCCGGTTGTGTGGGAGAGGTAATACGGCATAATGAATTCGACGATTTAATGAGAGGCGCTATTGGATTGCAGTCTAGCAATGACATTATCATTGAATACAATAGAATTACAAACAGTGTGCAGTTTGTTACGGATTACGGTGCAATTTACTGGGGTAG
>JAXEOR010000074.1:0-4915 GCA_034117945.1 Clostridia bacterium | reverse complement strand
GTATTTCTGATTTCAAAGCTGGAATTGTTAAATCTTTTTCTGTAATGAATATTTTGTTCTGTTTCCCGGGCAATTTTGCTCATGGCCTGCACCGCTTCTACCGGATACTTCCCGGCAGCAGTTTCCCCTGATAGCATTACGGCGCTGGTGCCGTCATACACAGCATTGGCCACATCGGAAATTTCCGCTCTGGTGGGACGGGGGTTGTAAATCATGGATTCCAGCATTTCTGTTGCGGTGATCACCCGCTTTCCCCGAAATCTGCAAGCGGTGATCAGCTTTTTTTGAATGGAGGGCAGCTCCTCATAAGGAATTTCCACCCCCATATCTCCCCGGGCTACCATAATACCGTCGCTGACGGATAAAATTTCATCAATATGCTCCACGCCGGAGCGGTTTTCAATTTTTGCAATCAGGTCAATGTCCTGTCCGCCGTTTTGATCCAGAAATTCCCGAACATCCAGCACATCCTGTTTACAGGAAACAAAGGAGCATGCGACAAAATCCATTCCCGTTTGAATCCCCAGCAGCAAATCTGCCTTGTCCTGCTCGCTGAGATAGATTTGCTTCAGCACCTTATTGGGAAAGCTCATGCTCTTGCGGTTGGACAGCTCTCCTCCTACAATGACCCTGCAAATCACGTCTGTTTTGGTTTTTTCGGTGATTTCCAAGATAATCAGGCCGTTGTTAAGCAGAATTTTGTCGCCCACATCAAGCTCGTTGACCATGTTTTTATAAGAGACGGAAACCCGCTGCTCGTTTCCTTCAATTTCTTCTGAGGTGAAGGCGAAGGTTTGACCCTCCTGCAAGGTGATTTTTCCATGCTCAAAGGTTTTGATCCGGTATTCCGGCCCCTTGGTATCCAGCATCATAGCGGCGGGGAGCTGCAATTCTTCCCTGACGCTCTGAAATAATTCAATCCGCCGACGCTGCTCCTCGTGGGTTCCGTGGGAAAAATTGAACCGTGCCACATTCATCCCTGCTAGCATCATGCTTTTTAATGTTTCCCGGTCGCTGCAGGCCGGACCGAGGGTGCAGATAATTTTTGTCTTTTTCATTTTTTCTCTTCCTTCTACGAAATTTCGTTATTATATATTATAGTACAAAAAGGGGAAAAAAACAATTGACAACAATGAAGAAATTTATTTCATACGGGGAATGAATTCCCAACTCATTTCACAAGAAAAGTAAAAGCAGTGTTAAAAATCCATAAATTTTTGCGTTTTCCGCCGGTCAGCCATTTTTTTCTCTTTTTTTTGAAAAAAGTATTGCAATTTGAATTTGTTTATGCTATAATGGAGAAAAGTAACAATAAAGCAGTATGCTTAAATGGAGGCATGGTGCTTTCAGTGAGAGAAAGAGGTGAATTCCATTGAAGCAGGGAATACATCCCGATTATGCGCCGACTACAATTACCTGCGCCTGCGGTGAGGTGATTGAAACAGGTTCTACAAAAAAGAATATTCGTGTTGAAATTTGTTCCAAATGCCATCCGTTCTTTACGGGTAAGCAGAAGTTGGTTGATACCGGCGGTAGAGTTGACAAATTCAGAAGAAAGTACAATTTAACCGAACAGAAATAATTTGCATTGGAAAGCAATTGCAAATGAAGAGCCGCCTTTGTTTTGTCAAAGGCGGCTTGTTCGTTTGAATGGATAGTCAGACTATATTCGGAAGGAAGAAGGCCTTGAAAAGATTAGCTCTGGTTTTGTTCAGTTTGTTGCTGGTTCTGGGGGCGATATCCCCCTGCGCAGCGGAAGAAAAGGGCGGCGTGGTGCGCCTGTATGTATCGTTAGAGGGAAACGACCGATTTTCCGGCTCGGAGCAATATCCCTTTGCGACTCTGGAAAAAGCACTGAAAACCCTTCGCTTGCTGGAGGAGCGAGGGGTGATTTATCTGCGCGCCGGTACCTATGAGGGAGGTGTTTTCCTGGGAGAGGAGGATCGGCTTGTGACCGTTCGCTCTTATCCGGGGGAGCAGGTGATTGTGCGTGCCAAGGGCGGTAAGCCTGCTTTGACGATGCAGGGCTGCATCACAGCGTCGGTCCAGGGGATTTCCTTTACCGGAGGAAGCGGCGCTGAGATCAGGGATTGCACCGGTGCCCTGGTGGCGGATTGCGAATTTTCGGATATGATTCGGGGAATTGACATCAGCGGAAATGCCAGAATTGAAAATAATGTGATTCAAAATATAGGCGGATCGGGCGTGATTGCCGATTCCGGTCAAAGAGAAGGCTTGGAACAGGGAAACTGCGTGATTGTGAATAATACAATCCGTTCTTTTTCCCAAAACGGATTGAACGAGCCGGGGGTTTTGCTCAAGGGCGTCGGCGTTGTGTTATCCCATAATGACATCAGCGACGGAAGCAGCTGCGCAGTTGAAATCACAGGGAACAATCATCTGGTGCAGAATAATAAAATCAGCCGGATTGACGCGCCCGGTGCAGTATGCACCCAGGCGGATGTGACAGCAAGAGGATCGAAAATAAAAAATAACATGATCAGAGATTGTTCGGAATGCGGCGTTCTGCTGGGAGAGTTTTCTTCCGGGATTACCTTGTTCGGCAATGTGTTTTACCGCCTGAATCAGAGCGTGAGAATGCTGGGAGGAAGAAATAATTCCTTTCAGAATAATCTGAGCGTAGACTGCGGCGGCTCTCTTTCTCTGGAGACGGTTTCTTTTCCCTATGCAAAGAGAAAGGAAATGCAAAGCCAGCTGGAGCAGGTGGCCTATCAGGAGGGGCAGGGGTCAGAGGAGTATCCCCAGCTTGAGAACTTAATGAAGGATCAGCCCGGAACGCCCAAATACAATTGTGTCTCCGGCAATCTGGTGTTTCAAACCCCTGCTGCAAAGCTGCATTCCCAGGTGGAACAATACGGGCAAGTGGAGGCGGATACCGTATTAGCGGACGCCTCTGTTTTTCGGGATTACGAGGCAGGGGATTTTACCATGAAGAACAGGGATTTTTCCTGCGACGAAATAGGATCAAAACAGGAAAAGCTCCGTCAGCTGACGGAGCAGTCCGTTGTGCTGGGGCTTAACTGCTGGAGCGCAGTGAAATACGGGGCGGATACCCCGATTGATTCCGCGAATCACAGGGTAACGCCTACCGAATATAACGGGAGAACACTGGTGCCCATCCGCTTTGTGGCGGAAAGTCTGGGGGCTCAGGTGGAATGGAACGGAAAAAACCAGCTGGTGACCATTGAAAAGGGCAACTCGGTCGTCAGCCTGATCATAGGAAGTCAGTCAATTACGGTGAACGGCGAAATACGGGAGCTTGATACGGCTGCCATACAAAAAAACAACCGAACGCTGGTGCCTCTTCGGGCAGTGGCGGAAGCCTTTGGACAGGAGGTTTTGTGGGATCCGTCGGGATTGATTGTGATCAGTGAAACTGCGGTGGATCTGGAGGATGAGCTGATCAAACAGGCTTTATATAGAAGAATCGGTGCAACCCTTTAAAAAAATGCTTGACAAGCTGGGGAAAATAGGATATAATATATAATGCCTTTTTATGTGAAGGGCAATTCCTTGCTCCAAGAAAAGCTTGGGGCCAAAGTCCAGAAGGAGGTGAATAGAATGGTTGAAATTTTGAACAAGTACGAAACTGTTTTTGTGTTGAATCCTACTTTGTCAGAGGAGGATACCGAAGCTCTTGTTGAAAAATTCAAATCATTGATCGAGTCTAACGGTACCATTGAGGAAGTTGACGTGTGGGGCAAAAGAAGACTGGCCTATCCGATTGATGATTTGAACGAGGGTTACTATGTGTTGATTCATTTCACTGCGAAACCCGATTTCCCTGCGGAGCTTGAAAGAATTTATAGAATTACAGACGGCGTAATGAGAAGCCTCGTAATCAAGAGATAAGTTCTTGGAAGGGGGAAGTTTTGTATGAACAAAGTAATGTTGCTGGGAAGATTGACCCGCGATCCTGAAATCCGTTACAGTGCTAATCAGGTGGCTGTGACTCGTTTTTCCGTTGCGGTGAACAGACGGTTTACAAAGCCGGGAGAAGAGCGCCAGGCAGATTTTTTTAATTGCGTTTGCTTTCGCTCAACGGCGGAGTTTGTCAGCAAATATTTTGTGAAGGGTCAGCAGTTGGCCTTGGTGGGGAGCTTGCAGTCCCGAAAATGGGAGGATGAAGCAGGAAAAAGCCATACGGTGATTGAAGTGGTTGCCGAAGAGGTTTATTTTGCAGACAGCAAGCGTGAGCGAGACGGTGCTCAGCCGCAAAGCTCCGGGTTTGGAAACGGTGGAGGATATACTGCTCCGGCTGCCCCTGCCCGTACCCCTGATTTTAGTGACGATGATGGGTTTATGCCTATCGATGACGACAATTTACCATTTTAATCAACAGTTAGTAACTGTGAAAGGAGTTGTAACCAATGGCGGAAAGAGAACAAAGACCCCGCAGCCGCAAGCCCAAGAAAAAGGTTTGTGCGTTTTGTGTGGATAAAGTAGATTACATTGATTATAAAGATGTAGCCAAGCTGCGCCGTTATGTTTCTGATCGGGCGAAGATCCTGCCCCGGCGGATCACAGGAACTTGTGCGAAGCATCAGAGACAGCTTACCACTGCAATCAAAAGAGCGCGCCATATTGCTTTGCTGCCCTTTACAACGGATTGATCCAGCGAAAGAACCCCCGGTATTTGCCGGGGGGTTTTTTAGTGACGGAATGGCCGCCGTGCTACAAACCCATGGAGCCTGATTTGCGTCTTTAGAAACATAAGGGAAGGCGAAAACACCAGCGCAGAACTATTTTTGATTTTTTGCAAATAATACTTGACAAATCGGGGTAAGATATGATAATATAATATAGCATCTTTTGAAAAGCGTCAGCACAATGGCAAGAAAAAAGTTTAAAAAAAACGAAAAAAGGTGTTGACAAGAGCGGAAAGATGTGATAT
>JAXEOR010000073.1:0-10873 GCA_034117945.1 Clostridia bacterium | reverse complement strand
GGAGGGAACCTCCTTCCGCTGGCTGTGGTGCGACAGAGAATCAGACAAGATTGAGGATTATACACCTATCAGCGGGGCTTCGGAGCAAACCTACCTGGTAGATAATTCTATGGAAAACCGTTATCTTTGTGCGGAGGTAACGCCTAAAAACGGCACTTACCCTACGACCGGGAAACCGGTATACACCGCTCCGATCCTGATTTCCAGCGGGAATTCAGCACCCTCTGTGGAGCGTGTTCAGGTGAATACGCTGTTTATGTCATTGGGCTATGTATCGGCCAGCTATGACTATTCCGATCCGGAACAGGACGGAGAGGGAGAAAGCCGTTATGCTTGGTATATTTCCGATACTTTAGAGGGTGATTATACCCTACTGGAGGGGGAAAACCAGAAAAATCTGATTGTAACAAGCGACATGATAGGCCGGTTTGTCAAGGTGAAGGTGACGCCGGTTGATGTGTTCGGTCAGGTGGGTCAGAGCGTGGAAAGCGAGGGCGCAGAGCTGGTTTATCAGAATTTCAGACAGCTTTTTGTCGCTCAGGACGGAGATGATCAGGCGGGAGACGGCAGTTTTGAAAAGCCCTTTGCCAGCATTGCCAAGGCTCGGGACACCATTCGGATCATTCGCCAGGCAGGCGGCCTGCCCGAGGGCGGCATTACCGTATATGTGCGAGGCGGCACCTATCTGCTGGAGGAATCTGTGTTGTTTACCCAGGAGGACAGCGGAACAGAGGACTGCCCCATCATTTACCGTAATTATAAGGATGAAAAGGTGACGTTCAGCGGCGGTGCGGTGATTGATGCCTCCAAAGCGGAGCCTCTTCCCCAGGACATTAAGAGTAGAATCATTGAAGCGGACGCAAGAGATCACATTGTGAAAATAGATTTGGCAGCCCAGGGAATTCCGGTGGCTCATTATAATATCCCGTACATCAAAACTGCAGACGTTCTGGAAATGCCGGAGCTGTTTGTGGATTCGGAGGCTATGACAGTGGCTCGCTGGCCCAATGAGGGCTTTGTGGCCATGGGAACGGTCATTGACCCTGGCTCTAACGAAAGAAACGGAGATACCGTTTTAAAGCCCTTTACCTTTACCTATCAGGATGCCAGAATTGAGCAGTGGGCAGACTCGGACGATAAGTGGATGTTCGGCCAGTGGTACTGGGATTGGTACGGCGAGCATGTACAGATTGGAAAAATCAACAAGCAGGCCAAAACCATTACAACGGTACAGCCCTCTTATTATAGTGCCAGAACAGGACAGCGGTATTATTATTTCAACGTGTTAGAAGAAATTGACCAGCCGGGAGAATATTTTTTGGATATGGATCAAGGCTTGCTCTATCTTTATCCGAAAGCTGCCTTGCATGACGATACCTCTATGACCCTTTCTTACCTGAGGGATCCTATGATTGTCATGAAAAATGCCGATTACATCCGGATTCAGGGCTTTTCCCTGTCCTCCTCAAAATCGGACGGCATTATCATGAATGATTCCAGCAACACAGTGGTTGACCGCTGCGACATCTTCAATTTGGGGAAATGGGGCGTTAAGATTAACGGCGGAAAGAACCAGACGGTGCAGAACTGTCATATTTATAACACAGGAACCGGCGGCGTTAATTTGAACACCGGAAACCGGAAAACCCTGGAATCCGGAAATACGGTGGTGGAAAACTGTGAGATTCATAAAACAGACCGGTTAAAGAATAATTTTGCACCTACCATAGCCTTTTACGGCGTTGGTTCGGTGGCACGGCACAACAAGCTGTACGATACCAACAATCTGGGGGTTGCCCTGACCGGAAATGAAAATCTTTTGGAATACAATGAATTGTTTGGTATGATTCAGCAGACCTCGGATATCGGTGCGGTCTACGGAGGCAGAAACCCCACTACCCTGGGGAACAAAATCATGTATAATTATTTCCATGATATTACCTCCAATGCTATCGGACCTCATCAGTCCAACGCGATCTTCTTTGACGACGGTTACTGTAACGCAACCATATACGGAAATATTTTCTACCATGCAGGAAAATCCAGTGTGTTCCGTACCTACGGAGGATATTATTTCACCTTTGAAAACAATATTTCCGTGGCAAGACCCAACGGAGAAACGCCCAGCCTGACAAGATATTTGAACTGGAAGGAAAATTGGGTGAAATGGCTGAAGGGAGAATGGCCGGCCAATAACGACCATAAAATTCCGGAAAAGCTGATTGAATTGGATGTGAGCAATCCGCCCTACAGCGAAAAATATCCCTGGCTGATAGGTGCGCCCAACATTCCGGTTCCGGCGAACAGCACCAATAAGGTATTGAAAAATGTGGCCGTGGGGCATAAGAAGCTGGAGGAAAATACAACCGGCGCTACCGTTTCAGACAACTGGCTGACCGCGGACGATCCGGGCTTTGTGGATATGGAAAACAGAAATCTGAACCTGAGAGCAGATTCTGAGGTATTTACCAAGATTCCTGATTTTGAACCTCTTCCCTTTGATCAAATGGGAAGGTACCCAAAAATTGTGAATCAAAAGCCGGCGGCTATGAATGTAACCCTGCTGGGCAAAAAAATGGTGGGCGAGCAGCTGTTGGTTTCTTATCTGTATCGGGATATTGAAGGGGATCTGGAGGATAATTCTGTTTATGAATGGCTGGCAGCGGATTCTCAGTCTGGAAATTATCAACCGATTTCAGGGCAAAACGGTGTTTCTTTACTGCTGACAGAGGAGCTGGCCGGAAAGTATGTGAAGGTGCGGGTAACACCGGTGGACGAGGCAGGCTCTGTGGGCGATACGGTGGAATCCGAAGCAGTCAGCATTATTAAGGACGCAGAAACCCTGGGACGGTTTATTGAAGAGGCAAAGGCAGCGCTGGAACAGAGCCAAGCCGGAACCGCTTTGGGGCAATATCCTCAGCAGGCCATGGACGATCTGCAGCAGGCAATTTCGTCTGCAGAGGAGATTTATCAGAATCCCTCCTCTTCTATTTCTGCAATCGAGTCAGAGGCAGGCAAGCTTTCACAGGCAATGGAGCTCTTTTATAGCCGACAGATCACTAAGGTAACGGTAAATGACGGCGAAACGCTTACCATACCGGCAGGACTGAAAAAGGTAGAGCTGGAGGCAGGCACGGTCAAGCAGAAGATTCAACTGAGAATTCCGGAAGGAAAGCTGCCCGTTACGGTGTTAGATGCAACGGTGGGAGAGAGACAAATTTCCCTTTCCTTCCCTGAGGGTGCGCAATGTGACAGCTTATCAATGTTACAGGCGCTGGATCAGCCAACCTTCCCTCTGTTCGGAAAGGTGGACGCAGCCTTTGTGGCCGGCGAAACCGCAGTGCAAGGGCCGATGCGTATTGTGATCAAGGGAGCGGCTGACAAAACGGTTGTAACCAAAAACGGACCGATTACTTATTTCATGAGCGAGGACAGTGCCGCTGCCCTGGGAGATCAGCCCTGTGGCGTTCTGACCTCGGGAGAGGATCTGATTCTCTGGAGCCGGTACGGCGATGAGTTTGCCGTTGCGGATGTGGTGGAGCCCTCTCACGATGCGACTCTTTCTGAAATTAGGATTAACGGAAAGCTTTATACAAAATTCAGACCGGATACGGAGGAATATCAGTACTTTGTTTCCACAGACAAGGCGGTTGTGGAAGCTGTGGCAGCCGATGAAAATGCCAGCGTTTCTATTACACAGGTAGATTCATTGCCCGGCACGGCCGTGATTACGGTGACAGCTCAGGATCAAACTACTACAAAAACATATCGAATCAAGCTGGCCCTTATGAAGGAAAACACTCCTGAGCCTGCTCCCTCTTATGTTCCCGATGTCGGCGGATCCTCCGGCGGTATCAGCGGCGGCAGTATCGGCGGCTTTGTCAGCACGGGAGGATCCCAGCAGAACCAGGAGGAAACGAAAAAGCAAAGCAGATTTGTCGATATGATCGGCCATTGGGCTGAGGATGATGTGAACAAAATGGCGGAACAGGGAATTGTAAGCGGGGTTACCCTAACAACCTTTGAGCCGGATCGTTCCATCACCCGTGCGGAATTTGCTGCCATTGTGACAAGAGCGCTGGGATTATCTCCGGCCAACAGCGACGCAGTATTTAAGGATGTGCCTTCTGATCAGTGGTATGCAAAAAGCGTAGCGGCAGCAGCGGCCGCAGGACTCATTGCCGGGTATGAGGGCAATTTCAGACCGGAGGATACCATTACCCGTGAAGAAATGGCGGTTGTGGTGATGAAGGCCTATGTATTTTTAGGAAAATCAGCTACAGGCGGCGGCATTGATCAGTTTGCAGATAAGGAAGACATTTCCCCGTGGGCCTATGCTTCTGTGGATCAGGCGGTCGGTGCCGGGCTGATCAGTGGAATCACTGCAAATACCTTTGCACCGGGCGAAAATGCCACCCGGGCTCAGGCGGCAAGTCTGATCAAAAGATTACTGAACCAATAACCTACTTCTCTTTGCATAGGGGCTGCATCCAAACAGTCTCACATAAATATCCACCCGACGTGCGGGTGGATATTTATTTTTCCTTGTTAGCAGGAGGAAGATGACTTTCCTTATGCAAAAAACATGCGGAGGGCGGCGGCAATCATCATGATACCGAACAGCCTGGTTACCCAAAGAGGGGACAGTTTTTTTAAAAGCTTTGCGCCTGCAAGCCCGCCTAAAATCCCTCCGGCACTGGTCCAAAGAGCGGTTGTGTAAGGGATATCCGCCCGGAATAGGTAAATGATCAGGCTGATGACCGAAAGGGGTAAAATCACCAGCAGGGCGGAGGCATGGGCTTTCTTTGTTTCCAGCCCAAATACTTTTTTTAACACAAGCACCGCCGCCACGCCGCCTCCCGATCCGAACAGGCCGTTGAGAAGGCCTGTTATGCTTCCAAACAGCAAGTATTTCCAAAGGTTTTTCATGACTCCTCCTTTTTGATCAACAGCTCGTGAAGTCCCATCAGAAGCAAAAAGACGGCAAACAGCTTGCGCAGTATTCCGGGAGCGAGAGCCACTGCAATCCAGCTGCCTATGGCGGCGCCCGGAATGGCGCAGGCCATAAGCGTTAAGGCGGGGCGGAAGGCAATTTGCTTGTTTTTGATATGAATGACCAATGCTGCTGCGGCGGTGGGGAGAAAGTAAAATAAATTAATTCCCTGGGCGGGCTGCTGTTTCATATGAAGAAAGATGGCCAGCAGGGGAATCAGAATCACGCCCCCTCCGATTCCCATTCCGCTGACAACACCGCTGAAAAAACCGAATAAGGCTGCTGCCAAATCAATCACCTCTCAACTAGCTTTTCCTTTTTTTGTTGATTTATAAGCAAGAAAGCAAAAGAATGCATACTATGCTTTGGGGTGGTGATATGAATTTTATGTTGCTCAGCACGGTAATTGCCGCAATTGCGGAAGCCTTTACCCAGGGAATGAGCGAGGAGGAGATCGGCTTTTGGGCCGCTGTGTTTACTCAACTGGGTGACAGTATGGCCACCCTTCTGGCTCAAAAGGCTGTGGAAGATCAGGATAATTCGTAAAAAAATATTGTCAAACGGAAAACAATGTGCTATAATAAGACTATAAAGAAGGACAGGAGGGTTTTGTATGAAACTGATTCTTGCGATTGTACACGATATTGACGGGAATAATCTGATGTCTGCCTTGAACAAGGAAGGCTATTCCGTAACCAAGCTAGCTACCACGGGGGGCTTTCTGAAAGCAGGGAATACCACTTTGATGGTGGGAGTCAGCGATGAGAAGGTGCAGGCGGTGGTGGATGTGATCCGTTCCAAATGCGACCGGAGAAAGCGGATGGTAGTAAACCCGAATGTGATGGGAAGTATGGAAAGCGGTATGGATCCCTTCCCGGTGGAAATCGATGTTGGGGGAGCAACTATTTTTGTGGTGGATGTTGACCGGTTTGAAAAAATTTAGAGGCTTTTATGGAAAAACTGTTCGGACATGATTCTATTATGCAGAGCCTGGCCGATGGAGCAGCGGAGCATCGGCTGAGCCATGCTTATATTTTTGAGGGTGTTCGGGGGGTTGGAAAGCATACGGCCGCTCGCCGACTTTCCCAAATGATGATGTGCCCAAAGGGCGGGTGCGGCCTGTGCGACAATTGTATGAAAACAGAGGCCGGTTCTCATCCCGATGTGACTGTGGCGGATGAAAGCTATTTTCAAAACGGGAAGGTGAAGGCCGGATCTGTTGAGGCCATGCGGATGATCCGGCAGGACGCTTATACAAAGCCTTTTATGGGGTCGATGAAGCTGTATGTGATTCCTGAGGCAGATGAAATGCTGGCTCCTGCCCAGAACAGTCTGCTAAAAATTTTAGAGGAGCCTCCGGAATACTGTGTTTTTGTTTTGTTGTGTGAAAATGCCAATAAGCTTCTGGAAACAGTTCGGTCCAGAAGCGTTTTGGTTCGCTTTTTGCCGCTGAACGACGAGGATATGACTGCTTTTTTGCGATCCCGTTATGATGAAAAGACGGCACAGCTGCTGCTTCGTCCTTCCGGCGGAATTCCGGGAAAGGCCTTGCAGATTGCAGAGGACGAAAGCTTTTTGCAACGCCGGGATCAGGCGGCGGAGCTGTTTTGCTCCTTTTTTCAAACAGGAGATCTTTATCCCATGAGCACCTTTATGGAAAAGGAGCGGGACTCATGGGAGGAGGTGCTGGACGGCCTGTCAGATTTAACGGCGGAGGCGGCAGGTCTTTTCTGCGGCCAGCAGGGGTCGGATCACGCACGCAGACTGGCGGGGCTGGTTTCTGTGGGCAGACTGACCAAGGTGTTTTCTTTGCTGCAGAAGGCAACGGTAAAATTACAGGCAAACGCAAATTTTTCGCTGACTGTCACGGAGCTGCTCATGCGGTGTGGGCAGGCGGCCGGGGCAGAAGAGGAGAATAAAAAATGGTTGAAGTGATAGGAGTTCGTTTTAAAAACGTTGGAAAAATATATTATTTTGATCCGGACGGCATGAAGGTGGAGCGGGATGCTCACGTGATTGTGGAAACTGCCCGAGGGGTGGAGTTCGGCACGGTGGTGCTACCTAATTTTGAAGTGGAGGAGTCGGAAATCAATGCGCCGCTGAAAAAAATGCTTCGCATTGCCGGTCAGGAGGATGAGGACAGAGTGATTGCCAACGCCAAAAAGGAGCGGGAGGCATTTTCAGTCTGTCAGGAAAAAATCAGACAGCATAATCTGGATATGAAGCTGATTGACGTGGAGTACACTTTTGACGGAAGCAAGATTCTGTTTTATTTTACGGCAGACGGCCGGGTGGATTTCCGGGAGCTGGTGAAAGGGCTTGCTTCTGTGTTTCGTACCAGAATCGAGCTGCGCCAGATCGGTGTGCGGGATGAAGCAAAAATGCTGGGCGGTCTGGGAATCTGCGGGCGCAGCCTTTGCTGCTCCTCCTTTTTGGGAGATTTTGAGCCTGTCTCCATTAAAATGGCTAAGGAGCAGAGCTTGTCTTTGAATCCTACAAAAATTTCTGGTGTGTGCGGCCGGTTGATGTGCTGCTTGAAATACGAGCAGGAGGCCTATGAACAGCTGCATAAAGTGACTCCAAAGGTGGGAGCCCTGGTCAAAACGCCGGACGGAAAGGGCGTTGTGGTTCAGGTGAACCTGCTCCGGGGGCAAATCAAGGTGAAGCTGGACAAGGATGAAAGCCAGCAGGTATATCCTGTCAAACAGCTGAAGGTGCTCAAGGCGAATGCTGCGGGAAAAGAGAGTAAAAAGCAGGACGAAGACGAAAAATTGCTGAAAGAATTGGAAAGAGATTAAAAAATACTTGAAATTCCTGTCGGGGTATGTTATAATAAATCCAGCGACCTGCTTATAGCAGGAATCCGAAAAGGGAGGTGTTTTCCAATGGCTTATAAAATTAGCGATGATTGCATCAGCTGCGGTGCTTGTGCGGCAGAATGCCCTGTTTCCGCAATCTCTGAAGGGGACGGCAAGTATGTCATCGATGCAGATACCTGCATCAGCTGCGGCGCTTGTGCAGGCGTATGCCCTGTAGACGCTCCTTCTGAGGACTAATGAATGAAGCAATGAAAGAGGCCGGCTCATAACGTGATTTTTTCACTGACTGAGGCGGCTCCTTTTTTACATAGAACCGACTTGTTCTCCGGGGGGGGAGCATGAAATCGGCAGTAACGGAGGATGACCATGAAGGAATGGGAACGGTGGGACGATCTTCAACTGGGCGGCCCGGGGATTTATCAGGACAAGCGGCAGTTCTGCTTTGGAATTGATGCGGTGCTGCTGGCTGATTTTTCTACAGCGAGAAAGGGCGAGCGGGTGCTGGATTTATGTGCCGGAAACGGTATTATTTCCATATTGCTGGCCTGCAAAACACAGGCGGCTCATGTGACCGGCCTGGAGCTTTCGGAGCGAAACTGCGCTTTGTTTCAAAAAAGTGTGGAGCGAAATGAAATTCAGGACAGAGTAACGGTGATGCAGGGGGACGTGAAGCAAAGCCGCAGTCTGCTGGCGGGAGCCGGGTATGACCTGGTGGTCTGCAATCCGCCGTATATGGCTGCGGGGAGCGGCTTGTTAAATGAAAAGGACGAGGTAACCTGGGCCAGACACGAGGTGCGCTGTACCTTGGAGGAGGTGCTGGACGCAGCCGCATGGGCAGTTCGGCCGGGGGGAAGGGTGTGTATGATTCACCGTCCTCACAGGATGGAGGATCTGCTTTTCGGACTGCGGCAGCATAAGCTGGAGCCCAAGCGATTTCGGCCGGTATATCCAAAGCCGGGGGAGCAGGCCTCTATGATTTTGGTGGAAGCCCTCCGGGGAGGAAACAGCGGGCTGGTTTGTTTGCCCCCTTTGATGATTTATGATGAAGAGGGTCGTTACACCCATGAAATTCATACCATATACGGGAGGGAAAAGAAATGAGCGGTATCTTATATTTGTGCGGAACCCCCATTGGGAATTTGTCGGATTTTTCTCCCCGAGGGGTAGAGGTGCTGCAAAAGGTGAGTCTGATTGCGGCGGAGGATACCCGCCACAGCCTGAAGCTACTGCAGCATTTTGGAATTTCAAAGCCTATGATCAGCTATTTTGAACACAATCGCAAGGAACGGGGGGAGCAGATTCTCCGCCGCCTGCTTGAGGGGGAGGAAGTGGCGCTGATCACCGACGCAGGCATGCCGGCCATTTCTGACCCGGGTGAGGATTTGGTGCTGCTGTGTCATCAAAACGGGGTGCAGGTTTCTCCCGTTCCGGGTCCCTGCGCCATGGCGGCTGCCATAGCGGCCAGCGGCTTGCCCACAGGACGGTTTTGCTTTGAGGGCTTTTTGACGGTGAACAAAAAGGGCCGCCGGGAGCATTTGCAAAGTCTGGTACAGGAGCAGCGCACCATGGTGTTTTACGAAGCGCCTCACAAGCTGTGCGCAACGTTACACGATATGCTGGCTGCCTTTGGCGACAGGCGGATTGTACTGGCTCGGGAAATGACCAAGCTCCATGAGGAAATTGTGCTGACAACCCTTGCCCAGGCAGTGGAAAAATATGAACAGACTGCCCCGAAGGGGGAGTTTGTGCTGGTGATCGAAGGGTGCGGACAGGTGGAGCAAAGCTTCACGGAAACTCCTCGGGAGCAACTGGAGGCGCTGATCGCCTCCGGGATGAGCAAAAAGGAGGCCATTCGCCGGGTGGCGGAGGAACGAGGCGTTCCCAAACGGGAAATTTATGCCCTCACCATAGAGGAGGAGTAACGTTGGTTTGAGGGGAACGAAAGAAAAAAGCTGGAAAGGGGCGATTGAGATTTACCGATCGCCTTTTTTTATGGAAAAAATACCTTGTTTCAGAATATCTCTCTTTTTCCTTGAATAGGATAAAAAAGAACAGCAACAACTATTTTCAAAGGAGCAGGAGCTATGGCATTTTCCGATCTGGAAATTTTAGCGCGGGTGATCCAATGTGAGGCAGGAGGCGAAGGGGATAACGGCATGAGGGCGGTGGCCTGCGTTGTGATGAATCGGGTGCAGGTGACCTATGGAGAATACGGGCGGTTTGATACCATCCGCACGGTGGTGTATCAGCCCGGTCAGTTTGATTGCGTCCGGGAGGAAATTCGGGGGAGCTACAATCCCCAGAATATTTATAATATGCGGCCGGAGCAGGTTCATTACGATATTGCCAATTGGGCGATTGCGGGGAACCGGCTTACCAATCTGGGTTATTCTCTTTGGTATTTCAATCCGTTTCAGCCAAGCTGCCGGCAGTTTTTTCCGTCTGCTGTGGGGCAGTTTGTCATACGCATCGGGGATCACTGCTTTTATAATCCGACTGAGGCTTACGCTGAAACCTAGGCGGTTATTTTGCAATAAGAAAGGGGAATGATGATGGAGCGCAATTATTATTACGACGACAGAATCCGGTATTCCGGTCAGCCAAAGGGAAGGGGGACAGCCAGATCGCCGGAAAAAAGCCGGGTACAGCAGGAGGGAGAAACAGAGCCGGGGTTTACCACCCCTCCTCAGCAGGATTTTAACACAGAGGAAATGCGGGGGTCAATGCAGAATCTGCTTTCGGATAATTTGGGAGAGTATGTGGTAATAGAATTTCTGATCGGAACAGGATTGATCGTACGCAAGCAGGGCTTGCTGTATTCCGTGGGCACCAGCGTTGTAACGCTGTATGACGATGAGGTAAACAATTATATTGTGTGTGATATTTTTTCCGTTAAATTTGTTTATTTTTATCTGCCCGGTCAGCGACCCAATCGGAATTACAATATATTGCCCAACGTAAACGGAACCGCCGCCTTTGGCCTATAGAACAAAAAAGGCAGACCGCCGGGATAAAATTTCGGCGGTCTGCCGGCGTTTTTGATATTAATTTTGGAAAAATG
>JAXEOR010000072.1:0-10826 GCA_034117945.1 Clostridia bacterium | reverse complement strand
GGATGAAACTTAATCCCGATAATCGTTGGGTTAAAAAAGGCGAAATGATTCCATATTGAACGGTACAAAGAACGAACCGGGAGTTATCCGGAGAGGATATTAGCTGATAAAATATATAGGAACCGCGAAAATTTGGCATATTGCGCAGAACGAAAAATTCGTCTTTCCGGACCGGCACTCGGCAGACCCAAGAAAGACGAGATTCGTAATAAAAAGCAAGAAATACAAAGTGGATCAAAACAAAAAAAGAATTGAGGTCGGGCAGCAATGGAACGATCACAATTATGTATTCACAACATGGAACGGAAACGCACAGCATCCGGACACAATTTCTTCTCAGTTTAAAAAGTTTATTACGAAAAACAAATTGCTGAATGTGCATTTGCACTCGTTATGACATACAAACGCTTCTTTGCTAATAGCCAGCGGGGCAGACCTTAGGGCAGTATCAAATAGGCTTGGCCATGCTCAATTATCCACGACCGGGAATATATATGCTCATGCAATCCAATCAGCAGATGAAGCAGCAGCACAAGCACTTGAAAATATACTAAACAAGAGGGCAGAATGACCAAATAATGACCAAAACAGAAAAACAATTCAAAAACGCAAAAAAGAAAAAACCCTGAAATCAGCTTGGACACAGGGTTTTTTTGGTACGCCTGATGCGATTCGAACGCACGACCTTCAGAGTCGGAGTCTGACACTCTATCCAGCTGAGCTACAGGCGCATATCTATAAAACGCAGGATTCTGCGTTTTACGCAAGCATTTGTTTAAAATATTCAATGGTTTTTTGCAAACCATCTTCTAAAGAAACCTCCGGCTTCCATCCAAGCTCGGTAGTGGCTCTGGTAATATCCGGCTTTCTTTTACAGGGATCGTCCTGGGGTAAGGGCTGGTAAACCAGCTTGGAATGACTTCCCGTCAATTCCAGCACCAGTTCCGCAATCTGCTTGATGGTCATTTCTCTCGGATTGCCAAAATTCACAGGACCTGTAACATCTCCGTCCATCATGGCAATCATGCCACGCACCAAGTCGCTGACATAGCAGAAGGAACGGGTTTGCTCACCGGTACCATATATGGTAATATCCTGACCGCGCAAAGCCTGCACAATAAAATTGCTCACCACTCTGCCGTCATTTTCCAGCATTCTGGGGCCGTAGGTATTAAAAATGCGAATGACTCGAATTTCAACCCCATATTGCCGGTGATAATCAAAAAACAAGGTTTCGGCGCACCGTTTTCCTTCATCATAGCAGGAACGGATTCCGATCGGATTCACATTTCCCCAATAGCTTTCCACCTGAGGGTGCACCATCGGATCCCCATATACCTCGCTGGTAGAGGCCTGCAAAATTTTTGCTTTGCTGCGCTTGGCCAGCTCCAGCATATTAGAAGCACCCACCACGTTGGTATTGATGGTTTTCACCGGGTTGAACTGATAATGTACCGGAGACGCAGGACACGCCAGATTATAAATCTGATCGATTTCCACATCGATCGGGTGAATGATATCATGACGGATAATCTCAAAATAAGGATTGTCCATTAAATGAGCCACATGCTCTTTTCTGCCGGTAAAGAAATTATCCAAGCAAATAACCTCATTGCCGCGGCGCAACAGCTCCTCGCATAAATGAGAGCCGATGAACCCGGCTCCTCCTGTTACAAGCACTCGTTTTCTGGACAACAATCTTCACTCCCCATCAAGCGGCAGCCCGCTCCTGATTTTTTCGTTCCATCCGGTATCCCTTGGCCTGGTAAATGACAGACAACAGGATCAGAAGCATAACAACCGGAAACCGCCAGCCACTGGCTCGAATACTATTCCAGAAGGACCACAGCCGCAGCCGATAAAACCCGCCTACGCTGCCTAGGTTTTTCTTAATATGATAGTTTCCTCTGCCCCGGGTAATCTGCCAGCGGAGAAAGCCTTTCAGATCGCCCCGCTCCACATGATACACCACTTGTTTTTTATTATACCATATTTTTTCCGATTTTGCAACTATTTTTTTTGAAAAATAAGTATCTTCTCCTCCTGCAACCGGAAAAGTTGTGTTAAATCGGTGCATTTCATTGAAAAAATTTTTTCTGACTGCCAGGTTGCAGCTGCTGATGCTGTCAGTATAGCCCTGCTCGTCAACCTTCCAAACCCGCTCAAACCCTAAAATGCCCCCTCCCGGAAACCCGAGATAGGCCACGCAGGTGCCAAAAAAGGTTTTTGTCTTTGTGACGGTATCTCCCATAATCACTTTTTCCTTGGAAAGCCCCATAGCAACCTGAGCCAGAGTATCCGGCGCCAGCTCGCAGTCTGAATCGGTAAAAAAGATCATTTCCCCCCGGGCAAGCTCTGCGCCCCGGTTTCTGCATTTGGCAGGCCCTCCGTTACAGGCCATGCGCTCTACCTTGAATCTGGCATCCTCCAGCATTTCATAAAAATCAAATTGAGAACAGTCGTCCACAATCCATACCTCAAACTCCTGATAGGTTTGCGCCAGCAGGGATCGGTACAACACAGCCAGATATTCCTCCGGTGTATTATAAGACGGTACCACAACGCTGATCAGTCCCTTTGCTTCCACCCTTGTTTCTCTCCCTTCTTAAACATAGTTCGATCCATTGCTGCTCCTTACTGCGCTCCCCGGCCGGAAACAACCGTAAGCAAGGTGCGAAACAGCAGCTTAATATCCAGTCCCAAAGACCAATGGTCAATATACTGCACGTCCAGATGGTATATTTCTTCAAAATCTGTAATTTCATTGCGGCCGCTTGTCTGCCACATCCCCGTCAGTCCGGGCTTGATGGACAGCCTGCGCCGATGATAATTCTGATATTCCTTCACCTCCGCCACCGTTGGCGGTCTGGTACCCACCAGGCTCATGTCTCCCTTTAATACATTCCAAAATTGAGGGAGCTCATCCAGACTGGTCTTTCTCAAAAATTTTCCCACGGGGGTTACCCTGGGGTCATTTTTCATTTTAAAAACGGCACCCTGTAATTCGTTATATTGCTTAAGCTGCTCCAGCTTTTGATCTGCGTCGGCATACATAGAGCGGAACTTGTAAATACGGAACGTTCTTCCATTTTGCCCTACCCGCTCCTGGGAATAAAAAACCGGCCCCCGGGAGGAAAGCTTGATAGCCGGGGCAACAAAAAGGGAAACAAGTCCGGTAATGATCAGCCCCACCAGGCTACCTATGATGTCCATCAGGCGCTTTAGCATCAGCTGAGACTGATTTAAGGAAACGGTGTGAAAGGTCAGCATGGGAGCATTGCCCAAATAGCTCAGCTCCGTTTTGGAAATTTTTAAATCATACCAGTCCAGCAGCAGCCGGGCAGTCACTCCCAGCTCCTCGCACTCCTGTAAATAGTGTTCCGCCTCCTCCGCCCGATCCTTGGGCAAAAAGAAAAACACCTGATCTACCGTGTGTGCAATCATCAATTCCCGCAGCTGTTTTATATTGCCCAAGCCGGAATCGTCCGTCAGGCTCACATAGCCCACCACATGAAAAATCAAATCCTGCTCCCGGCGGATGCGATCCATAGCGTCAGCCACCTGATCCGGCATTCCCACCGCCAGCACCCGCAGAGCGCCTGCGTTATCTCTGATTTTGACAGTAAACAGCCATCGGATCAGCTGTTTTTCCAAAAACAGTAGGATAAAATCAAATCCCATAAACAAAACAAACAGCAATCGGCTGAAGGCATCGTTCCGGGTCAAAAATACCGCTGAGGATGAAATCAAGCCGCAGATCACAAAGGCCTGAACGAGCTTTCCGCCCAGTCTTTTGCTTGTTTTTTTACTGCCGTAAAAGCCGAATAAATACAAGGAGACAAACAGACAGGGGATAAAAACAAACAAAATCCAGGTATATGACAGCAGACCGAACAAAGGGTTCTCCGCCGGCAAAAAGCTTCTGACAAGATAGGCCAGCAAAAAGGCCAGAATCGTCAAGGAAAAATCAATCAGTCCAATCACTCTGTTGATGGCGGTTTCAGATGATTTCATCAGCTTCTCTCCCTTTCTGCTATTCGCTGATAGCAATGCAGCAATTCGTGCCCCATTCTGCTCCAGGTAAGGGCGGCCGCCCGCTTTTGACCGGCGCAGACTAACCTGTCCTGCTCCTGTCCCATGGCTCGGCGAAGCCCTTGGGCGAATTGCTCCGGACTGTCAGGGCTGCAAAAAATGGCGCCCTCTCCCAGTACCTCCGGCATGGACGCCGCTCGTGACGCCACCACCGGCACCCCGTAGCTCATCGCCTCCAGAGGAGGCAGCCCAAAGCCCTCGTAATAAGAAGGGAACAAAAAGGCAGCGGCATGCTTGTACCACCCCGCCAGCTCCTCTTCAGAACAATATCCCGTAAAATGAATCCGTTCCCGGAATTTGCTGCAGTTGGCATAGTCCAGCACCGGCTCATACCGCCAGCCCTTTTTCCCTGCAATCACCAGCGGGAGCTGAAAGGAAGGATCCCCTTCCCACAGCAGTTCCATTGCCCGGATTCCTGTGATCCAGTTTTTTCTGGGCTCTACCGTTCCCACGCACAGCACGCACGGCCGGCCGCCTTCTCCTTTTTCCAAGGGCTCGTCCGTTCCCAGCAATATGGGATAAACCCGATCCTCCGGAAGGCTCACATATCGGAGCAATTCCTCTTTTGTAAAACGAGAAACCGTAATCACCCCTGCCGCCCGGCGGCAGGAAAGAGGCAGCAGACCTTTTTTGATCCATCGCATACCAGGTGTGAAATATTCTTTTTTCACAAAAAAGCTTACGTCATGAACCGTCACCGCATAAGGCGTGCGCAGAGGCTTTAAGGGGGTTGGGTAATCCAGAAAGTGGATCAGGTCATAGCTGCCCTGATCCAACTGCTTTCCAAAGGCTGTCAGCTCATAAAAAAGTCGCCGCCTGCTGGAGGAAAAATCTCCCACCGTTAAAAACCTCATCCGAGCGGAATCGGTAAACAAATGCCTGACAGGACGGTTCACATACACATCAAAGCTATGAGGGGAGGGGAGAGCCTGCAGCTCACGGATCACATGAAATCCGTATCCCCCCACTCCGGCTCGGTCAGGCGCAATATTCAAGGCGTTCAGAGCAATTCTCATTGCACGAGTCCTCCCTGCCTTTGGATGGCGGCCTGCACCGCATTTTGGAAGCTGCTGTCAAACTGCTCTTTGCTGAACCCAAGAGCGTTGCTGCGAATTTCCTCTGCGGAAAAGGACAGTTCCTCCAGCCGCAGCATGGCATCGCATAAGGAATCCACGGTCTGTTCCTCAAAAAACACCCCTGTTTTTCCGTCGATCACCGTTTCCAAAGCGCCGCCCTTGCCAAAAGCGATCACCGGCCGGCCGCAGGCCTGGGCCTCTACGGGTGTAATGCCGAAATCCTCTTCTCCGGGGAACAAAAAGGCCTTGCAGTTTCGGTAATATTCCCGCAGCTGCTCGTTAGAGCACCGGCCGGTAAACAGCACATTGCTTCCCGCCAGCCGCTTCAGCGCCTTTTCCTCTGCTCCCGTTCCCACAACCACCAATTTTTTGTTCAGCCGATTGCAGGCCTCTATGGCCAGGTCAATTCTTTTATAATTCACCAGTCGGGAGGCAGCCAGATAATAGTCCTGTGAAGGAGATTTGGCCGGTGTGAAAAAATCGGTATCCGCAAAGGGATACACCACCTGACTGTCTCTTCTGTAGTGCTTCATAATCCGCCGTTTTACATTTTTGGAGTTGGCCAAAAATGCGTCCACCCGATTGGAGGACAAAGCGTCCCACAGCCGGATATGGTGCATATAATGGGGAATCAGCCACCGCATCCAGGGGCTGGCATGATTTTTGTATTCAAAATAAAAATCCCAGGCATACCGCATCGGTGTGGCGCAGTAGCAAACGTGCACCGCGTCTGACCGAGTCAGCACTCCCTTTGCGCAGCAGGTGGAGGAAGAGATCACCAGATCATATTCCGACAGATCAAAGGCCTCTATCGCCTTTGGGAAAAAGGGGAGATATTTGCTGTACAGCCTGTCTGCAAAAGGAAATTTCTGAATATAAGAGGTTCGAACATTCGGAAAGACCTCGCTCATTGTTTTTTTGCGGTAAACAAGGGTATAAACAGGTGCGTCCGGATACAGCGTTGTAATCCTTTGCAGCACCTGCTCTGCGCCGCCCCAATTGGTCAGCCAGTCGTGAACAATCGCAACCTTCATCTCAGCACTCCTTAGCGTCCTAATTCCTGATAAATTCGATAAACATCCTCCGCTGCCTTCTCCCAGGTAAACCTTTTTACCCGCTCCAGCCCCCGGCTGATGCAGGTATTGCGCAGCTCGTGATCCCTTAACATGCGCTCCATGGCCTCTGCCAGCTCCTCTGGCTGATGAGGATCCACCAGCACTGCCGCATCTCCCGTTACCTCCGGCATGGAAGAACAGCCAGAGGTAATCACCGGCGTACCGCAGGCCATAGCCTCCAGCGGCGGGATCCCAAAGCCCTCATAAAAGGAGGGAAATACAAAGGCATCCGCCCCTGCATATAGAGCGGGCAGCTGTTCTGCAGGGAGATATCCCGGAAAGATCACATCCTCCTCCAGCCCCAGCTTTCGGACGGTTTTGAAAATGTCATCATATTCCCATCCTCTGGCACCGCCCAGCACCAGCTTGCAGCCCCCAAACCGATTTTTCCCGATCCGGTAAGCCTCCAGCAGACCCACCAGATTTTTTCTGGGCTCCAGGGTGCCCAAATACAAAAAATAATGCTCCGGCATGGAAGAAAGCCTTCCGGCCTGTGGGCAAAACCTCTTTTGATCTACCCCGTTATAGACCACCCGAACCTTTTTTTCGGGAATGCCCAGCTGATCGATCAGTTCCTGCTTGACGGTTTCAGACACGGTGATCACAAGATCCGAATCCCGGCAGGAACGCTCCAAATGCTTGCAAAGCCGCCGGTAATTTTGCTTTTCCATGGTTTCCGGATAATTCAGATACACCAAATCATGAACCGTATTGATCACTCTGCCCGTGGCCTTGGGGGGCAGAACAAAATTAAAAAAATGACTGATGTCTGCCGAAATGCCGAACACCTGCTCCAGCCCCAGGCCGGGAAATCGATCCCACAGCTCCACATAAACCCCATAGGGCAATAAGCTGTTCTGTACAATTTTAGTATGGGGAATCCGGGTCTCCAGGGTCTTTTTGCTGCCCCGCCGCTTAAAAAAATCGTAAAGCAGCAGCGTGCAGTCCAGCTCTTTTCTGCGGCACAGGCGGGAGGCAATCTCCAGAGCGTGCACACCCACGCCGCTTAACCGAGGCACCGCAATTGGGTAGGCGTCAAAGGCAATTTTCATGGAAAGCAGCCCTCCATCCGGCAAAACCGCCGTTATTTTTTACTTTCATAATCCATTTTCCGCACCCGGTACTGCACATCCTCAATCAATTTCCGATTGGCGGAAATCACGTCCGCCAGCAGTCCCAGCGTAATGGTCTGAAACCCAATCATCAGCAGCACCGCCGTTAAAATCAGGGACTGAATATGCCCCTGTCCCGTTCCGGTAAAATAAAAAAACAGAAAACGGCAGCCCAGCAAAGCGCCCAGAGCGAAAATCACACCGCCTACCGTTGCAAACAGCTTAAAGGGGCGGTACATCAAAAAAATCCGAAACATAGTCGCTACAGAACGCTTGATATAAGCCTTCATGCTGTGAAACAGTCTGGACTTTCTCAGCTGTGGATTGGTTCGCACCGGCACCGATTCCAAAGCAATATTTTTGTTTCCCGCCTGAATAATGGTTTCCAGCGTATAGGTATAGCGGGACACCACGTTCAGCTTCATTGCCGTTTCCCGGCTGTATGCCCGAAAGCCGCTGGGCGCATCCGGCACCTCTGTGCCAGAAACAATCCGCACCACATGGCTTCCCAAATGCTGCAATTTCTTTTTCAAGGGAGAAAAATCGTCAATGGAATCAATGGGGCGCTCCCCGATCACCATTTCCGCTTTCCCCTCCAGAATCGGCCGGATCAGCTTTTCCACATCTGCGCCGCAGTACTGGTTGTCCGCGTCGGTATTTACAATAATATCCGCCCCCAGCCGAAGGCAGGCATCAATCCCCACCATAAAGGCGGTGGCCAGGCCCTTGTTTTTTCCGTAGCCCACAATATGGTGCACGCCGCACCTTCTGGCCGCCTCTGCGGTGCCGTCCGTGCTGCCGTCGTTAATCACCAAATATTCTATTTCATCCACCCCGTCAATGTGCTTAGGAAGCTCTCCCACTGCAATGTGCAGCGTTTCCTCCTCGTTGTAACAGGGAATCTGTATGATCAGCTTCAAATCCTCTCACACCCTAACTTTTTCATGATCTTTTATTATTGTACAATAAAACCCGCAACTTTTCAACTCTTTTTTTGATTTTCACTGAAAAAACGCCAAAAATATTTTTTGGTTTGAAATTTCTTTCCAATGAAAGAGAAAAGATGTCATTTTCGCTTTTTTGTTTCTGCCGGCTTATTTTTGAGCGGCAGATTGACAAATGTGTATTTATTGGATATAATATAAAGAAGGAAAGGGGGAGTTTAATGATTTATAAGGAATACGGCAATACCGGCATTTCTGTTTCGGCTGTGGGCTTTGGCGGAATGCGGTTTTTAAAAGAGGATTATCAGGACGGGGATTACAACAGGTGCGCCCAGCTGGTGCTTGCGGCAGCGGATCGGGGTGTGAATTATTTTGATACCGCCCCCGGATACTGTGACGATGCCAGTGAAAAAATTATGGGCTGTGCCTTTTCTCAAATGAAAGACAAAACCTTTTATGTTTCCACAAAATGCGGCCTGTGGAATGCCAAAACCGCCGACCAGGCCTTTGCCATGGCGGAGCGCTCTGCTCAGCGGTTTGGCCGTCCGATTACCTTTTATCATATGTGGTGCATGAAAACCATGGAGGACTATCAGAATTTCATGAAGCCCGGAGGGGTTTACGAGGGTGCTTTGCGGGCAAAGGAGCAGGGGATTGTGGAGCATATCTGCTTTTCCACCCATCTGAGCGGAGAGGATATTGCCATTGTTGCAGATTCGGGTCACTTCTGTGGTGTAACGCTAGGCTATAATGCCGTTAATTTTGCCTACCGCCGCAAGGGGGTTGAGGCAAGCCACCGCAATCATATGGGTGTTGTGGTGATGAATCCCTTGGGAGGGGGAATCATTCCCCAAAATCCCGACCGCTTTTCCTTCTTAAAGGAGGAGGGGTATTCTCTGGCTGGATCTGCCCTCCGATTTCTGATCGGTCAGCCGGAAATTACCGTAGCCCTGGCGGGCATGTCCACAATGGAGGAAGTGGAGGAAAACTGCAGGGCGGCGCAAACCGCACCTCCTACTGTGACCGGCAGCAAGCTGGAGGAGCTGGCCTCCCATCTGTCCACCGAGCTGAATGCTCTGTGCACCGGCTGCGGCTACTGCAATCACTGCCCCAAGCAGGTGCCCATCCCTAAGCTGATGGATTCTTATAATATGTACCTTCTTTCGGGAAAAAAAGAAACCATTCAAACCCGGCTCAGCAACCATTGGGGCATTTCCGGCGCTGCTGCAAAGGACTGCATCGCCTGCGGCAAATGCGAAACCCTTTGCACCCAAAAGCTACCCATTATCGAACGCATCAAAACAATTGAGGAAGGATTGAGATGAGCTTTTTACCAATTAACAGGCAGGAAATGGAGGCTTTGGGCTGGGATCGGCCGGATTTTCTGTACGTCATCGGAGACGCTTATGTGGATCACCCCTCCTTCGGCCCCGCCATCATTTCCCGGGTGCTGGAGCACGAGGGCTACCGGGTAGCCATTTTGTCTCAGCCGGACTGGACAAGCAAGCAGCCCTTTTTAGAGTTTGGCCGGCCGAGATTGGGCGTTCTGGTTTCCTCCGGAAATATTGATTCTATGGTAAACCATTATACTGCCGCCAAGAAAAAACGAAGCTCAGACGCATATACCCCCGGCGGAAAAGCGGGAAAACGACCTGACCGGGCGGTGATTGTATACTGCAACAGGATCCGGGAGGCCTTTGGAGACATCCCCTTGATCATCGGGGGTGTGGAGGCCAGTCTGCGCCGGTTCGCTCACTATGATTACTGGGATGATCGGGTGCGCCGCTCTGTTTTGATTGATGCCCGGGCGGATTTGATCAGCTATGGAATGGGGGAACGATCTATTGTAGCCATTGCTAATCAGCTGAATCAGGGGAAACGGGTGAAGGAAATCCGCAATGTTGACGGAACGGTCTATTGCTGCTCCGCAGAGGAGGAGCTGCCCCCTGATACTGTGGTTCTTCCTTCCTTTGAGCAGGTCAGAGAAAGCAAGCGAGCTTATGCAGATTCGGTGCGAATCCAATATGAGCAGCAGGATCACATTCGGGGCAAACGGATGGCGCAGGGGCACCAAAACAGATATGTGGTGCAAAACAAGCCTGCCGCTCCCCTGACTACAGAGGAGATGGACGCGGTCTATGCCCTGCCTTACGAAAGAAGCTGTCACCCTTCCTATACGGAGGGGGTTCCCGCTATCACAGAGGTGCAGTTTTCTCTCACCTCCTGCCGGGGGTGCTTTGGCTCCTGTAATTTCTGTGCCCTGGCCTTTCATCAGGGTCGGGTGATCAGTTCACGATCTCACCAGTCCTTGCTGGAGGAGGCCAAGCTGCTTACTGCTCATCCGGATTTTAAGGGATATATTCACGATGTTGGCGGGCCTACCGCTAATTTCCGCCGTCCTGCCTGTCAAAAACAGCTGACGGCAGGCACTTGTAAAAACAAACGCTGTCTTTATCCCGGCGTTTGTAAAAATATTCACGCAGATCA
>JAXEOR010000071.1:0-4943 GCA_034117945.1 Clostridia bacterium | reverse complement strand
CCATCAAAAGGGTCAAACACAGTAGAAAAGATGCTGTTTTTTTCAGTATCTTTTTCATCATTTTACTTCTCCTCTCGTCTCTTTAAATCCCGTCCTATTTTTCTGCAATATCTGTTGTAATCTCCTGGGCTGCTTCCCCTTCGCTGCTCACCAATGCATACCCCCGGAAGGTATAAGTCTGATCGGCGCTGACTGCAGGCCCAAACACCCGGATTCCAAACGTATTACTTGTCAGATCACTTTTTGCCTGCAGCTTCAGGGGATCGGCTGTTTCCTCCTTGGGAATAAAATACATTCCGCATTCATTCAAGGTATATCCGGCAGGAACGGTAATTTTATAATAGGAAACAAAGCTGTAGCCCTTTTCATAGTCCGGATCTGTCATAATATAATCTGCCGAGCTTCCGTCGATGGAGGGAGCTTGCACAATTTTTTCAAAGGTGACAGAAACTTCTGTATCCTGACTGATGCCGGTTAAAGTGATTTGATTATTATTGATCGCATAATCAACACCGTCTACTGCGGCCTTTGCCTGATACCCGCTTGCAGGAGTCAGATCCAGTGTCAGATCTCCTCCGTCCAAAACGGAAATCTGCTGACCGTTTGTCACCACACTGCCGCCGTAGGATACAGTGCCGTTTTCGCCTACGGTAACCGTTACATTGTGGGATACAACCGGGACGGTATTGACCGAAATCAAATCATCCACCCAAAAATCCTGCTCCGGACAGGATGCCTTTTTGAAGAAATTGATACTCGCAACAGGGGTGTCTACCGGCTTTGTTCCGGAAACAACCTCCTGACCGTCTATCGTGAAATAGATTTTTTCACTGTCCCAGGAAACCACCAGCTGATGCCATCCCAAAGAACGAGGCACCGTGCTTTTTACCATATCGTCAGAGAAGGTTTCTCCTCCCACCTCAGCGTAGGTATTTGTGGTCGTATTAATACCAATATAGGAATTCATCCGCTTATTTGTTGTTTCATTTCTTACCCCTGTCACCTGGAAAAACACATTTTTCCCGGTTTCCATATCATCATAGAACCAAAGTTGAACCGCTCCCTGAGAAAGGGTGGTGATTTCTTTCATTCCTCCCCCTTTTGAAAGAGCAACAGAGGCGGACAGAGCAGTTGTGCTGTTCAGCGTGTTCATCCACAATGCCTTAGCGCCCGATCTCACCTGATCGGCCACTACCTTTTCTGTTTCCGTATCTGTCCAGTCAGTGCTGTTCTCATAGTCGATGGTCTTCTGCACCTGGCCGACCACGATCGTAACAGACTTTGAAACCTCATCAGCAGTTGCGGTAATCACTGCAGTGCCCTCCCGGCCTGCAGTAACCAAGCCGCTTTCGTTCACAGAGGCCACCTGGGAATTGCTGCTGGAGAAGGTAACCCCCTCGGTCACTTCAGTAACCGTTTCTCCCTTGATTCCCTTCACAGAGATCTGTGTTGTTTCTCCCGATGCCAGTATGGTTTTTTCCGTGCCGGACAGATCCAGAGAATCATATAAACATTTCTCCTCTGTCAGGGACAAATCGTCCAGCCAATAAGTAGCGTCTACTGCCGGTGTCTTAAGATAGAAAAACATCTGAGAACTTGAGCTCTGCAGCATGGTAAAGGTAACGGAATAGGTTTGCCAATCGGAGGTTAAGGGATAGCCCACGCTAAACCAGCTTGACTTCTCCACACCGTTATAGAGGATGTTAATCTTTTCAGCAGAACCAAAGCTCAGATTCACCCCATCCCCCTTTGCCTTAAAGGAAATAGTATAGGTGCTGCCCTCCTGCCAGGTGCTGCTCGTTAAGTAATTCCGCCCCTGATCAGTGCTGTTCTGCACTACCTTAAGTGCTGTTTCATCAAGAGTGACACCGATACGCTTAGAATAAGTATCCACTTGCTGGATGCTTTTAAAAGCATCCACATTCTCCTGGGTATCAAAATTCCAGTTGAAAATTTCAGTGGTCATCCCCTGCACAGGCACCAGCATAACAAGTAACATTGCCATGCACAGCAGACCTGCCCATAATGATTTTTTCCTCATGTTAAAGTCCTCCTCCTTGCTATAAATTTTTCTATTCAAATTATCTCAAAAAAGCTTTTATTTGTAAAGAAAAATGAAAAATTGCTTAATTTTTGCAAGTATTTTCTTGAAAAAGCCAAAATTATATTCAATTTCTCCAAAAAATATAAAATAATGATCCAAAAAACAGGGGGGAGAAAAATTCACAAATCGGAATTTTTCTCTCCCCTTTTGCCGTGCTTATTAATGAAGCATTTGCTCCACGACATCCCCGGCCGCCTTGGCAGCCTTATGGGCACGGCACTTCATTCTTTTCATATCCCGGCGGTCTAAGGGCTGCAAAATTGCTGCAGCGCCTGCCCCCAGCAAAACGCCTGTTAAAATTCCTTTTGCAAAACCGTCCATAGCTCATGCCTCCTTTTCGCTGTTAGTATCACCTGAAACAACAAAAGAATACCCTGCAAATAATCCCTTTTTATTATTTTATCAAAAGCACTTGACTTTCATCCGAAGTATGATATGATAAAAGCAGTTGATTTTAAAACGGAAGAAATCACCAAAGCAAAAAATTTAAGTTTGTTTTATCCGCCCTTAGCAAGGAAGCTATAAGGAAAAAATTTTTTTCGGGCAGAAAGGCCGTGAACATGAAAACACTTTTATATTTTAACGAAACAGAATTGCTGCAAAGAGCCAAAAATGCTCTGCTGATAAAGCCGGTTCATATTACCGATCAGATCTGTCCTTTGTCTCAGGGAACGCCCCACGATTTTTACTCCAACGGAGATTATTGGTGGCCGAACCCGGAAACGAAGGATGGTTTACCTTATATCCGTCGGGACGGACGCTGTAATTCGGAGGCATTTTTTGCACACCGCAATCTGCTGCAAACTATGAAAAATGCTGTCGCTGACTTGGCAGCAGGATACCGGCTGACCGGAAAGGAAGCGTATGCTCAGGCTGCATGCCGCATTTTGCGGGAGTTTTTTCTGGATGCTGAGACCAAAATGAATCCAAATTTGTGCTTTGCCCAAGCCATCCCCGGCGTTTGTCCGGGCAGAGGCATCGGGATCATTGACACGCTCCATCTTGTTGACGTTCCTTATTCTATAGAGGCGCTGAAGCCGTCCCCGGCCATGACGGACGAGCTGTGCGGCGGACTTTTGCAATGGTTTCGGGAATATCTTCACTGGATGCAAACCCACGAATATGGAATTGCAGAAATGAACGAAAGCAATAATCACAGCGTTTGCTGGTTTGCCCAGGCGGCGGTATATGCCCGGTTGATTGGCGATCAAGCATGTCTTTCCTTTTGCAGAAAGCAGTTCCGGGAGGTGCTGATTCCGCAGCAAATGGCCTCTGACGGTAGTTTTCCGGCTGAGCTTGCCAGAACAAAGCCTTATAATTATTCCTTGTTTGTGGCGGATAATATGTGTACCATCTGCCAGGCGGCATCTTGTGAGGAAGATGATCTTTGGGCCTTTGCCTTACCTGATGGCAGAGGAATGGAACGGGCAATCGACTTTATCTATCCTTATCTTGCAGACAAATCCAGCTGGCCCTATCTCAAAGATGTGGAGCATTTTGACAGTCTGCCTGTGAAAGCCTCCTTTTTACTGTTTGCAGGATTGGCTTATCATCACGAGGGACTGCTGAGAAAATGGATGGAGCTGCCTTCCATCGCAGACTGCAAGGATCCGGAAATGATCCGGAATGTTGCGGTTAAGCAGCCTTTCCTATGGTTGTCAATGAATTAAGTATTTTTTAAAAATTTTCAAAAAGCTATTGACAAATGAGAAATTTATGATATAATTAAATTAATAATCATTATTATTATTAGTTTAAAGGAGGAAGGAGGATGAAAGAAAAGTACAGCGCCCGGAGAGAACAGATCTATCAATATCTGGCGGGAACAAAAAATCATCCGGAAGCTGAGCAGATTTATTTAGCGTTAAAATCAGAAAATCCTTCCCTCAGTTTGGCAACTGTGTATCGCAATTTATCAAAATTTGTAGCGGAAGGAAAGGCGGTTGAAATCCCGGGGGCCAATCACGTGATTCATTTTGATGCGAATCTGGAGGATCATTATCACTTTTCCTGCCAGCAATGTGGCAGAATTTATGATGTTGACTTTCCCGCGATTGCATTCAATGCAAAGGAATTGGAGAAAATCGGCCAGGTTCAGCGGCATGAATTGGTTTTTTATGGTATTTGCAATCAATGCAAAAATAAAAATTTATAAACGGAGGTTTTTGTAATGAAGAAATTTGTTTGTTCTGTATGTGGGTATGTGCATGAAGGAGACAGCGCTCCGGAAAAATGTCCTCAGTGCGGCGTTCCTGCTTCTAAATTTAAGGAAGTAGAAGAAGACGCTGCTATGAGCTGGGCCTGCGAGCATGAAATCGGCGTTGCCAAGGGAGTAGACGCTGAAGTATATGCCGGTCTGAAAGCGAATTTTGAAGGTGAATGCACAGAGGTTGGTATGTATCTGGCAATGGCCAGACAGGCCATTCGGGAAGGCTATCCTGAAATCGGTGCTTTTTATCAGCAGGCCGCTTTTGAGGAAGCAGAGCACGCTGCTAAATTTGCAGAGCTGCTGGGCGAGGTGGTTCATGCTGACACCAAGAAGAATCTGACCCTGAGGAGAGACGCTGAAAACGGTGCTACCGAGGGCAAGTTCTTACTGGCAAAGCGGGCTAAGGAATTGGGCTATGATGCAATTCATGATACCGTGCATGAAATGGCGAAGGACGAAGCAAGACACGGTAAGGGCTTTGAGGGTATGCTTAAGAGATACTTCGGTTAAGGAGAAGTTGTATTATGAAAAAGTATGAATGTCCATGTGGATATGTTTATGACCCTGAGGTTGGAGACCCCGAAAACGGCATAAAACCTGGTACTTCGTGGGAAGATGTTCCTGAGGATT
>JAXEOR010000070.1:0-18343 GCA_034117945.1 Clostridia bacterium | reverse complement strand
GCATGCTTTATGATCCGGTTTTTCGGGCCGAGGGGGGAGTATCTCTGCTTGGTCTGATAATAAAATAAGAGGGGGATTTAGGTATGAAAAGATGTAACAATTGTGGGTACGTAGGGGAGGAAGGAAATTTCTGCCCCAGCTGCGGCGGCACCTTGATAGATGTGTCGGGGCAGCAGGAGCAGGCAGCTGAATATCAGCCGCCTGTCAATCAGCCTGCCGGTCAGTCGGGAGGATATTATCAGCCGCCGGTTCAGCAGGAAGAAATAACCTTTGGAAATTGGATGTTGACACTTTTATTGACTTTTATCCCATGCGTCAATATCATTATGCTGTTTGTGTGGGGCTTTGGAAGCAATACCCCCAGATCAAAAGCAAACTGGGCCAAGGCCAACTTGGTTTATACGGCCATCGGAATTGTGATCAGTATTATTTATGCAGTTGTTATGGTTACTGCATTTGGTTCTCTGTTTAACAATTATTATTATTGATCAGCAGGACGAAAAAAAGAGGGTTGAAAAGAGCTGTCATCTTCGGAACAGAAGATGGCGGTTCTTTTCTGTGGGACAGCCTCCATTTTTTGGGGATGTGTCACCGGAATCAAACGGGATTGAAACCAAAAAAATGTGGGATTTTTAAAAATGGAAGATAAATGAATTTATAATTAATTTATGGTATTAGGCTCAGGTTTTTTGCAGAAATATAGAAATTTGAAAAAAATTAAAATAATGCTTGCTTTTTTTTCATTAGTATGGTATACTAATTAGTGCGTGATTCTAAAGTGGGAGGTGAATCTTATGCCGAATACTGCGTCTGCAATCAGAAAGGTTCGTGTGATCAAAACAAAGACGTTGAGAAATCAGATGGTGAAATCTGCTTTGAAAACTGCGATTAAAAGCTTTGAAGCTTCCTTAAAGCAGGACAACGCTCAGGCAAAGACCGAGGCGTTTCAGCTGGCTGTGAAAAAAATTGACCAGGCTGTTGCAAAGGGGATTATCCATAAAAACACTGGGGCTCGCAAAAAATCTCAGTTGGCACTGATGCTGAACAAGGCCTAATTTTTTGACGCCTGTATCATTCATATGAAAAGAAGAGATTGTGCTGCAATCTCTTTTTGTGCTACTTAAAAATAAATTTTGGCCGGGATTGGCAGCAGAGTGTTAAGCTGGCAGATGCTTTGGAAGAAAACGGCTGCGGCCGATCGAGTACAAGAGAAAGAATGGGGCGGCAGAAGGTCTCCCAACCGGCAACGGGGTAAAATAGACAGAAAGGCTGTGAACACAGGAATGAAGCGGATTTTTATAATAGCATTGATTGTGACGGCAATGATGGACTTGCCCGTTTTTGCCTATGAATATCCCGGTGAGGTTTGGCAGTGGGACAATCTTTACCGGCAGGCTCTTGAAGTGGGAGATGATCAGGGGATCATTACATATGGACTGGAAATTATTAAAATTATGGAGGCCGCTCCGGAAGGAGCAGAACGGAATCAAATGCTGACCACTCGCTGCAATGCAGTAGGGGAGGCTTATGCAAGACAGGGGAAATTTGACCAAAGCGCGGCAATGTACCGGAAATATCAGCTGTATGAGGATCCGGCGCAGGACGGCATGAAGGTGGCCCAGGCAAAGGAGCTGCAATATGCTTCTCAGCTGCGTATTTTTACTGATGACGGAAGCGGTGTTTTTTATGGCGCAAAAAACGAGCCCCAAAACGGGGTGCTTTACGGAGCAAATTCCGACGGGAGAATCCGTCAGGAACTGGATTATGAATCTATGGTGCTGACCTATCAGGAGCTGGGTGAGCCGGTGTCCGACTGGACGAGAGCGGTGTTTCAGCAGGCCAGGGAAGAGGGACTGGCGGTTGAATTTGCTTTGAACTGCCCCCGCCATATGGAGGATATCCGCGGGATTGAAGGGTTTACTGCGAATCTGAAAGAGATTTCTGATTTTTTTGCGGCGTTTTCCGATGTGCCGGTGCTGCTGCGGTTTGGAGCGGAATTTAATCTTTGGGCAGAGCCCGGGGATGGGCAGGCTTATGTGCAGGCCTTTCGGTTTGTGTCTGATTATTTTAAGCAAAGAAATGATACGGTGGCAATGGTGTGGAGCCCCAATCAGGAATCTGCCTGGCATGTGCAGATGGATGATTTTTATCCCGGGGATGCTTATGTGGATTGGGTTGGCATTTCCGCCTATTCTAATCGGTATTTTCAGGGAGAAGGGGAGACGGAGCATTACTTGGAGGTGGTGTTCAAATCGGGGGATAATGCAGACCCGGTTTTGGCCGTGCAGGACATCATCCGGAAATACGGAGACAGAAAGCCCATTTTGATTGCAGAATCTGGCTTTAGCCGTTATTCTTATCCCCAAAAGGAGGACACCTCCCAATGGGCACTGAGCCGCATGAGGGAGTTTTATGCCTATCTGCCTATGGTCTATCCCCAGATCAAGGGGATTGCTTATTTTGACAAGTATGTGGAGGGAGAAACCAACGATTACACCCTCCAGGGAGAGCTAAAGGAGTCTTATGTAACGCTGACTCAGGGGGCAAGAATGATTCAACAGGGCAACGAAACCTCCTTTGCCTATCGGGAATTGCAGCAGGGTGCCTCTGTCAACAGCGTTAGCTTTATTTACACCTATGCTCATATTTACGGGGAGACAGTCCGTCAGGTGACCTATTATCTTGACGGCCGCTGGGCGGGCACCTCCTCTGATATGCCCTTTGGGGTGGCGCTGAATTTTGGCAGCCTGGGACAGGGGGTTCATACCCTTCGTGCGGTAGCGGAAGGAGAGAAGGGCTCCCTGGTAGAACAGGAATGGCAGCTGAATGTTTCTAATTGGAATCCGGAGGAGATCAAGGTGCTGGTAGAGGGAACTCCGGTAGCCTTTGACCAGGCACCTCTTTTGTACCAGAACCGGACGCTGGTGCCGGTGCGGGCGGTGTTTGAAGCCATGGGCGCCCGGGTGGACTGGGATGAGATGACCAAAACGGTAACTGCGGTCAAGGAAGACCGAAGGGTAAGGATTACTTTGGGTAGCAATGTACTGAGAGTCAATGAAAACAAGGTGTTTTTAGATGTTCCGGCCATGCAGGTCAATCAAAGAACGCTGGTACCGGTGCGGGCCATTGCCGAAGGGCTGGGAGCAAAGGTAGACTGGCGGGAGGCGGATTCTTTCGTTCTCATTACCTCACAAGAGAATGGGTGGTCTGACTGGGAGACGGCGGTTCCGGAAGAGGTGGAGCAAAAGAAAGAAATTTATGAAATTGAACAAAGGCTGCAATATCGATTTCGTGACACGGAATACCGGGAGACAGATCAGAAGCTGCCCTACTGGGAGGGCTGGATTCTGGATGGCAGTCAAGTGACCTATGGAGAATGGAGTCCCTGGGGGGAGCAGATAGGGAAAATGGAGGGGGCTGTTCAGATACAAACCCGGTATGAAGAGCCCAGGACGCTGTATCGCTTCAGAGAGGAAAAGGAAACCTATTGGTATCACAGAACGTGGGAATGGTCGGAAGCACAGGAGGTTCTTCCCAAATCATTGGCCGACCGTGAGGTGATCACCCAGACCGTTTACCGCTGGCGGAAAAAGTGAATGAAAAAAATACAGGGTCGTCTCGCAAATGAGCCGACCCTGTATTGTTAAGACAATTCTCTGCCTTGATACAGCCGAATGGCTAACAGCCAGGAGCAGACAAACAGGGCCGCCGCTCCCAGTGCGGCAATCCACAGAGGCTGGGTGTGTGAAATTTCTGTCCGATTGACGGTTAAAATGCCGGACGCTGCACAAATGACGCCGATGGAAATGTAATAAAGAATTCGCCCCTTTTCCGTTCCCAGCCGGAAAATGGCAGGGAGCATCAGGCCGGGCAGAGCAAGGCCGACGGTCACAAACAAAAAGCATATTTGCAGCAGCAAAACAGCGTCCCAGCTGTGACAGACTGCCATTCGGATGATCTGTGCCCCTTCGGTGGCTGCCAGACAAATGATCAGAGAAATGCATACGGCGATATATTTCACGCTGACCGCAGTGGCTCTGGAGCAGGGAAGCACATCGGCATATAACGTCCACTTGCTTTTTTCGTCATAGGAAATCAGAGTAACGGGAATCGCACTTGTAAGAATAACAGGATACAGCAGAAAAAAGCTGTTGCCTGGATCCCTTGCCCCTGCGGCGGCAAATATTACCACCATTAATAAGAGAATCTGACAGTGTTTTTTTGCAATAAAATAATCCTTCCATAACAAACCCTTCATAACAATTCCCCCTTTGTATCAGTGTTACATGGATTGATTCAGCAAACGCTCTTCCTTTGCCATAAAGAGAAACAGATCTTCAATGCCGATCCGGGAGGTTTCTGTCCCGGCGGGAAGAAGGTCTTTTTTGACCACTGCCTGCACGCCGTAGGGCATTTCCTTCCGGCCGATGACAGCACCGGCGGGAAGGACAGAAATTTGTTCCGCTGTGCCGTAAACCGAGACATACTGCTCCAGCAGCCGATCCTTTTCCTCACACAGCAGCAGCTTTCCCTGATGGAGAAAGGCGATATAGTCGCAAAGCTTTTCCAGATCGCTGACGATGTGAGAAGAAATCAGAACAGCGTGGGATTCTTCCCTGGTAAATTCGCTGAACAGCTCTGTTACCTCATCCCGCACAACCGGATCCAAACCGTTGGTTGCTTCGTCCAAGATCAGCAGCTTCGGATGATGGGAAAGGGCTGCCGCAATGCCCAGCTTCATTTTCATCCCCCGGGAAAACTGCTTAAATTCCCGGCGAGGGGGAAGAGATAGCTGATTTAACAAAGAAAAATAAATCTCCTCATCCCAGTTTTGATAGACGTTTTTTAAGATAAGGTTCAGTTGCTGAGGGGTGATGCAATCAGGATACCCCACCTCGTCTAATACCACTCCCAAATCTTCTTTGACAGAAACGGTTTTATGGTTTTGACCCAAAACCGAAACGGTGCCTCCGTCCTTTTGAATCATGTTTAAAATCAGCTTGATCAGCGTGCTTTTTCCTGCACCGTTCTCACCGATCAAGCCCATGATACAGCCCCTGGGCAGACTCAGACTGACAGGCCCCAGCTGAAAGGAGCTGTATTTTTTGCTGACTTCTGACAGTTCTAATGCGTTCATATGGTTCCTCCTGTTTCGTTTTCTTCGCTTAAAAGGGAAAATAATTCTATTATGTCTGCTCTGCTTAACCCGCAGACAGCCGCCAGCCTGACAATTTCCTGCATATGCTCCTCCAGTTTTTTCAGATTTTGTTCTCGGATCAGCTCCAGATTTTTCGGAGCCACAAAGCACCCCTTTCCGGCTACGGTATAAAGAAACCCCTCCTTCTCCAATTCATCATAGGCCCGTTTGGTGGTGATCACGCTGACCCGCAGATCCTTGGCAAGGTTGCGGATAGAGGGCAGGGGAGATTCCTCCGCCAGCTCTCCGCTGAGAATTTGGTCTTTGATCTGGGAATAAATCTGATCATAAATGGGGGCACCGTCTCTGTTATTAACCAAAAGCTTCATCAAATCACTCCGTATATATCGTATATATACAGTATATACAATAGATACGGTTTTGTCAAGATGTTTTTTAAAATTTCAAGGAGGCAGGGGATGGAGAGAAGTAATTTTACACCCATTTAACATTTCTCTGCTTTTATATTTTACAAAAAAGCGGGATAATGAAAGTGTAAGGAAAGAAGGGGGTTTTCAAATGAAAACAATACAGAAGCAAGCATTGCACAACCGATTTGCAGATAAAGCTTTCGCCCAAGGACAGCGGATTTGCAGGCAGGTCGGCTTGATTTCTGTGCAATAGCAGCAAAGGAGGGAACGGTATGAGCAGCGAAAAGATAAAGGTAACAGATTTGAATTTGTATTACGGCGCAAATCATGCGTTAAAGGACATTACCATGTCCGTCCGGGAAAAGGGGATTACTGCTTTGATCGGTCCGTCCGGCTGTGGAAAATCCACCTTTCTCAAAACGCTGAACCGGATGAACGATCTGGTTGACAATGTAAAAATCACCGGAGAAGCCCTGTTGGACGGTGAGGATATTTACGGGCCGGGTGTGGACACTACCTTGCTTCGCAAAAAGGTGGGCATGGTGTTTCAGCAGCCCAATCCCTTTCCTATGAGCATTTATGACAACATTGCCTACGGCCCCAGAATTCACGGAATCAAAAGCAAATCTAAGCTGGACGAGATTGTGGAGGAAAGCTTAAAAGGCGCTGCGATTTTTGACGAGGTCAAGGATCGGCTGAAAAAATCAGCTCTGGGTCTTTCCGGCGGGCAGCAGCAGCGACTTTGTATCGCCCGAGCCTTGGCAGTCCAGCCGGAGGTTCTTTTGATGGATGAGCCAACCTCTGCTCTGGATCCCATTTCCACCTCCAGAATCGAGGATCTGATGGAAGAGCTGAAAAAGAAATATACCGTTTTGATTGTGACCCATAACATTCAGCAGGCGGCAAGAATTTCAGATGATACAGCGTTTTTCCTGACGGGCAGGCTGATTGAATTTGATTCGTCCGAGAAAATCTTTTCTGCCCCCGCTCAAAAGCAGACGGAGGATTATATCACAGGGAGGTTTGGATAATGCGAAATAAATTTGACGAGCAGCTGGAGCATTTGAATCAAGAACTGATCCGGATGGGCAATTGCGTGGAAAGCGCCATTGCAGCGGCAGTCAAAACCCTGACTGAGCCGGACGAAAATCTGACCCGGAAAGCCACAGAGCTGGAGGCGGATATTGATGAAAAGGAACGGGAGATTGAGCGCATTTGCTACAAGCTGTTGCTGCATCAGCAGCCGGTGGCAAGGGATTTGCGGGTAATTTCCGCAGCACTGAAAATGATCACCGATATGGAGCGAATCGGGGATATGGCGATGGATATTTCCGAAATTACTCTTTCGGGGGAATCCCTTGCAAGACTAAAAGAACCTGTTCACATTTCTCAAATGGCGGCTTCTACCATTAAAATGGTCAATGACAGCATTGAGGCCTATGTGAAACGGGATGCATCTCTGGCCTTTTCTGTGATTGACGCAGACGATCAGGTGGACGCTTTGTTCCGGACCGTGCAGGATGAGCTGGTGAAGATGATCCGGCAGGATCGCAGCAGCGGTGCAGATGCCTTAGATTTGCTGATGATTGCGAAATATTTTGAACGGATTGGAGATCATGCTACAAATATTGCCGAATGGGCGGTCTTTTCCATCAAGGGAGAGCACCCGGCGGATTGATTTGTCAGAAGGAAAGCCAGCAAGTGCTTTTTTTATAGATGATAGCCGTAGCAAAGGGGCAATTGCTTTTTCGGGCAATTGCTCTCTTTGCTTTTTATGTATCTGGATGCTGCCTTTGAAGCCATAGATGCACTGGCTGGGAATACCGTTTTTTGAGGGGAACACAGGCACATACTTGCAAAAGGTTGGTAGTGAGCCAAAGGCGTAGCGAGTGCGCTTGCAAGCGAGTAGCCGACGGGAACGTGACCTTTTGCGAAAGAGGAGGAACGGTGGAGCGGGTGGAGAGACAACCCCGAATTTTCTATAATGATTAAATCAAACTCGTCAAAGCGAGTTTGCACCTTACTTTTTCACTCTTCACTATCACTTATTACTTTCCAAAAATCGACATTACCTTTGGGAAGGGTGAATAGGTAATAGTGAATAAGTAAGGGCGTGCCTCAATTCAGTGAAAATTCACTTATTGAGACACGCCCTTTTGTAGATAAAATAATTATCTCTTACTAAACTGGGGTGCACGACGGGCAGCCTTCAAGCCGTATTTCTTTCTTTCCTTCATACGAGGATCGCGGGTCAGGTACCCTGCCTGCTTAAGTACAGGACGATATTCCTCTTCATTCACCTGCAGCAGTGCTCTGGCAATTCCGTGCCGGATAGCGCCTGCCTGGCCGGTAAATCCGCCGCCGGTCACCTTAGCAACCACATCAAACTTCCCGGTTAAGGACAGGGCAGTCAAAGGCTGCTTTACGATCACCTTCAGGGTTTCCAAACCAAAATAATCGTCAATATCTCTGCCGTTGATGGTAACCTTACCGCTGCCGGGCAGCAATCTTACTCTGGCAATTGATTTTTTTCTTCTGCCAGTTCCATAATATGAAAGCGTATCAGCCATGTTTACGATCCTCCTATTCTAAAACTTCCGGCTTCTGAGCCTGTTGCTTGTGATTTCCGTCTTTATAAACCCGCAGTCTTTTCATGGAGCTGCGGCCGATGGTGTTATGAGGCAGCATACCCCAAACAGCCAATTCCATTGCTTTTTCAGGCTTTTCAGCCATCAGGATCCGGTACTGGGTTTCCTTTAAGCCACCCACATGGCCGGTATGTCTGTAATAATACTTCTGATCCAGCTTTTTGCCGGTCAGAACGGCCTTTTCTGCATTAATGATAATCACAAATTCGCCGCAGTCTACATGAGGAGTGAACGTGGGCAGATGCTTTCCTCTCAGGATGGAAGCCGCTTGCGCTGCAACTCTTCCCAGAGGACGATCGGTGGCATCGATTATATACCATTTTCTATCCAGCTCACCGGCTTTCGCCATAAAAGTACTCATATTGCAATTCCTCCTAATATTTTAGTGAACGAAACTTATTATACCTTCTTTTCTTTCTTTTGTCAATACTTTTTTTAAAAAAATTAATTTACATCTTTATAATCTCTCTTTTTCTCACTCACACATATGTTTTTCTCCCGTTTTCTCAGGTTCTATTTTTATAAAATCATCTGCTTCGTCCCCTTGCCCCCAAGCGGCAAGACGCTTCACAATCGGTTCATCCGCCGGGCAAAAGGGAAAGTTCTTCAGCTTCCGGGGAGATACCCAACAAATCTCCTGATGTACCCTCCTGACAATACTGCCCGATTCGATCACCCCGGTAAAAAAGACAAAATCAATTTCCGAATCGGGGTACCTGTAATGGGCTGTTCCGAAAGGGCCGGTCAGCCGGATTTCTACCGACAGCTCCTCCCGGCATTCCCTCACTGCGCACTCCTCCGGACTTTCCCCCGGCTCCATCTTTCCTCCCGGAAATTCCCACAGCCCTCCGTTTTTGGCATTGGGCAGTCTCTGACAAATCAAAATTTCATTCCGTTCATTTTTTAAAATGGCCGCAGCAACCTGTAATTGTTTCATGTAAACTCCCTCTTTTTCATTCAGATGGAAATGATTATACTACAATTCCATTCTGCTGTCAAGAAAGGAGGATGTCTCTAAAACAAATTATAAAAGCTAAACTGCTGTCCGTCCCGCAGCTCCTGCAGGGTTTGAAGTAAGGCTCTGCACCGGGCGGCGCTGTGAGCCGGCTGGTGATACTCCAAAAAGGCGGCCGCCTCCGCCAAGGGAGCGCTCACCTGCTCCACTGCCGCATGATCCAGCACAGCTTCTAAAAAATTCTGCCGTTCCTCCCAAAGAGCTTCTCCCTCCTTCAGAAACCGCAGTGCCGATTCCTCGTCCTGAGCCGCCAAAGCCTCCTCTGCCGACCGGATCAGCTGCTCCATATCCCAAGAGGTGCGGCAGATATAAAACATTCCTGTTCCAATCACAGCTCCGACCAACACTGCCGTGATCAGCGCAAACCAATAACGCTGCATGCTACTCCTCCTTTTTCACCAGGTAACATTGATGATTGCAGTCTACATTTAATAGGAATACTTCCCCCACAGAGGAAAGCCCCTGTTTTTTTAAGTATTTTATCACCCAGGCCTGATTGATCCCCACCCGCTCCATCGCCCGCTTGTCCGCATGACCGTCCAGAATCACCGGCCAGGGAAGGGCTGACTTCTCGGATTCCCCCTTTAAATCCTCCAGGGTTACCGTTCGCTTGTCCCTTTTGGGAAACACGCTTAATTGGCCGTTGGTCTCCAAAACAGCAAATTCCACATCCTCTATTTTTTCAATATTATTCAGCCGAAGCTCTTCAATCAAATCCTCCAGGGTAAACCGAAGCTTGGCTAAGGTTTGCCGGTCGATCTTCCCGTGATCAATCAAAACCATAGACGAACCGGACACCAGCCTGTGAAACCAAGGGCTTTTCAGCGTTAAATAGGACACCCCGATTTCCAACACCAGCAAAGTGGCCATAGGGATTAATCCGGTCAGCAGGGGAATGTCCATTGCCTGCATGGGAATAGACGCCAGATCTGCAATCAAAAGCGTTACCACCAGCTCTGTCAGCTGCAGCTCTCCGATCTGCCGTTTGCCCATAATTCTTAAAAATACAATTAATACAAAATACAAAATGACCGTTCTCAGAAAAGAAGTAAACATCTTCCCGCCCCCTTTTTTTGTTATTTTTTCCTGCTTTTTTGAAAATATGCTTGAAATCGCAGAACAGGCATGATACAATAAGAATAATTGAAACGGTAATTTGAAGGAAAGGATTCGATGGAATGAACAGTGATTTTCAAAAAGCAGTAACAGAATTTCTGCCCTTAACCTACTCAAAAGAGAAAAAAACAGAGTATCTGGCAGGCCTTTGCGCACAGCCCGAGGGAAGCAAGCTGATCTGCTATCACATCTCCCCCCAAATGCTGAAGGCCTTTTTAAAATATAAGCCGGCTCGCTTGCTGGCGGTGGCCAACCGGGTGTCCAAGGAGCAGCAGAAAATTGCAGCAGCCGGAAGGCATATGATTTCCTTTGAGGGAACCCTTGCCGACATTCACGATCGGGTGTTTGATACGGCGGTGTTCCGTCCCGTCTCGTTGCTTACTGAGGATTTAGAGCCCTTGATCGGTCAGGCGCAGCGGCTGGTTCGCCCCGGTGGCAGACTCATCTTTTTGGGAGAACAGCAGGAAAAAATGTATGCCAGCCTCATCCGGCACAGCTTAACCGAATCCGGCTTCGGTCAAATTCAAATGATTTCAGACCAGGATTACAGCTATATTTCCTGTGTGAAGGAGGAAGTATGAAAAAAAACAAGCTGTTTTTTGTATTATTTTCCGCCGGCTTATTGATCCGGCTGGGTCTTTCCTTGCAGGGTGCCTGGGGGCATCCCACCGACCAGGCCTGCTTTTTTATATGGGCAAAGCAATTGTATGAATTCGGCCCGGGGGATTTTTATCAATCCACCTCTTTTTGTGACTATCCGCCCGGATATTTTTATATTTTGTATCCCTTGGGATGGTTGTTTACCAAGCTGAATCTGGAATATATCCAGCCTCTGGCGGCACTGCTTCTGCGCCTGCCTGCTGTTTTGGCGGATCTGGGAATTGCATGGCTGCTTTCCCGGATCGCATTTCAAAAACGGGGAGAAAAGGCCGGTTTGATCACTGCTGCCGCCCTGCTGTTCTGCCCTCTTCTGATCTTAAATTCAGCAGTTTGGGCACAGATTGACTCGGTCTGGTGTCTCTTTTTGATTCTTGCGATTCTTTGGAGAAATCACCGGATCAAAAGCGCCGCTGCTTTGGCAGTCTCCTTGCTGATCAAGCCCCAGGCACTGCTGTTTTTTCCCATGATGGCCGCTTTTTATTTTGATAAAAGCCACCCGGTCAGAGAATATGCCAAGGCTTTGATCACAGGCGTTTTGGTGGTTGCAGTCTTCTCCCTTCCCTTTTGCAGAGGAGATTATACCGTGATTTTGGAAAAATATCTGGGCACTATGACCGGAGGCTATCCTTATGCTACCATCAATGCCTTTAATCTGTACGGCCTGCTGGGGGCGAACTGGGCACCCATTGATCAGCCCTTTTTGTTCGCCACCTACGGGTTTTGGGGAAAGGTGATGATTGTTGTGGGCATTGCGGCGGGACTGCTATGCTTTTTCCGCTGGAAAAAGAGTCCCTGGCTGTCAGCCGCAGTGATGATGACCACCCTCTTTTTGTTCGGTCCTATGATGCATGAACGGTACTGGTTCCCTGCCATCCTGCTGTTGGCGGCGGCCTATACAGACAGTCGGGAGGAAAACAAGCTTTGCCTATATAGCTTTTTGGCTGCGGCGGCTGTAAACTTCCTGAATGTGCTGACTGTTTTAATCGCCACCCTGGATGACTACAGTCAGGTTGCCCCTTCTGCCATTACCGTCATTTCACTGCTCACCTTGGGAGCAGGTGCTTTCATTTATTATGCAACCGGAAAGGAGAAATCCGCACCATGACCAAAAAGGACGTATTTTTTGCCGCTGTCATTACCCTGGTTTATTCCCTGCTGGCCTTTTTTCAGCTGGGAGATACCAAGGCACCTCAAACCTTTTGGGAGGCGCAGCCCGGAACCATTCTTCGCATTGACCTGGGAAAGCAGTATGACCTTTCGCGGGTGCTGGTCTATGCCGGCATTTCTCAGGCAAACTATGAATTTTATCTGGCGGATCAGCCCTTGGGAGAGCAGCAGCAGATCGGAACGCTGGAAAGTCCCTATTGCTTCAGCTGGCAGCGGATGGATACCTCTCTTTCGGGGCGGTATCTTTTCCTCCGCATCTTTCAAAGCCAGGGGAGTATCGGGGAGCTGGCAGTTTATGCAGCAGACGGACAATTGATTGACATTCCCTCCGATCAAGCCTGGGAGCGGCTGATAGACGAGCAGGACGCTGCTGTTTACGAACCTACCTACAAAAACAGCACTTATTTTGATGAAATTTATCATGCCCGCACCGCTTATGAATTTATTCACCACCTCAGTCCCTATGAAACCACTCACCCGCCCCTGGGGAAGGTGCTGATTTCTCTGGGAATTTCCTTGTTTGGCATGACCCCCTTTGGCTGGCGGTTTGTGGGAACCCTGCTGGGCTGCGCCATGCTGCCTCTGTTTTACGCCCTTTGCAAGCGGCTGTTTCACCGCACCCGGGCAGCAGTTCTGGGCTGCGGACTGTTTGCCCTTGATTTTATGCATTTTTCCCAAACCAGAATTGCCACCATTGATACCTATGCCCTGTTCTTTATTTTGTGGATGACGCTGTTTATGGCGGAATATTTACAAACCCACAGCTACCGCAGTCTGGCGCTGTGCGGCATCTCCTTCGGGCTGGGCGCAGCCTCAAAATGGACCTGTATTTATGCAGGAGCAGGGCTGGCGGTGCTGTTTTTTGCTGATTTGATCATCACCTGGAAACGGGAAAAGAAGCAGTTTTCCCAAACAGCTCTCCGGCGCTGCCTGTGGTGTCTGATTTTCTTTGTGGCCATTCCGGTAATCATTTATGTCCTGTCCTATCTGCCCTGGACCAAATGCGCCGGGCAAAGCTGGCAGACCGTTTGGAACAATCAGTTTGATATGTACAATTATCACAGTCAGCTCAAAGCGGAGCATCCTTATTCCTCCCCTTGGTATGAATGGCTTGTGATGGTCAAGCCCATGGTATTTTACCGGCAGGAAACCATGACCGGCGGTATCAGCACTCTGGCCACCTTCGGCAACCCTCTGATCTGGTGGGGCGGGCTGATTGCCCTGATCGCTACCGCTGTGATCGGCATCCGCCGCAGGGACACCATCTCCTGGCAGATTGTCTGCGGCTATTTGGCTCAGCTCCTGCCCTGGGTGCTGGTCTCCCGGATTGTGTTTATTTATCACTACTTTAACTGTACCCCCTTCCTCATTCTTTCTTTGGTGTATGTATTCCTGTATTTGTGGAACAAATTTCCCAAAATGAAAGGGGTTATGTGGGCTTATCTGGGCGGGGCGGCCATTCTGTTTGTGATGTTTTATCCCGTTCTCAGCGGGCAGGATGCATCGATCTCCTATGTTCAAAACTGGCTTTGCTGGTTCCCTCAGTGGTATTTTGTATAAAACTTATAAAAATCTACTTGAAATTCAGATCAAAATGGTGTATAATAAAGGTGCAATTACAAATATCTATTTACCAAGGAGTGATCTGAATGAAGTTAGTATTGACAGGAAGAAAAATGGAAATTTCGGATGCAGTCCGGGGAAAAGCTGAACAAAAGCTGGGAAAGCTGAATAAATTCTTTCCCGATGAGGTCATTTGCAATGTTACCATTCGGCCTCACAAAAAAAGTAAGCAGGTAATTGTAGAAGCAACCATCTCCCACAACAGTATGATTTATCGGGGAGAAGCCAGCGGGGAGGAGCTGCTTTCCTGCTTTGACAGAGTGGAAGAATTGCTGGAGCGGCAAATCCGCAAAAACAAAACCCGGCTGGAAAAACGGCTGCGCAGCGGCTCCTTCTCAGTCGTGGAGGCAACTGAACCCATGGGAGAAGAGGAGGAAGAAAAGGAATTCAAAATTGTCCGTACCAAATCGGTGCAGATCAAGCCTATGAGCGTGGAGGAGGCCATTTTGCAGATGAATCTGCTGGGACACACCTTTTTCCTGTTCCAAAATGCAGATACTCTGGCCACCGACCTGGTGTACCGCCGGAAGGACGGCGGCTACGGACTGATGAATACACAATCTGAATAATATCAAAGGAGAAACGATCTATGAGCTTGGAACAAATAACTTACGGCAGCTGGGGCAATTGCCTGCGGCTGAGCAACGGCAAGGCGGAACTTTTGATCACCCTGGACTTTGGTCCCCGGATCATCCGGTTCGGCTGGGTGGGCGGTCAAAACATTTTCTGCGAGGATACCCAGGTGGAATCCTCTATGGCAGGAGAAGAAATGGATCAGGCATACGGCAAGGGCGCAACCTGGTATATCCGGGGAGGCCATCGGCTGTGGACCAGTCCGGAGGCCGCACCTCGCTCCTATTATCCTGACAATGAGCCGGTTGCATGGGAGGAAATTGAAAACGGCGTTCGCCTTACCCCTCCTCCCCAGAAGTGGACCCAGCTGCAAATGGTACTGGAGGTTACCATGTGTCCTAAAGATGCCAGAGTAACGGTGGTACATAAAATCACCAATCTGGGTGCCTGGGATGTGGAATTTGCCGCATGGGGATTAACGGTGCTGGCTCGGGGCGGGCTGGAATTTGTTCCTCAGCCTCAAAAGGATACCGTTTTGCTGGGCAACCGTGTTCTGGCTCTGTGGCCTTACACACGCATGACCGATAAGCGGGTGTATTGGGGGGATCGGTTTATCTCCTTACAGCAGGATCCCAAGGCGGATCATCCCATTAAATTCGGCATCAACAGCGAGCATGGATACGCCGCCTATTTCTTAAACGGGGACTTGTTTGTCAAGCAGTTTGCCATTGACGAATCGGCGCAGTATCCCGACGCAGGCATGTCCTTCGAGACCTATACCAACAGCCTGATGCTGGAAATGGAAAGCATTAGTCCCCTGAAAAAAACGGCTCCCGGCGAAACCTTGGAGCATACCGAGCACTGGTCCTTGTTCTCCGGTGTTACGGTGCCGGATCCTCGGGATGAAGCGGCTATGGAGCAAATCGCGAAGCAGTACATTAAATAAAAATGGCATAAACGAAGGCCTCCGCATTTTGATCACAATGCAGAGGCCTTTTCTGATTTCTGATCAATCAAATAGAAAGATTCCTGTTTTGGTTACGGCTGCTTTCCGATATAAGCTAAAATACCGCCGTCTACATACAGCACATGGCCGTTGACAAAATTAGAAGCGTCAGAGGCCAGAAACACTGCCGGGCCAACCAAATCCTCCGGCGTTCCCCATCTTGCCGCCGGAGTTTTGGCAATGATAAAGGAATCAAAGGGGTGGCGGGAACCATCCGGCTGTTTTTCCCGCAGGGGTGCCGTTTGAGGTGTTGCAATATAGCCCGGGCCGATTCCGTTGCACTGAATGTTATACTCCCCGTATTCAGAGCAGATATTTCTGGTCAGCATTTTCAGGCCGCCCTTAGCTGCCGCATAGGCAGAAACCGTTTCTCTTCCCAGCTCGCTCATCATGGAGCAGATATTAATAATCTTTCCGTGCCCCTTTTTGATCATGGAAGGAATGACTGCCTTAGAGCAGATAAAGGGAGCATTTAAATCCACATCTATGACCTGTCTGAATTCCGCTGCACTCATTTCGCACATGGGAATCCGCTTGATGATTCCGGCATTGTTCACCAGAATATCAATGACTCCCACTTCCTGTTCAATTTGGGTCACCAAGGCCTGCACCGCTTCCTCGTCCGTCACATCGCAGACATAGCCATGAGCCTTGATTCCATCCGCCTCGTAAGAGGCCAAGCCCTTGTCCACCAGTTCCTGCTTAATGTCATTAAATACAATGGTAGCTCCTGCCTGAGCAAAGCCCTTGGCAATGGCATAGCCGATGCCGTAGGACGCACCGGTGACCAGCGCTACCTTTCCATGCAAATCAAACATAACCGCTCCTCCTATCTCAAATCCTTGGTTTCGATAAAGTCCATATCGTCAAATTCCTGATTTTCCCCGCACATTGCCCAAATGAAGGAATAGGCCTTGGTGCCCACGCCGCTGTGAATGGACCAGCTGGGGCTGATCACCGCTTCCTCATTGTGCATAATAATGTGCCTGGTTTCATTGGGTTCGCCCATCATGTGAAACACTACGTCATTTTCGCCCATGTCCAGATACAGATAGACCTCCATTCTTCTGTCATGGGTGTGGCAGGGCATGGTGTTCCAGTTAGAGCCGGGCTCCAGCTGAGTCAAGCCCATGGCCAGCTGACAGCTTTGCATCACCTCCGGGTGAATATACTGATTGATCACCCGTTTGTTGCAATCCTCTACCGTGCCGCAGGGCACCTTTTTGGCTTTTGTAATATCAATTTTCACCGTAGGATAGGTTTTGTGAGCCGGGCAGGAGCTGATATAAAATTTCGGCGGGTTGGCCGGGTCGACGCACCGGAAGGAAATTTCCTGATTTCCCATGCCGATATAAATGCCGTCCCGGGGATTCATTTCATACTCCGTACCGTCAACGGAAATGATTCCCTTGCCTCCGATATTAATGCAGCCCATCTCCCGTCGCTGCAAGAAATATTCCGCCGCCAGCTCCTTGCCGGCCTCCAGCTTCAGCTCCCGCCGAACTGGCATCGCACCTCCGGTAATAATCCTGTCAATATGGCTGTAAACCAGCTTCACATTGTCATAGGTAAACAGCCCGCTGATATGAAATTCCTCTCTCAATCGTTCGGTGGTATAGTGCTTCACGTCTTTCGGATTTGACGCACAACGCAGTTCCATCATCCATCACTCCTTTAGTAATCTTTCTACCCTAAGTATAGCATGTGAAAATTGCACTTTCCTTGCTTTTTATACTTTTTTTCTTGCACATTTCACCATTTTGTGTTACAATATACTTCGGAAGGGGGAAAAACCAATGAATGTTCTTTTTTCTCATTGCACCGATGCACTGGAATTTGCCAGCAAATCAAAAGCCTTCGGGATTTATCATTCTACCGTCAACAATCCGGACAGTGAAATTCACACCCATAATTGCTGCGAGCTGCTTCTTTGCCTAAAGGGAGGAAAAAATTTTCTCATTAACGATCAGGTCTATGAAGCTTGTGACGGCGATCTGTTTTTGGCCAATCAGTTTGAAGCACACAAGGTGACCTTCCAGGAAAATACGGCAGTTGAGCGTTATGTGATACAAATTCACCCCGATTTTCTCTTCTCCTCGTCCTCGGATGAAACGGATCTGTCTCGGTGCTTTTACAAGCGGCCTCCCGGCTTTTCTCACAGACTGCATCTAAAGCAGCAGGAGCTGGATCGCATGCTGATGCTCCTTCGCTCCTTTGATCAGGCCTACCCAACCGGAGACGACGTGATCAAAACCAGCACGGCGGTCATTTTACTGGCCTTTGTAAATCAACTGTTTTCACAACGCCAGCCTGCTCCCCAGCAATCGGTTTTCGGCCGGACCGATCCTCTTCAAAATGCTATTTTATATATCAACCGCCATTTCAGCGAAGAACTGACTCTGGAGCAAATCGCCAAAAGCTGCTATATTTCCGTCAATCAGCTTTGCCGAATTTTTAAAGACACTTTGGGCACTACTGTAATGAAATATGTGATCGGAAAACGGATTTCCGAAGCAAAGAAATACCTAAAGGCGGGCTATAACGTATCCGATACTGCTCTCATGTGCGGCTTTCGGGATTATTCGAATTTTATCCGCACCTTCACTGCAAGCGCCGGAATTTCTCCGGGCAAATATGCAAAAATGTAGCAATAATTTTTTATTACAAAAAGGGCGTGTCTCAATAAGTGAATTTTTACTGAATTGAGGCAACGCCCTCTTTTTCTGCCCAAAATGCTGATAACTTTTAAAATTTTTTTGAATTTTGGGTACACAAAACGAAGCTCGTCATTTTACGAACTCTTCAATTTTGCTTTTCTCTTTTTACGCTGCTTTTATCTCATGCAAAAATTGCCCCTGACGGTTGGCTATCGTCTTATTGTGCAATTTTTGAATATTGTATGCTTCCAGAAGATACATAAAGTTTATGTCCCTTTTGCATGCTGTCTCAATATCTCTTGATGAATAC
>JAXEOR010000069.1:0-3782 GCA_034117945.1 Clostridia bacterium | reverse complement strand
TACTTATGCCGCCTATTTAAATCTTACTTTGGCATCACTCCCTTGCAGTATGTATTTCAAAAGAAAATGGATTATAGCCGCAATCTTCTGCTTTACACGCAAATTTCCATCAGCGAAATTGCGGCCATGGTAGGCTATGACGATATTTCTCATTTTTCAAAGGACTTTAAAAAATATTCTCATTGTCCCCCCCGTTACTTCCGTTCTCGAACCTTAAAGGAACGCCAGTGGCAATTCCCTTACCGGCTTTAACAGCGCTGAAATTCAAAAGCTCCTTTTCTCTGAACGGACAGCCTTTCATCATTACTGCCGCTATGTCTCCCTGTATACCAAGAGACAGAAGAACTGTCTGCAAAGACCTCATGCGATGGCAAAAGGCTGTCCTTTTTCTGTATTTCGACCCGATATATTTGCTGGGTTTTCCCTGTTTATTCCGCCGCCGATCTTGATCAGCTGATTCTGAAAAAATTGCTTTCACTGCGTTTCGGGACATACTGTTTTCCCAATGCATTTAATTCGCCCATGGGAGAAGCGGGATGTTGCAGAAATATTTAGACGTGATATAAGGCAATCGTATTTTCTATTGAAAATTTCCATCAATCCACCTTGACAAGGGCAAGCTCGGGGTTGAACTTTTTATTTTTTTAGAAAAGCATCACCCATCATTGACAATTGAACAACAAAATCAGTATTCGATTAACTTTTGTATTGACATTTATTTTTCTTTCCTGTATAATGTTCATGATTTTAATAAAAACGCAGGAGGTCTTTTGCAATGACAAGAGAAGAACGAGTCAAATGGTTTGAGGCAGACCGGTTTGGTATGTTTATTCACTGGGGGTTATACGCTATCCCTGCCCGGGGAGAATGGGTTCGGGGGTCGGAGCAGCTGTCTGATGAAACCTACCGGCAGTATTTTGAAGAATTTGATCCGGTGGATTATGACCCCCAAAAATGGGCAAAGCTTGCCAAAAAGGCTGGCATGAAATACGCTGTGATGACCGCCAAGCATCACGACGGATTCTGTCTGTTTGACAGTCAGCTGACCGATTTTAAGGCTACCAACACCAAGGCCGGACGGGATCTGATCCGGGAATATGTAGACGCATTCCGGGCAGAAGGAATTAAGGTGGGTCTGTATTATTCCATCATTGACTGGAACCATCCGGACTATCCTCATTATCACGACTGTTACCATCCCAAGCGGGGAAAAGAGGAATATAAGAATCACGCAGATCAGGAGAATTTTGACCGCTATCTGGAGTATATGCACGGTCAGGTGCGGGAACTCTGCACCAATTACGGGCAGATAGACATTCTTTGGTTTGATTTCTCCTACGATACCATGATCGGTGAAAAGTGGAAAGCCACAGAATTGGTTCGCATGATTCGTCAGCTGCAGCCTAATGTTTTGATTGATAACCGTTTGGAGGCCAGCGGCGGCGGATTTGGCAGTGCTTTGTCGGATCATCCCAACGAATATGCAGGAGATTTTGTTTCTCCCGAGCAAATCATTCCTCCTGAAGGAATTCTGCGGGAAAACGGCCAGCCTATGACCTGGGAGGCTTGCCTGACCATGAACAACCACTGGGGCTACTGCTATTATGATCACGATTTCAAGCCAGCGGAATGTATCATCAAAAAGCTGATCGAGTGCGTCAGCAAAAACGGTAATATGCTAATGAATGTGGGACCGGATGCAAAAGGAAACATTCCTCAGGAATCTGTAGACATTCTGACCCAGGTAGGAGAATGGATGCATAAAAACGGCGCATCTGTTTATCAGTGCGGTGCCAGTGCTCTGCAAAAACCGGATTTCGGCCGGTATACCCAAAACGGAAATAAAATATACGCCCACGTGATGGAGCCTATCATCGGCGCCATACCTGTTCATATCCGCGAAGAGCAAATCCAAAAGGTGCGGCTGCTGCAAAACGGCGTGGAGCTTCCTTTGGGGAAAAACTGGACGACCCAAAGCTATCCCGACTATACCTTTATCGCCCTCAATCCTCATACCTACGGCACCTTTGCTCTGCCCGATCCCATTGACACTGTGATTGAAATTACATTAAAATAACTGGCATCCCCAAAAGACAAATTTGCAGAAGTGAAAAACACTCTGCAGGTTTGTCTTTTTTTCTTTAGGAAAATTTTTCTTGACTTAATTGATAAAAAAGACTATAATATAAAATGGGGGGATAATAAAATTTATAAAAAGAAAAGGGAGGACAACATCATGAGAAATTACTCTGCAATCACGCCGGAAATTTACTCTCTTGCGGAAGTTTGCCGCAGCAACAGCAATATTGACCCTAAGCTATATCAGGTGCATCAGGTTAAGCGGGGGCTGCGTGACCTGGACGGAAAAGGCGTGGTAACAGGCCTGACAGAAATCTCTACGATTACATCTCATAAAACAGTGGATGGAGTTTCGGTTCCCTGCGAGGGGGAGCTGTACTACCGGGGCTGGAACATCAACGATCTGGTAAAGGGCTTTATTGCAGATAACCGGTTTGGCTTTGAGGAAACGGTATATCTTCTTTTATTCGGCATCCTGCCCACAGAGGAGCAGCTGTCCCAATTTTCAAAGCTGCTGGTGTCCTACCGCACCCTTCCCACCAATTTTGTCCGGGACGTGATTATGAAGGCGCCTAACCAGGATATTATGAATTCTCTGGCCAGAAGCGTTCTCACATTATATTCTTACGATAAAAATGCTAACGACACCAGCTTACCTAACGTGCTGCGCCAGTGTATTCAGCTGATTGCCAACTTTCCTCTTTTATCGGTATACGCATATCAGGCATATCGCCATTATATCAAAGGAAAGGGCTTATATATCCACCATCCCGACCCCAATCTGTCCACAGCAGAAAACATTCTCCGTATGCTGCGACCGGATAAAAAATATACCGCACTGGAAGCAAAAATATTAGATATCGCCCTGGTGCTTCATGCAGAACACGGAGGCGGCAACAACTCCACCTTTACCACCCATGTGGTGACCTCCTCCGGAACAGACACCTATTCCTCCATCGCCGCATCCCTTTGCTCTTTGAAAGGTCCTAAGCACGGAGGCGCCAATATCAAGGTAACCCAGATGTTCCATGATATGAAGCGTCAGGTGCGTCATTGGGATGACGACGAGGAAATCAAGCGTTATCTGGAAAAGCTGCTGGATAAAGAGGCCTTTGATAAGGCGGGCTTGATTTACGGGATGGGGCACGCAGTTTATTCTTTGTCCGATCCACGAGCCAATATTTTTAAGGGCTTTGTAGAGCAATTGTCTCAAGAAAAGGGTCGATCTAAGGAATTTCAGCTATATTCCAATGTAGAACGGCTGGCTCCCAAGGTCATTGAGGAAAAGCGAAAAATTTATAAAGGAGTCAGTGCCAACGTAGATTTTTACAGCGGGTTTGTATATTCCATGCTGGATCTTCCTGAGGAGCTGTATACACCGGTATTTGCCATTTCCAGAATCGCAGGCTGGAGTGCCCATAGGATGGAGGAATTGATTAACGCCAACAAAATCATTCGCCCGGCCTATACCTCCGTGGCGGAAAAAATGCCTTATGTGCCGCTGCACCAGCGGGGATAATCCTATGACTCTGCAAAACATGAAGCAGCTATGTACCCTGTCCTGCTGATAGGGCATAGCTGCTTTTTGTCTGTTTATGGATCCTTTAAAACTTCAGGTATCCCTCATTTTCCGCACTTGGCCAGCAGATCGGCGCGAATATCCCACAGCTTTTGGGACAGATCCACATAATACTGATGGGGGT
>JAXEOR010000068.1:0-10416 GCA_034117945.1 Clostridia bacterium | reverse complement strand
AAAAAAGCGAACGAAAAGAAGGGAGCTTTTCGTTCGCCCTAGGTCATGCTTTCATTTTTTCGATTCCCGCCAGCACCTGCCGAAGCATTTCCTCATATTTTTCTTTTTTGTCCCGCTCCTGCTGAACCAGGTGAGCCGGTGCCTTTGCCACAAAGCTTTCATTGGCCAGCTTGCCTTCTACCCGCTTGATTTCTCCTTCCAGGCGAGCTTGCTCCTTTTGCAGCCGCTCCAGTTCCTTTTGCTTATCTACCAGCTCTCCTAAGGGCAAAAAGGCCTTTGCGCCGGGAATCACAACGGATACAGTATCCTCCGGAATTCCCGTTTCGTCCGCCGCCACAGTCAGACCGCTGGCAGAGGCCAACCGTTCAAAGAAGGGAGCTGCATGGTCATATACAGACTGCTGCTCTGCCACAATCATTACCTGTGCCTTTCGGGACGGGGGCACATTCATTTCAGACCGCAGGTTCCGGATGCTTTTGATCATCTGCATGATCTGCTCCATCCTTGCTTCTTCCTGTTCAAACACCAGCTCCTCCCTGTACTGAGGATAGGGCTGAATCATAATGCTGTCTCCCTCCTGATGGGGCAGACACTGCCAAATTTCCTCTGTAATAAAGGGCATAAAGGGATGCAGCAGACACATGGTGTTAGACAGCACATAGCAAAGCACCCGCTGAGCCACCAGGCTCGCCTCCTTGTCGTCTCCGTACAGGCGGGGCTTTACCAGCTCAATATACCAATCGCAGAACTCGTCCCAAATAAAGTCGTACAGCTTAGCAGAGGCAACCCCCAGCTCATATTTATTCAAGTTATCGTTAACCTCACCCGCCACCTTCTGGAACCGGCTGAGAATCCATTTGTCCTCTGTTTGCAGCTTGTCCTGCTCCGGCAAATCGCAGCTGTCTGTTTCCAGATTCATCAGCACAAACCGGGAAGCGTTCCAGATTTTATTGGCGAAGTTCCGGCTGGCCTGAACCCGATCCCAAGAAAAACGAATATCGTTTCCGGGAGAGTTGCCTGTGACCAGCGTAAAGCGCAGCGCGTCTGTTCCATATTCGTCAATCAGCTTTAAGGGATCGATGCCGTTTCCTAAGGATTTGCTCATTTTTCTGCCCTGCTCATCCCGGACAATCCCGTGGATGAACACATGCTTGAAGGGCATTTCCTTTTTATGCTCCATGCCGGAGAAAATCATTCTGGCCACCCAGAAGAAAATAATATCATAGGCCGTCACCAGCACGCTGGTAGGATAGAATTTTTTCAGATCCTCCGTTTCCTCCGGCCAGCCCAGGGTGGAAAAAGGCCACAGGGCGGAGCTGAACCAGGTATCCAGCACGTCCTCATCCTGCTTCACCGGGCCGCCGCATTTGGGGCAGACGGTAAGATCCGTTTCTGAAACGGCCGTATGGCCGCAGTCCTGACAGTAAAAGGCGGGAATCCGGTGCCCCCACCAAAGCTGACGGGAAATGCACCAGTCATGCACATTTTCCATCCAGTTCAGATAGGTTTTGGAAAAACGGTCGGGGATAAAGGAAATGGTACCGTCCCGCACAACCCGCAGGGCTTCCTCTGCCAACGGCTCCATTTTCACAAACCACTGCTTGGAGGTCATGGGCTCCACCGTGGTTCCGCAGCGGTAGCACTGCCCCACATTGTGGGAATGCTCCTCCACCTTAACCAAAAAGCCCTGCTCCTCCAGATCGGCAACCATCTGTTTTCTGGCCTCATACCGATCCATTCCCTGGTATTTTCCGCCGTATTCGTTGATGGTAGCGTCATCGTTCAGCACTTTAATTTGCTCCAAATTGTGCCGCTGACCCACCTCAAAATCGTTGGGGTCGTGAGCGGGAGTGATTTTTACCACCCCTGTTCCGAATTCCATATCCACATAATCGTCTGCAATCAGGGGAATTTCTCTGCCCACCAAGGGAAGAATCAAGGTTTTTCCCACCAAATGCTGATAACGCTCATCCTTGGGATTCACTGCCACAGCCGTATCTCCCAGCAGGGTTTCCGGACGGGTTGTGGCCAGGATCACATATTCGTCGCTATCCTTAAAATAATATTTAATATGCCAAAAATGGCCTGCCTGCTCCTGATATTCCACCTCTGCGTCAGACAAAGCGGTGGTACATTTGGGGCACCAGTTAATGATCCGGCTGCCCTGATAAATGAGCCCCTTTTCATATAAATCCACAAACACCCGGCGCACAGCCTTGGAGCAGCCCTCGTCCATGGTAAACCGCTCCCTGCTCCAGTCGCAGGAGCAGCCCATGCGCTTGATCTGGTTAACAATCGTGCTGCCGTACTTGTTCTTCCAGTCCCACACCCGGTCTAGGAATTTTTCTCTGCCCAAATCATAGCGGGTTAAGCCTTCCTCCTTGCGAAGCACCTCCTCCACCTTGATCTGGGTGGCAATGCCCGCATGGTCATATCCGGGCACCCACAGCGTTTCAAAGCCGGCCATTCTTTTATAACGCACCAGAATATCCTGCAGGGTTACATTCAGAGCGTGCCCCATGTGCAGCTGTCCGGTTACGTTAGGAGGGGGAATGACCACGGAAAAGGGCGGCTTTTTACTGGTTGCATCCGCCGTAAAATACCCATTTTCACTCCACATCTCATAAATTTTCTGTTCAAAATCCTTTGGGTTGTACACCTTGTCCAGATTTTTTTGTCCCACCAAAATACCTCCCTACATTCGGTCTGAAAAAAACAAAAGTACCACGCCGGCCACTGCTACCAGCAGCCCTGCCAGCTTCACCATCACCAACTCCCTGTCCTCCGGCTCCCGTTTTTTCACCGTCCGAAACAGAACCCGAGCCAGATAAACCGCCAGCGCCCCAAGGGCAATGATTGCCGCCGCCGCATACTTCATAAGCCTTCCTCCGAAATCAAATTCATTTTACATATTATTATCCCATTTTTTTCGTCTTTTGTCAAGTAGTTTGCAAAAAAGCAAGCCCTCTCTTTTGGGCAAGTTCCTATTGGGGCCAGTGCAGGTATTCCGTCAAATAATATTCCAAAGCTTTTCTGTTTTCAATGCCGCAGTGCTCCATCAGCCGTTTTAACCGGTATTTTACCCCGTTTACAGATAAAAACGACTGTGCGGCAATGGTCTCGTAGGATTCCTTTTGAAGGAGCAGCTTTAAAATCAGCTGATCGGTTTCATCCCACAGGCACAGCAGCTTTTCCAGACAGAGCCAGGGCGTTAAGGCCTGATCCTGATAAAAATCACAGGAATCCTCCTGTGAAACGGGAAAGGAAGTCACCGTTTCCGGAACCGGAAGAAATTCAGTGGTTTCTCCCGGAATCAGACTGCCCTTGATGCGGATGGTAATACCCGAAATCATGGGGTTTTTCAGCAGCTGGAAATAGATTGCCATTGCCGCCTTTCCGTACTCGTCATAGTGACATTGCACCGAGGTGAGAGTGGGCTTCACAAAGGAAGACAGGCAGCCCTTGTGAAAGCTGATGATGAAAAACCGGCGGAAAAACCCGGGCTGGTACTGCTCCAGCTGGCGGATCAGAGAAAAGGCGATGGAATCATTGGCGCAAATGACAGAGTCATACTGCTCTGCTTTTTCAAAAAAATTGCGAAAACAGGCGATGGAATCAGCATGGTTGTAAAACACATGCCCGGGCTGGCCAAAGGCGGCTTCCTTTGAAAGATCCATTGCAGAGGAGGGATTGATCCCGTACAGTGCCGTCCGGCATCTTCCCCAGTGGTTAAAATAGGCGAGGACTTCCTGCATGGAGGAATAGGTATCCGGAACAACGCTGCTGACCGGAAGATCGCAAAGCAGCGGACTGATCAACAGCAGCAGCGCCTTGTGCTCCCGACGAAGACGGTTGATGGCGGAGGTGATCCAAAAGGGGGTAGAGCCGATTAACAGGATCAGATCCGTTTCGGAATATTGATGTTTCTGATGATAATTGTCCACAAAAATTCTTTTTTGCTTTGCCTCCCTGATCAGGCTTTTGGAAATACTGTCATACCAAGGGCTGCTCTGATAGGACGGCTCCGCCAAAAGATAGATTCCCATACCCCATTCCTCCGATTCACCAACGATTTATCCGGCAAATATCACGATATCTTCATTATATCACAGTTTTCCTTCGGTTGCAATTTGAAAAGGACATTTATTTTGGTTTTTATCGGCAGCTTTTTTTGGCTTGACAGCGCCGGGAAGAAAAAATATAATGAAATTATAAAGCCAGAAAAGGAGAGATGAATTTTGAAACGAACGATTTTTTTCATGCTGACGGCGGCCTTGTTGCTGCTTGTTTTGATGCCGGCGGCAGCAGAGGAGCTTAAAACCTATTCCCAAACCGGCACAGTGTATGAAGCGGATTTTCAAACGGATCTGCAGGGCTGGAGCAAGGTGTCGGGCAGTGAGCCGGTGATTTCACAAAATGCCCTGTATGCCGAAACTCTTTCTTCCCAGCAGGAGGACGGAACCTATCTGTTATCCCAGACCAGGATCCACTCTCCCGGATTGAACCTGCAGGTATTCCCCGGCAGAAAATACACGCTGAGTGAAACCCATCGGAAAATTCTGGGGGAAAATGCAGCCTCCAATGCCCCTACCAGCCTGCTGAACGGCGTTGTTTTGAACAACACCCAGGTGGACTATTCCACCAATCACACTGAATACCAGACAACCGTCACCAATCAGCATTACTGGTACCCCTCCCTGCCCTTTGAGGATCTGACAGTATCTCAGGATTACTGGTGGAAAAAGGAGGGGGCTTCCGAGCTGAAAATTACAGAGGTCTTTTTCATTATTTTTCACAATAAGGCTCAGGCAACTGATGTGTGGGGCGGGAAAATGGGCTATTATCTGAAAAATTTCAAAATTGAGGAAACGATTACATACCATGAAATTTCCGCCAAAATTTCAGGCGCGGGGACGGTTGCGGTTAACAAGGCAGATGCAGACGGAAAGAACGCCTTAAACCAGCAGCTGACCGACGGGCAGATCTTTGCAGCCGAGGAGGGCACCTCCCCTGTGTTCACCATAACCCCTCAGGAGGGATACCGCCTTGCACGAGTGCTGATCAACGGCGAGGCAACGGAGTATTACACAGAACAGCAGATTTCCTTAACTCTTTCCTCCCTTTCAGAGCCCACGGAGGTAGAGGCAGTTTTTGAAGAAATCCCTGCCGAGCCGGAAACGCCTTATCTGTCTATGGATCCCTATCTGATCGAGGGGGAACAGGAAGGGCAGTACTGCGTTACCGCCTATTCCACCCTTGTCAACCAGCCGGACTGGAGCCTGGAGAAATACGGCATGAATCTTTATCATGGCAGCGACTGTCTGTTCCTTCCGGGGCCGGAGGGGCTGACAAACGGCAAATTCGGCATTAAAATGTACGGAAAAGCCTTTGTTCCGGGGCAAACCTACCAGATCGAGTCCACCGCCACCTTTCAAAACAGTCAGGGAGAAAAGCTGACGGTGTTCGGTCAGGAGCGGAAAAGCACCACCGTAACCCAAAGCAGCACTTTGGAGGACGTCCAGATCTGCACCTTTTATCAAAACAAGCCGGCGGCGGTTTCCTTAACCTTTGATTCCAACACACTGTCTCACGGGCAAATGTACGACAGCGTGTTGCAGCAATACAACATGAAGGGCACCTTTTTGGCTGTAGTAAACTGGATGAAAAAGGACCTTGCAGGCTGGAAACAGATGGTGGACGCAGGCAGACTGGATATCTGCAATCATTCCGTCAATCATGCTGTAAAGTACGGAACGGCAACAGAAGAAGAGCTGGCAGAGGATATTTCCGGAGCCCATGCCCAGCTATGTGAAATGTTCCCTCAGCTGCCCATTCTCACCTTTGGAGCCCCCTGGGGAACCACCACCGATGCCTCTATTGCGGAAATGAAAAAGCTCCATTATGCAAACCGGAAGGCCGGCGGCGACAAGCCTGCCCCCTCCAGTCCCACGGAAACGGAATGGTTTTTGTTGCCCTGTTATTCCGTGCAGAATACCGTGACCGCACAGCAAATGAACGGCTGGACGGATACCGCCATCGAGCAGCAGGGCTGGGCCATTGAGATGTATCACGAGATCGAGGATCTTTCGGAAACAAGCTATCCCTACGGTACCACCAAGCAAATCTTTGCGGATCACATGGCTTACCTGAACAGCAAGCAGGATCAGGTTTGGTGCGGCAGCTTTCAGGATGTGACGGCGTACATCCGGGAACGGCAAAATGCCCAGGTCTCCGCTACAGAAAAGGACAGCCATCACATTACGGTTACTCTGACGGATTCTCTGCCGGACGATCTGTTTTTCCATCCCTTAACGCTGAAAATCAACCTGCCGGAGCACTGGAGCGGCAGCGTCAGCTGCACCCAGGGGAGCACCGTTCAAAGCAAAACGGTGGTGACGGAAAATGAAAAAAATTATGTCTATGTGGATTTGATTCCTGACGGGGGAGAGGCTATCCTTACCTTGGAATAAGCCTCCCCATTCCTTCATAAAAAACCGGCTCACATTCCCGGGGAGCTCTCCCGGAATGTGAGCCGGTTTTTGATCAATAGGATCATTCCTGTTTGCGCTGGGGCAGCTGGGCAAGAATGATTGCGGCAAACATCAGTCCGCAGCCAAGTCCCTCCCGCAGGGTGGGAATTTCCCGCAGCAAAACCGCTCCTGCCAGCACCGCAAAGACAGATTCCAGGCTCATCAGCAAGGAGGCCACAGCAGGGCGGGTATTTTTTTGGCCGATAATTTGCAGTGTGTAGCCGATTCCGCAGGACAAAGCCCCTGCGTACAGCAGGGTAGACCAGGCGGAAAGCACCGTCTCCAAGGAGGGTCGCTCCCAAATCACCATACCCACTGCGGCAAAGGCGGAGGAGGCAAAAAACTGAAGGCAGGCCAGCCTGATCCCATCTGTTTTGGGGGAGAAATGATCCACCGCCAGAATATGGACAGAAAACACAACCGCGCACAGCACCATCAGCCCATCTCCTCTGGACAGCCGAAGGCTGCCCTTTGTCATGCAAAGCAGATAAAGCCCCGCTGCCGCAATCAGGATACACCCCCAGATTTTTGCGGGCACCCTTTGGTGAAAGAAAAGCCCCAGCAGCGGAACGATTAATATGTACATAGCGGTGATAAAGCCCGCTTTTCCCACGGTGGTGTAAGCAATGCCCGCCTGCTGCAGGCAGGAGGCGACGCATAAAATAAAGCCGCATGCAATCCCTCCGAAAAGCAGAGTTCTTTTTTGATCGGGAGAGGGCTTTTGGTAGATGCCCTGTCTTTTTTTCTTTTTGTCCATCGCCATAATCACGGGAATCAGAACTGTTCCGCCAATCAGGCTGCGGACGGCCTGAAAGGTAAAGGGCCCGATTTTTTCCGCGCTGACGCTTTGTGCCACAAACGCACACCCCCATACCAAGGCCGTCAGCAGCAGCAAAAGATTCCCCTGTAATTCCTTTTTGTTCATAAATGATTCTCCTTCTTTGTGATCGCTCCGGCATAACTCCCCTTTTTGTAAGCCCATAGAGAGCACACCGAGGTTCATTATACCACAATTCGGCAAAAAAAACAACAAATTTCGCAAAAGAACCCCTTTTCTCCTTGCAAAATGAAGAAAAGGATGATATAATGATTTTTAACGACTGTAGTAAAAAAACAAAATTGTTCTTAAAACGGCGGAAACGGAGATTACAATGGAAATTGCAATAACGGTAACCCAGCAGGTGGCAGTCATTTTTTTGCTGATCCTGGTTGGGCTTGTCATGACCAAAAAGAATTTTTTAACCCAAACGGGAATTGATCAGATCACCTTCTTGCTGCTTTCGGTGGTAACGCCCTGCGTGCTGATCAATGCTTATCAAAAGGATTTTGAGCCAAAGCTGGCCTGGCAGCTGCTGACGGCGGCGGTCTTTACCATCATTGTCCATGTGCTGGCCATTGTGCTGTGTCATTTGATTTTTCGGAAAGAGCCTTCCAAGCGGTACCGGATTAATATTTTTTGCGCAATCTATTCCAACTGCGGTTTTATGGCCATCCCCTTGCTGTCAGCGGCGCTGGGGTCGGACGGGGTGTTTTACGGCTCGGCCTACCTGGCGGTGTTTACCGTTTTTTACTGGACGCACGGGGTGTTTGTATATACCGGAGGGGACAGAAAGGCCATGTCCTGGAAAAAGGCGGTGCTGAATCCCGGCGTGATCGGAACGCTGGTCAGCCTGGGGCTGTTTTTGGGGCGGATTAAGCTGCCGGTGGTGCTGGGAGATACCATTGGATATATGGCCGGATTGAATACGCCCCTGGCCATGGTGGTGCTGGGATCCTACCTGGCCAAGCTGGACTGGAAAAAGGCACTGAAAAATAAAACCATGTATTTTGTCTGCTTTCTTCGCTTGATTTTGATTCCCCTGCTGGCAATGGGGGTGGCGAAGGTGCTGGGGCTGAACGAAACGGTGGCTCAGGCGGTGATGATCTCCGCAGCCTGCCCTACGGCGGCGGTGTCTACGCTGTTTGCCAACCGGTTTCATCTGGACGCGGATTATTCCTCTGAAATTGTGTCCGTTTCCACGCTGCTTTCTATTCTTACAATACCGTTGATTATGATGCTATTTCATCTTTAATAAAAAGGGGTTATTACAATGCCGATTACTGAATTTTTAGAACGAAATGCCGCCCTTTACGGGGACGAAACCGCTTTGGTGGAAATCAATCCGGAGGTGCGGGAAATCCGCCGGGTCACCTGGAAGGAGTATGAGCTGATTGAACCGGAGCAGGGCGAGGCCTACCGCCGGGAAATCACCTGGAGCGTGTTTGAGGAAAAGGCCAACCGCTGCGCCAATCTGCTGCTGAGCAGAGGAATCAAAAAGGGTGACAAGGTGGCGATTCTTTTGATGAATTGTCTGGAATGGCTGCCGGTTTATTTTGGGATTTTAAAAACAGGAGCCCTGGCAGTGCCGCTGAATTACCGGTACACCTCTGAAGAAATCAAATACTGCCTGGAGCTGGCAGAGGTGGACGCACTGCTGTTCGGCCCGGAATTTATCGGCCGGATGGAGGAAATCTGCGACCGGATTCCCCGGGTGAAGCTGCTGTTTTATATCGGGGATACCTGCCCTACCTTTGCGGAAAATTATTTGCATCTGGCAGCGAACTTTTCCAGCGTTAAGCCGGACATTCCGCTGAGTGACGAGGATGATGCCGCCATTTATTTTTCCTCCGGCACCACCGGCTTTCCCAAAGCAATTTTGCATGACCATACCAGCCTGGTGCAGTCCTGTCAGCTGGAGCAAAAGCACCACGGACAAACCCACGAGGATGTGTTTTTGTGTATCCCGCCTCTGTATCATACAGGCGCGAAAATGCATTGGTTCGGCAGCCTGATTTCCGGCGGCCGGGCGGTGCTGTTAAAGGGGGTTCGCCCCCAGACCATTATCGAAACGGCGGCCAGCGAGCGGTGCAGCATTGTGTGGCTGCTGGTGCCCTGGGCTCAGGATATTCTGGACGCCATCGACCGGGGAGAAATTGATTTGAAGCAGTATGATCTGTCCGCCTGGCGGCTGATGCATATCGGCGCCCAGCCCGTTCCTCCCAGCCTGATCAAGCGGTGGAAGGCGGTGTTCCCCAATCATCAATATGATACCAATTACGGCCTGAGTGAATCCACCGGCCCGGGATGCGTTCATCTGGGGGTGGAAAATATTCATAAGGTGGGCGCAATCGGCGTTGCCGGATACGGCTGGCAAACAAAGATTATTGACGATCAGGGCAACCCCGTTCCCCGGGGAGAGGTTGGGGAGCTGGCGGTGTTCGGCCCAGGCGTGATGAAATGCTATTATAACGACCCCAAGGCAACGGCGGAGGTTTTGCATGACGGATGGCTGTATACCGGAGACATGGCCAAGGAGGACGAGGACGGCTTTATCTACCTGGTGGATCGGAAAAAGGATGTGATCATCAGCGGCGGAGAAAATTTGTATCCGGTGCAGATTGAAGATTTCCTCCGGGCGCACCCGGCAGTTAAGGATGTGGCTGTGATCGGCCTGCCGGATACCAGACTGGGCGAAATTGCGGCGGCCATCATTGAGATTAAGGAAGGACAAACCTGTACCGAGCAGGAAATTCAGGATTTTTGCAAGGGAATGCCCCGGTACAAACGGCCTCATAAAATTATTTTTGCTCAGGTGCCCAGAAATCCCACCGGCAAAATTGAAAAGCCCAAGCTGCGGGAGATTTACTGCGGACAAAGCCTGGTAGAAAGTCAAATCAAAAGCTAATACTGCCGCAGCCCCTTTTTCATAGGGGCTGCTGTTTTTTTGCAAATTGGAAGGTGTTGTTTTGGTAAAAAGCCTGTGCAGAAAAAAGTTCGGCCAGCGGCATAAAAGCGCCGCTGACCGTTTTTTTGTTTACTCTTTTTTTCTGTCGTATTCCAAAGCGA
>JAXEOR010000067.1:0-10533 GCA_034117945.1 Clostridia bacterium | reverse complement strand
ATTCAGGTGTTATTATGATTGAGAAAAAGAAACTAATACAGCAAATGACTGCGGAAGAGGATCAAATTATGGTGTCCCGGCTGTACGATTTGGCCAGATCCGCCCGAGGGGGCTGGCGAGCCTCCGGCTTTTTTCTTGACCCGGCCAAGTGCGCCCGCGTTGCTGATTGGTTCGGAGACTGCGAACCAACCCTTTGGGGCGGCTATGAGGGGGCGGAGCGGCAGATGGTTTCCTTTGGACAGGCCTGCGCTCAGCCGGATTGGTTTCCCATCTGTGCGATGGAGATTGTGCCTTCTTTTGCCTGGGAGGCAAGCCATCGGGATATTCTGGGCGCCGTGATGGGGCTGGGAATTGACCGGAGCAAGATCGGAGATATTTTGGTCACTTCGGAGAAGGGGACGCTGTTTTGCGACCAGCCTCTTTCGGATTTTTTATCCGATCAGCTTTGCGCTGTGGGAAGGTATCGGGTGAAAACCCGGGAAATTCCTGTGGATCAGGTGGAAATACCGGAAAAAAAGTATCAGGAAATCACGGATACGGTAGCGTCTCTTCGGGCAGACTGTATCCTTGCAGCAATTTATTCCCTGCCAAGAGCCAAGGCTCAGGAGGCGATTGTTTCCGGCCGGGTGACGGTCAATTGGGAGGAGCTGACTTCCTTGAATGCAGAGCTGAAGGAAGGGGACGTGATTTCCCTGCGGGGAATGGGCCGCTCCGAGCTGACCAAAATCGGGGGATTGAGCCGTAAGGGCAGGATTTTTATTCAGGCAAAACGATTACTGTAGACAATACAGTGAAAATAGAGAATGAGGTGAAAGAGCAATGGAGAAAGTAGATTACAGCGCTACGCTGAATTTGCCCAAAAGTGAGTTTCCTATGCGGGCAAACCTGCCAAAGCGGGAGCCGGAAATGCTTAAGCACTGGGAGGAAGAGGATTTATATCATAAGCTGCTGGAAAAAAAGGCGGATCAGCCCATGTATATTTTACATGACGGCCCTCCCTTTGCCAACGGCGATATTCACATGGGACATACGCTGAACAAAATTCTCAAGGATTTTGTCATTAAGTATAAAAACATGACGGGCTACCGCACTCCTATGATCCATGGATGGGATACCCACGGGCTGCCCATTGAACAGCAGGCCATCAAAAAGCTGGGGGTGAACCGGTCTGAAACCAGCCCTGTGGAGTTCCGTAAAATCTGTCACGATTTTGCAATGAAATATGTGAATAACCAAAAGGCCCAGTTCCGCCGTTTGGGGGTGCTGGGAGATTGGGACAGGGAGTATATCACCCTGCAGCCGGAATTTGAGGCCAAGGAAATTGAAGTGTTTGGCGAAATGGCCAAAAAAGGTCTTTTTTATAAGGGCTTGAAGCCGGTTTATTGGTGCCCCACCTGCGAGACCGCCCTGGCTGAGGCAGAAATTGAATATCAGGAGGACGGTACGGATTCGATTTATGTGAAATTTCAGGTGAAGGATGACTTAGGCAAGCTGTCTCCTCTTACGGGCGACCTGGAGCATGTCTATTTCGTGATCTGGACCACCACGACCTGGACCCTTCCGGGCAATGTGTCTATTTCGCTGAATCCCCGTTTTGAATATTCTCTTTTGAAAGCAGGAACGGAATATTATATTATGGCCAAGGATCTGGCGCAAACGGTTGCTGCCAAAACCGGCATTGAGGACTATGAAGAAATTGCGGTATTCCGCGGGGAAGAGCTGGAGCTGATGAAGTGCAAACACCCCTTCCTGGACAGAGATTCCCTGGTGATTGTGGGGGATCATGTGACGCTGGACGCCGGTACCGGGTGCGTTCATACGGCGCCGGGACTGGGCGCAGACGATTTTCATGTGTGTCAGGCTTATCACCTGCCTACCATTGTTCCGGTGGATGATAAGGGCGTTCTGAATGAAGAGGCGGGGTCCTTTGCCGGGCTGTATTATGCCAAGGCCAACAAGGTGATTGTTCAAAGCCTGCGGGAAAGCGGCCATTTGCTGGCGGTTGAATCCATTGTTCACCAGTATCCTCATTGCTGGAGATGCAAGGATCCCATCATTTTCCGGGCAACGGAGCAGTGGTTCGCATCGGTGGATGCCATTAAGGACAAGGCGGTGGAAGCCATTCATGATGTGAAATGGGTACCGGCCTGGGGTCAGGAAAGAATTACCAATATGGTAAAGGATCGTTCTGACTGGTGTATCTCCAGACAGCGTCTGTGGGGTCTTCCCCTTCCCATTTTCTACTGTAAGGAATGCGGTAAGGAATTGATTAACGATGACACCATTGCAGCAGTGCGGGATTTGTTTGCCCAAAAGGGCTCCGGTGCTTGGTATGAAATGGATGCGGCGGAGATTTTGCCGGCCGGAACCAAGTGTCCGGAATGCGGCTGCGGCTCCTTTGATAAGGAAACGGATATTGTGGATGTTTGGTTTGATTCCGGTTCCTCCCACATGTCTGTTCTGGAGCAAAGACCGGATCTGCAGTGGCCTGCGGATATGTATCTGGAAGGAAACGATCAGTATCGGGGCTGGTTCCAGTCCTCCTTGCTGACCTCTGTGGCGGTTACCGGAAAGGCGCCTTATAAAACAGTTCTGACCCACGGAATGGTGGTGGACGGGGAAGGCAAGAAAATGTCCAAATCCCTGGGGAACGGCCTGGATCCTATGGAATTGATGAAGGAGTATGGTGCCGATATTCTGCGCCTTTGGGTGGCCTCCTCCGACTATCGGTCGGATATCCGGGTGTCCAAGGACATTTTAAAGCAGATGTCTGAGGTGTACCGCAAGATCAGAAATACCGCCAAGTTTATGCTGGGTAATCTGAATGATTTTGATCCGGACCGGGATCTGGTGGCCTTTGACGATATGACCGAAATCGACCGGTGGGCCATGATCACCTTAAACCGCCTGACGGAACGGGTGCGGCAGGCCTATGAAAATTATGATTATCATATTATTTACCACGGCATTCATAACTTCTGCGTGGTGGATATGAGTAATTTTTATCTGGATGTGTTAAAGGATCGGCTGTATACCGAAAAGGCGGATTCTCCCGCTCGGCGCAGCACCCAGTCTGCCATGTATTTGATTCTGGATTCTCTGGTGCGTTTGCTGGCACCGATTCTGGCCTTTACATCAGAGGAAATCTGGAGCTTTATGCCCCATCAAAAGGGCGTGGATACGGAAAGCGTTTTGTTCCAGTCTATGCCGGAGGTCAATCCTGCGTATCAGGATGACGCCCTGATGGAACGGTTCCAGACCCTGCTGACGGTGCGCTCAGATGTGTCAAAGGTGCTGGAGGAGGCAAGAGCCGCCAAGGTGATCGGCCATTCTCTGGGGGCAAGGGTATCCCTGCAGGCCGAGGGAGAGGTGTATCAGCTTTTGAGCCGGTATGAGGATCAGCTGAAAACTCTGCTGATTGTATCTGATGTGGAGCTGAAGCAGGGAACAGGCGAAACAGGCAAGGCAGAGCAAACCGAACAGCTTTGGGTGCAGGTTTTGGCCGCAGAGGGAGAAAAGTGCGAGCGGTGCTGGATGATTTCTCCTACCGTGGGCTCTGATCATTTGTGTCAGCGCTGCCGGGATATTTTAGGAAAATAACAAAAGCTTGGTGGGCGGACGGCGGTTCGCCCACTGTTTCTACCGGGAGGTGCAACATATGAAACGAATGAAGGTTGATTTGGGAGAGCACAGCTATTCTATTCTGTTTTCCGACAGTTTTCAGGGCTTGGGAGAGGAATTGAGACAGCTGGGAACCCATCCTAAGATCATGGCTGTGACCGAGCCGAATATCCGCCGGCTGTACGGACAGGCTTTGGAGCGGGAACTGGCGGATTATCAGCTGATCTGGCATGAAATTCCGGGCGGGGAGGAGTGCAAAACTCTGGAAACTGTGTCCGGGATTTATCAGGCCTTGATGGAGCACCGGTTTGACAGAAAGGGAACGCTGCTGGCTTTGGGAGGCGGCATTGTGGGGGATATTACCGGCTTTGCCGCTTCTTCCTTTATGAGAGGAATTGATTTTTTGCAGGTGCCTACCACCTTGCTGGCTCAGGTGGATTCCAGCGTAGGCGGAAAAACGGGTGTGAATTTTCATTATGTGAAGAATATTGTGGGCGCATTTTATCAGCCCAAGCTGGTATTTGCCAATCTGTCTACCTTAAAAACCCTGTCCCAGCGGGATTATGCCTCCGGCTTGGGAGAGGTGGCAAAGTACGGGGTGCTGGAGGGAGAGAGCTTGCTTTCTCTGCTTCTGGAGAAGGCGCCGGATATTTTGCGGCGGGAGAAAAGGGTGATGGGGGATATTGTGGCTCTTTGCTGTGAAAGCAAGGCAAGAATCGTGTCGGCGGACGAGAGAGAGCAGGGGCTTCGGGCTGTACTGAATCTGGGGCATACCTTCGCTCATGCCTATGAAACTGCTACCCGCCACAGTATTTATCATGGAGAGGCTGTGGCCCTAGGTCTGCTTTCCGCCTGCAAAACGGCAGAGCAGATGGGGCTGTTCCATGAAACGGATCGGGTCAAGGAGCTGCTGACCGCTCTGGGACTGCCTGACCGGCTGCCGGAGTGCAGCAGGGAGGAGACGGAGGCGGCTATGCAGGGAGACAAAAAGCAGGAGGATGGCAGGCTGAGATTTGTTCTTCCTTACGGATTGGGAGACGTTCGGGTGACAGAGCAGGTGCCCCGGGAGGCTGTGGCCTGCGGATTGGAGGCGGTATGGAAACGATGAACCGTGCAAAGGAGCAGACAGAAAAGATGCACACAGACGCGAATGGAACAAAGAAATGGCTTCGGCTGATTCCCTATCTGCTGCTGGGGATGGCTTTGCTGGCGGCTGATCAGATGACAAAGTATTGGGCGGAGCGTGTGCTGCAAGGAAAGGGAATGGTTGACGTGATTGACGGCGTGTTTTCCCTTACTTATGTGCGAAATTACGGAGCGGCATTTGGAATGCTGTCCGGAAAGACCTGGCTTTTGTTGCTGTTAACCTCTGTGATTTTAATTATGGGCATCTGGTATTTTTGCCGTAATCGGATCACAAATCCACTGCTGCTTTCCAGCGGTGCGGCAGTGCTTGCCGGGGCGGTGGGCAATCTGATCGATCGGTTTCGCCTTTCCTATGTGATTGACTTTTTGGAGATCCGGCTGTTTCAATTTCCTGTTTTTAATTTTGCCGATTGCTGTGTGGTGCTGGGGATGATTGTTGTTGCATTTTGTATCCTGCGGGGAGATTTGAACTAGCCCACCGGCGGATTTTTACTGCCCGTGTGAAGGGGTTTCCCTGGTTGGAAGAGTACATAGCTGTCTCTTATCGATCCTGCCGATAAGAGATCTTTCATTATGATTGGCGCCGGCGCAGGACGGCGGAATGGAGAAGAAAATGACGGAAAAAACATGGAGGGTTTTGCCGGGCATGGAGCTGGGCAGACTGGATAAGCATATCAGCTTGGTCTGCCAGGATCTGACCCGGTCTTATGTTCAGCGATTGATGGAGCAGGGGCGGGTGCTGTGCAACGGAAAAAAGGTACGCACCGGCATCCAGGTCAAGGAGGGGGATGAAATCACGGTTTTGATCCCGCCCCCTCAGGAATTGGAGGTGCAACCCGAGAACATTCCGCTGGATATTGTGTTTGAGGACGACCAGCTGATGGTGATCAACAAGCCCAAGGGAATGGTGGTGCATCCGGCGGCGGGCAATGAAACGGGAACCCTGGTCAATGCCGTTCTGTATCATGCCAATGGAAAGCTGTCGGGGATTAACGGTGTGATCCGCCCCGGCATTGTCCATCGGCTGGATAAGGACACCAGCGGTCTGATTCTGGTTGCCAAAACCAACGAGGCGCACCTTTCCCTGGCGGAACAGATCAAGAACAAGACCTGTCAAAGAGTGTATGTGTGTATCGTGCGGGGGAATTTACGGCAGGAGGAGGGCAAGGTGGACGCCCCCATCGGAAGAAATCCTTCGGATCGGAAGAAGATGTGCGTAACATCAAAAAATTCCCGCAGTGCCGTCACTCATTACCGGGTGCTGGAGCGGTTCGGGGAATATACCTTTGTGGAGTGCCGGCTGGAAACAGGCCGCACCCATCAGATCCGGGTGCATATGCAGTATATGGGCCATCCGGTGATGGGGGACGAGGTGTACGGCGGAGGGAAAAATCCCTTTGGCCTGCATACCCAGGCCTTGCATGCGGTCAGGATTGGGTTTGTTCATCCGGTGACGGGGGAGAGGCTGTCCTTTGAGTGCCCCTTGCCGGAGGAAATGGAAAAAATATTAGAGCGCTTGCGCAGAAAACAGGGAGGCGCTTATGCTTCAGAAAAATGAAATCATAATCCTAACGGCGGAGGGCTACACCAGCGAGGGTGCGGCTGTTTGCCGTGCGGAAGGATATGTTGTTTTTGTCCCGGGAATGCTTCGGGGCGAGCGGGCGAGGGTGCAGCTGCTGAAGGTAAAAAAAACATATGCCTACGGAAAGATCACAGAATTGCTGGAGACATCACCTCATAGACGGGAGCCGGACTGCGCCAGCTATCCCAAATGCGGCGGCTGTCAGCTGCGGCATATGTCTTACCGGGAGGAGCTGGACTTCAAGCGCCAGCTGGTGCAGGATGCCTTGCAGCGAATCGGAGGACTGGAGGTAACGGTTCACCCGGTGACCCCTTCTCCCTTGCGGGAGCATTACAGAAACAAGGCGCAGCTTCCCGTCAGGCAGGCAAAAGGGAATCCGGAGGTGGGCTTTTATGCGGCTCGCTCTCATCGGTTGATTCCTTTTGACAGCTGCCTGATACAGGATGACAGAACGAACAAGGCGGCGGATGCCTTGCTGCGGTATATGAAGGAAACGGGAGCAGAGGCCTATGACGAAACCACCCACAAAGGCTTGATCCGTCATTTGTACCTGCGGTTTGGGTCGGACGGACGGCAGGTGATGGTTTGCGTTGTGATCAACGGAACCGGCCTGCCCCAGCCGGAGCTGTTGTGCAGACTGATGCGTGAGGCTGTGGGAGAAGGCGTTACGGTGGTGCAAAACAGCAATCGGGATCATACCAACGTGGTGCTGGGCAAGGAAACGGTTTCCCTGCTGGGGGATGGCTGCATTTATGACACCCTGTGCGGACTGGAGTTTGTGATCTCTCCCCATGCCTTTTTTCAGGTCAATCACCGGCAGACCCAGCAGTTATATCAAAAGGCGCTGGAGCTTGCGGATTTGACAGGATCCGAAACGGTGCTGGATCTTTATTGCGGCATCGGTACGATTACATTGCTGTTTGCGCAGCATGCAAAGCTTGCCTATGGCGTGGAGGTTGTTCCTCAGGCAGTGGAAAATGCCAGGGAAAATGCAAGGCGAAACGGCCTTTCCCATGTGTCGTTCTTTTGTGAGGACGCAGCCCGGGCGGCGGAGCGGTTTGAACAAATAAAGATAGACGTGGTGACGCTGGATCCTCCCAGAAGCGGTTGCGGCACCCAGCTGATTGATGCCGTTTGCAAAATTTCTCCCCATCGGATTGTCTATATTTCCTGCAATCCCGCCACTCTGTCCAGAGATTTAAAGGATTTTTCTCAGGCCGGTTATCAAACCAAGGAAGCCTTCCCCTTTGATATGTTCCCCGGAACGGCGCACGTGGAGTGCGTAGTATTGATGTCAAGGGTAGATAATTGAATGCCGAAAAAGCTTGAAAATAAGGTGTTGCCGACAGTTTGAGTTATTCTTCAGGCTCTCGGATTTTATCGTTTTAGGGATATGGTTACCTGGCAAAATCGAGGGTTGAGTTGACAGGTTGGAAATGGGCAAGGTTGAGTTGATAAGATGATTTTGTATGGGTGGAGTAGATAGGTGTGTTGTTATCATTAAAGTTGAAGTCCTTTTAACTAAGGTGTTTGAAATACACATAAATATAATAAAATAACATGAAATACTTGAAAAATGATGAAAAAAGCGATATAATGATATACGTAAAATTGTATTTTGCACTATGAGGTGAGAAAATGAAAAGAGCAAATGAAAATGACAATTATATCGGTATTGATGAAGCTGCCGAATATTTAGGCATAAAAGCAGTTACACTTCGCAATTGGCTACGCAAAGAAAATGATATACCTGCCCATAAAATCGGCAAGCTGTGGAAGTTCAAGAAAACTGAACTGGATGAATGGGTAAGCAGTGGAAAAGCTGCATTTTAAGACCAATGAACTGGAGAAAACGCAAATGAATGGACTTTCACTATTTGCTAATGTAGGGATTGCAGAAACCTATTTAAAGCAAGAAGGTATTGATATTGTGGTGGCAAATGAACTGTTACCCGAGCGAGCGAGATTTTATTCGCATTTATATCCTGACTGCAACATGATATGCGGGGACATCACAACTACAGAAATATATGATCAGGTTATTTCTAAAGCACGAGAAAATAATGTGGAATTCATTATTTCTACACCGCCCTGTCAAGGTATGAGTATCGCAGGTAAAAGCGCACCTGATGACCCGAGAAACTACCTTGTGACGTATGCGGCTGATGCCGTTAGAGACTTGCAACCGAAGTATGTCCTTATGGAGAATGTATTTATGCAGTTAAAAACTCAGATTGTTTATAACGGCAAAAAAATACTGATTCCAGATTATCTTGATACTATTTTTGGTGACGATTACTATATCGAAAAACAGGTTATTGACACCAAATATTATGGAGTTCCTCAACAACGAAAAAGAGCAATTATTCTTATGGCAAGAAAAGACACAGGAAAGCAATGGTTATTTCCACCAAAGGATGAGCATATTATCACTCTTGAAGAAGCTATTGGTGATTTACCGTCATTGGATCCTTACATTAAAGAAAAGGAATACCGAGATGTGTTTCCAGATTACGAGAAGAAATTACAGGCAGGATTGGCTGTTTCTAAATGGCATTTTCCTAAAGACCATGTGTGGAGGAATGTTGAGGTTATGATGCATACACCAACAGGGTGTAGTGCAAGACAAAATCCAGTATATTTCCCCAAGAAAAAGGATGGAACGATGGTTGGTGGTGCACCTCGAACTTATATGCGAATGGATTGGGACAAGGCCGCACCGACTATTACAAGTTACAATCACACTATTTCATCTTTCCAAAATGTGCATCCAGGTCGTATGGACCCCAAAACAGGGTTATACTCAGATGCTCGTGTTTTGACGATTTTTGAAATGATTAGAATAATGAGTTTGCCTGACGATTGGGATATTCCTGATTGGGCATCAACACAGTTAATTAGAACCGTTATCGGTGAGGGTGTTCCTCCAGAGGCGGTAAGACGTATTGTGGCCGAACTCAAGATAACGAGGTGAAATATGAAAGCACTATCACTTTTTGCTAATGTAGGAATTGCAGAAACCTATCTATCTGAGATAGGGCTTGATGTTGTTGTTGCAAATGAATTAGAGGACAAACGTGCAGATTTTTATCGACACCTATATCCTGACTGCAACATGATATGCGGGGATATTACAGATAAGGAGATATTTGCAAGTATTATTGAAAAGAGTAGGCAGGAAGGCGTGGAATTCCTTTTGGCTACTCCTCCTTGCCAGGGAATGAGTATTGCAGGGCACAATAGCCCTTATGATGAAAGAAACAGTCTGATAAAGTATGCTGTTGATGCGGTCATAGAGCTAATGCCTAAATATGTATTTATGGAAAATGTTCCGATGCAGATGGTTACTCCTATTGAATTTGAAGGACAGGAGATACTCATTCCTGAGTATATTAAAAAACGCTTGGGAGATAAATATTCATTCAACACGGAGAAAATTACTAATGCGATGTTTTATGGTGTGCCTCAAATGAGAAGACGCGCTATTTATTTGTTGGTTAGAAATGATATTAATTTTAAGTGGGAATTTCCTGAGCCTGAAGAAGTTGTTACACTTGAAACAGCTTTTGCAGACATCCCGGATTTATGGCCGCATATCCAGGAGAAGGAATATCGTAGCAAATTGCCCCAAAATTCACCCGAAGCACTTTCTTTTCACAAATGGCATAAGCCACCTACTCATGTGTGGAGAAACGTGGAATGTATGTTATACACATCTGCGGGAAATACAGCCTTTGACAATCCGTATCACTATCCGAAGAAAAAGAACGGAGAAAAAGTTAAGGGATATGATACAACCTATCACAGATTGTTTTGGGATAAGCCTGCTGCCACGATAACTAAATGGAATGGAATTATGGGGTCACAGAATAATGTACACCCGGGTAAGGAATGGAAATGTGATGCTAACGGAGATATGATGTACACGAATCCGCGAGTACTCACTATTTATGAATTACTTGTTGTGTCTTCCCTGCCTAAGGATTGGGATATCCCTGATTGGGCAGACAACCAATTGATTCGATTTGTTATAGGAGAAGGAATACCTCCACTTATGGTAAAAAAAATTATTGCCCAGGTTATGGAATTTGAAAGGAGCAAATGATATGGCAGGAAATCAAGATAAGATTCAGTTGCCCACTAACTCTACTGAGATATCGACGCTTGTTAGATATTTGAAGGGC
>JAXEOR010000066.1:0-2798 GCA_034117945.1 Clostridia bacterium | reverse complement strand
GCTCAAGATTTCTTCAACGGTGAGCAGCGATATCTTCTGGGATGTACCTTCTGACAGCTGGTATGCAGATGCGGTTGTTTCCGCAGCCTCAGCCGGACTGATCGTTGGATACGACGGCTATTTCAGACCGGATGACTTCATTACCAGAGAAGAAATGGCAGTGGTGATTGCCAAAGCCTACTCCTATCTGGGTAAAGAGGCAAACCGGGGCAAGATCAGTATGTTTAGTGACATAGATGAGATTTCTTCCTGGGCGAAGGATTATGTGGATCAGGCCGCAAGCGCAGGACTGGTCAGCGGCGTAACAGCAACAACCTTTTCACCGCAGGAAAATACCACCCGTGCTCAGGTGACCAGCCTGATCAAACGGTTGTTAGAAAACTAAGTCTTCTCCATCTCCTTTTTTGCAGCCCTCTGATGTAAAATTCAGAGGGCTGCTTTTATCACAACAAAAAAGGCAGCCCGTATTTTACAGGCTGCCTAAAATACACGTTCCTATGCTGATGTGGGATCAATTCATACTAAAATTGATACAGATTCAATCCCGTCTGAGAGTCAAGCTCTCTGCCGATTCCGCCTTCTCCCGGGGTAACGATTAATTCGCAGGTGGCACTGATGCGGCATTCGTTCAAATGACCGCCTAATATCTTCATTTCCTGATTGCACACATTGATATGAAGATGAAGATAGGGCTTTTGATCCTTTTGAGAAATATTCCCCACCAATGAGGTGATTTCCATTTCTCCGGTCAATTCGGTTTTGTGATATTGCCTGTTTGCAACGCTGTATAAGCCAATTACCACCCGGTCAGCAGCACCGATTCCATACACTCCGGCGGAAAGAATGTTTTCCTGTCTGCAAAATTTGGTCAGCTGTTCCATGACTTCTTCGCCACGGTCAATCCGCACCACATAATGAGAACCGGATTTACAATACTTCATAATTGAGATCCCTCCTTTTTAAAATGGCCGCCTCACCCTATGAGACGGCCATTCTGACTAACGGTTGCCAAGTACTGCCTTTGCAATTTCCTTAGAGCTTTCCAAGGAAGAACTGTAGGAGCAAATAACGGTTTTATACTCCGGCAAAACAGTGAAGGGGTAGGGGGAGTTGGTCAGCACAATGATGGGCTTGTTTGTTTTTTCGTGCAGCTCCTTCACAAAGCTGTTCCCACTTTCCGGACTTCTTCTGTCAAAGTAATTGGTAATGGCAATCACATCAACCTCGTCAATTCTTTCATAGACCCGTTTCCGATCTTCTTCCGAATATTTCATGGTAGTTTCTACCGCATACACATCGTCGGAAAGCTTGAGCATTTCCAGCCAAGGGGTAGCGGGATTCATGCTTTGGGTATTGGTGCGCTCATGCAGGGGATTGACTTGATATACCAGCAGCACCTTTTTGCCTTTGGGTACAGGTAAAATATTGTTTTCATCCCGAATGATTTGTAAAGCTCCCTGAGCCGCCTTTTCCGCAATCTGAGCCACCTTTGGATCATTAATTCCGCTGCTTGCCTTGGAAACATCGTTAATCTGTTCCTTATCAAAGAAGCCGTAATCATATTTCACGCTTAAGGTTCTGGTTACAGCGTCATTCAGCCGTTCCTCGCTCAGTCTGCCATCCTTCACAGCTTCGATCAAAGCAGGGATCACGTCGTCAATCAGTCCGCCCTCGTCTCTTAACAGAACCAGATCGCAGCCGGCATTGATGGCATGGAGGCACGCGTCAGACACTTCAAACTGTGAAATAATACCGCCCATGGTAATTTCATCGGTGGTAACAACTCCCTCAAAGCCCAGCTCTCCTTTGAGCAAATCAGTAATAATGGGTTTGGAAAGGGTGGCGGGCAGTCCGGAAGGATCAAAGGCTGGATAAGCGGTATGGGCGGTCATAATGGCAGGGATGCCGGCCTTGATCATGGCACGGAAGGGTTCTACCAGCCGCATCAGCTCTTCCTTGGACTCGTCAATCACAGGAAGGCCGTGATGTGCATCTGCAGCAGAGGGACCCCGGCCAGGGAAGTGCTTTCCGGTGGCAATGATGCCCGCTTCACGGAAGCCCTTGATTGCCTCGGCGGCATATTCAATGACCGTATCCGGATCCTCCGCGTAGCTTCTTGCGCCGATTTCAGGGTTTAAGGGATTTGTATTCACGTCCAAAACAGGGGAGTGGATCCAGCTAAATCCCAAAGGAGCCAGCTGACGGCCCACTGCCCAGGCAACGTCATGTGCCATTTTGGGATCTCCGCTGTGGGTCAGACCCATACAACTGGGGAAGAATTTGACACCGCCGCGATAATAGTCTGCACTAACGTCTCCTTCAAAATCGAAGGTAAAATGCAGGGGGATTCCCAGATCGTTATCCAGCGCCGCCTGCTTTAAGGTGTTAACATACTCGCAGAATTCCTCATTGGTAAAATGGGGAACGGGAATATCCGGCAGAAAATCCTTGATAGCGCCTTTGAAGGGGCGTAGCATCCGATGAGCGTAATCGGTATTGGTTCCGTTGGGATCATGCTTTACAGTACGGATTCTCCACATCAGGCCCGCCCGGATTCCGGCAGGATAGTAGGTTTTGATTCTGCGGATGATTTCAGGGGTCACAATGGAGCCGACGTAACCGATCACAAAGCACTGCCCCACCTTTTGTTCAATGGTCATTTTTGAAACGAGATTTTGCACAAATTCCTTTTTGTTCTGATTCATTGGTTTCACCATTCCTTTTTATTTTTAAATTGTATCTAAAGCTGCAGAAATATCAGCAATCAGATCCTCTGCGCTTTCAATTCCGACAGACAT
>JAXEOR010000065.1:0-17044 GCA_034117945.1 Clostridia bacterium | reverse complement strand
TCTTTCATTCCAAAACTGGCGGGCAGAAAGGTAAAGGTAACAAATATGAAAACTGTAACAAAAGATATGATTATTTCCGACATTTTAGCACTGGATCCCGGCACGGCAGAATTTTTCTTTGAAATCGGAATGCACTGCCTGGGCTGTCCCTCCGCCAGCGGAGAAAGCGTGGAGGACGCATGCGCCATTCACGGAGCAGATCCGGATCAGCTGGTTCAGAAAATTAATGATTATTTAGCGGGAAAATAAAAAGATCCGCATCCTAAGGGGAGTTTTGTGTATGTCTACTACAGTAATTGTGGGCGCCCAGTGGGGCGACGAAGGAAAAGGTAAGTTTATTGACAGAATGGCTCAGCGCTCTGAGGTGGTCATTCGCTCTCAGGGCGGCAACAATGCCGGCCATACTGTGGTTTCCGATGGGCAGGTGTACAAGCTGCATTTGATCCCTTCCGGAATTCTGAACAAAAATGCAACCTGTATCATCGGCTGCGGCGTTGTGATTGATCCTAAGGTCATTTTGCAAGAAATCGATACCCTGGAGAGCAGAGGCATTTCCACCAAGGGCCTGAAGATTGACGCCAGAGCCCATGTGATTCTGCCTTATCATATCGTTGAGGATCGGCTCTTGGAAGAGGCTCGGGGAAAAAGCGATATCGGCACAACCCTGCGGGGAATCGGTCCCTGCTATATGGACAAGGCTCAGCGGTGCGGCATCAGAATGCATGAGCTGATCAGCCCGGAGGTGTTCGCCGCCAGGGTGAAGGAAAACCTGGCCTCGAAAAACAAGGTGTATACCAAGGTTTACGGGCATGATCCTGTGGATCCGGAGCAGGTGATCCGGGAATACCAGGAATATGCAAAGCGGCTGGCTCCTTATGTGTGTGACACCACTGTGATTTCTTACGATGCGATCAAGGCAGGCAAAAAAGTTCTGTTTGAAGGTGCTCAGGCAACCCTGCTGGATCTGGATTTGGGCACCTATCCTTATGTCACCTCCTCTCACCCCATCAGCGGCGGAGTGTGCACCGGCTCGGGCATCGGCCCAACCATGATTGAAACCTGTATCGGGGTGGCAAAGGCTTATGTGACCCGGGTGGGCAAAGGTCCCTTCCCCACAGAGCTGTTTGACCAAACAGGGGAGGAGATCCGCAATAAAGGAGGAGAATTTGGAACCACCACCGGCCGTCCCAGAAGAACCGGCTGGTTTGACGCAGTCATGATGCGCTATGCTATCCGCACCAACGGCCTGACCTCCTTTATCCTGAACAAGCTGGATCCCTTATCCGGCATTGATCAGCTGCGCATCTGCGTTGCTTATGAAAAAAACGGAAGGCAGATCACAGAATTCCCCGCCAGCTTGCAGGAGCTGGACGGTTGCACGCCGGTCTATGAAACAATGCCCGGCTGGACGGAGGATATCAGCGGCATTCGGCAATTTTCCGATCTTCCTCAAGCTGCTCAAGATTATGTCAAACGGATCGAGGCTCTTTGTGAATGCCCCATCTGCATGATTGGAACCGGCCCTGATCGGGATCATGTGATCGAAATGAATTAAAAAACAGTAAAGGGGCTGTCTCACTAAAAAGGTGAGATAGCCCCTTCAGTATCAAACCACAAACTTTCCACGTTTCCAATCTTCCCTGTTTTTCACCTTTTTATTTGGAGGAAAGAAAGATTGTTTCAAACAGCTTTTGTGCAAACAGAAGATGCATTTCTCTCTTTGGATGATTAATTCCGTTTGCAAGCAGTCTGTTGATGTCAATCCCGGCTTTGTATAACCTCTGCCACTCCCCGTAGCAGTCACATACCGGTGCGCCGTGCTTTTGGGCACAAGCTATTGCGGCACTCATGTATTGATCCATGGCAGTTCCCTTTTGCAGCTCTGCTGTTTTCTGAGCGTAACTTTGCAGGATCGGCGATGTTACAGCGGTATTCAGCATATTTGGCGTCATAAAAAGATAAGGAATGCCGCAGTGATCCAATGCGGTAAATATCCCATCAAGGCCGCCGATATAGTCCTCCATGCTGCCGTTTATATCATTCAGTCCGTAACACACAGTTACCAAGTCAGGATCATGCTCAATCACATCCTCCTGCAGTCTTTCATATCCTCTCCCGGCGCACTCTCCGCCAACGCCGCTGTTAATAATTTCTATTTCATATGCGGGAAAACAGTAGGCTATAATATCCTTCAGCTTTTTATGATACACAGCCGAAAAATCCGTTATCCCATGCATCTTCTCCCGGGACTCAAAATAGCCCTGGGTAACGCTGTCACCCAGACATACTATTTTGCCGTAATGTGTCTTTTTTAATTTTTCGCAAAAGGGTTCAATCATTTTTGTTCCCTCCTAGCCGGCATGGAAAGCACCAGCCTTCCGGTCACATTTTTTACCTCAAAAAACCTGATTCCGTCAATTTCAACATATTCGCTTTCAAACGCATCCGTTAAATAACAGGCATCCCCCTCGGTATTTAACACGGCACACACATGATCCTTGCAGTATTCCTCCGCCAAAAATCTTACCGTAGCATTATTCAGGCCAGATACCGCAATTCTGCGCCTGTATTCAACGCTGACCGGCGGAACCTCGCGGCAGCTTACAATTCCCTCATTCTGCTCCACAAAAACTCTGCATTCTCTGTGCTCGGCTTTGGGGAAATGATATGCCGCACAGCCATTTTCCAAGGCCGCGTCATACCCGTCTAAAACAGGCGCTCCGTAAGGAAATTTCATGACTGTTTTCACCGTGGTTGACGGCGAATATACCGAAAACACAAACCCATTGTTGTACCTATGGCACATAATAACAGGCACTTTTTCGTCCGCATATTTCTGATATGCCAGAAAAATTCCAAAGCTGCTGAGAGCATCCCTCATAGATGTATTCTCATCTGCATACCCACAATGTTTCAGATCGCTGCATCTGCTCTTGTCTCCGTAAAAGATTACCTTTCCGCCGTGATCGATAAATTTGGTTATCTCAGCCTTAAATTCATCTGTATAGGGCACAGGAGTGACAATGACAGAGGATTGATAGATGCGCTTATTCTGTTTTGCAAACAGTGCGGTTGTTGTTACGGAGGATATGGGACATCCGTCTGTGATAGCACCGGCAATCAGCCAATCCTCCTCATTCATTGCTTTTAACATATATTCGCTGTCTGCTGCGGAATATTCGTCAAATGGGTATACCCATACAACAGGCGAAACAGCATCCGGCAGCTCCTTGATCGCCTTCATCAAATGGGGCAACGGTTCGTATACGCAGCTGTCCGGCATCTGCCCCAGCGAATTATCAATAGTGAGCAGATTCAGGTTTGTGGGCACGTTAATCTGTCCGTTTTCATCGATCCGGGAAATGGCAAACGGCAGATAAATATCATGGGGCAGGCTGTTGTACCTGTCATACCAGGGAGAATTCATCCACCACGGATCATGAATATAATACCTTACAAGAAACTCTTTCTTCGGAAGATAAGAAATCCTTGACATATACCCCATAAGCTCCAGCCCGAAATTACCGTTAATCGCTGCCCAAGGCGAATTGGGAGGGGGCAGAATATCCTCAACAGAATCGTAAATGGCTTTCAGCGGAACACCGTCTGTTGAATAATCGATTCCCATAGACATATTTGTGCCGCGAACCCGAATGGGAAAATTGCATTCTTTGGTAAATAAGCCCCAGAATTCCAGCACACAGTCCTTTACCTCGCCAAGAGCCTGGGCGTTGAAATGCTCACCGTCAAAAATGGCACCGTGTGCTCCCCATGTTTCCTTTCCGAACCCCAGTCCGTTTGAAAGCCATATATAATCATAGCCCATGTCAGTCAGAAACATCTGAGCCTGCTTTCCTAAAAATGTGCCAAACTTGGTGCCACCGGGGATTCCGTCCGGGTATGCGGCATACTGTTTTGAATCGCTGTTTAAAACCCCATAGCAGCAAACCATGGTAGCAGCACCCATCGCATTGCCAAGACAGATCTCGTTATGTCGCTCATACTTAAATGATGATTTTGCAAATTCCGGTCCCGGGTCGAAGGTTGCGCCCACAGTGATCTTCTTCCCCCCCGTAACCTCTGTCCCAACAAGCTTGATGGTTTTTATGATATTTTTGAGAATCTGATAGGTCATGACCGGCGGATTTTCCAGATACAAATAGTTTGTTGTGTGAAGCCCGGTCTTTTTGGGATCCCTGGCCAAGGCCGCCTTCCCCTCTCTCGGATTTGCCCCGCCTATCAGATATGCCCACTCGAAGCTTTGCTCCATATCGCCGCTGTAATCCAGAATTTCACTTCCGTCCGCAGCCCAGAGCATAACAGAAACCGTATCGGCCTTCTGAAGCAGCGGCTGCCACTGGGTAAAAAAGGTGGTGCATATTTTTCTGATATAAGCCTCATTCGTTTGCCGAAAGGGCTTCAGGCTCATTTCAAGAGTGATATTTTTCATTTCACAACACTCCTTTCTATTCCTAAAACATCCGCAATTTTTGCCAGCTCGTCCCCATGATGACCGATGCCTAGGGCATAATGATGGGTGGGACCCTCCATAACCCATTTTTTAATAAATTCCTTTGTGGTCGGCTGGAAAAAGCCTCTTGTGTTGGTGTTTCCCGTAGGCGGTATGGGGCCTGATTTGGAATAGCCTTCGCCGATGACAAACTTAAACTTACCGTCATACCCTTGGGTGATGCCCAGCATGGTAATAGGGCCTTCCTTTATTTTAAACTCCACGCCCGCTCCGCTGCCCGGCTTGCCATGATATTTTTTCAGACTTCTTAAAATCGGCTTTCCGTCGGCGATTGCCAGATGATGAGGGCCGTCGTGCCCCACAAGAATAAAGTCCTCCTCAAAATCAAAGGGATGGAACTCCGCAAAGCTGCCGCCGATGTTCAGCCTGTCCATAAGCAGCATTGCAATGCAGGTTTTTATGTCAAACTCACCGCACATGGGAATGCCCTGGGCATTGAGAATGGAATTCCCCACGATAAAGGTAGACGCTATCGTTCTCTGAATGGTATTCTCAAGTCCTTCATAGTAATAGGCCAGCCCCGTCAGCTTGTATTTTTCCACCAGCCTGTCAAGGGCTGCGGCTGATTTTGCCGCCTGAAGCTTATCTGCATCCGTCAGCTTCATTGTGATTGGGTCGCTTTTGGGATCCGGCTGATCAAATTCCTCATCAATCACCTTGATTTTTTCCTGTATTTCCCTTTCCGTTACGGCATGATATACCTCAACTGCGTCATCTATCTCAAGAAGGGGCACATGTATGCCAAACGCCGCAGAAATTGCCGTCGGGTCCGCATGCATATCATACATGGCCTCCATGGTATGCCCCATCAGTCCTATTCTTGCACCCTTTAAGCCACGGAGAACCATAGCAATGCTGCACCATTTTGCAATCTCCTCCCGGGCGGCAGCATCCTGATAAAGCGTGCCTATGATAACGTCGTATATCTTTTTTCCCAGCCGGTTTGCCACTCCCATAAATTCCGGAACAGCACAAATGTTATCGTTTTCAAGCTGCATAAACGTGCTGGCCTTTGTATAATCCAGCCGTGAAAGCGGCTGCAGCGCCACCAAAATCATCGGAATGTTGCAGCCAAGGATAATCGGAGCAAACACTGACGAGGTGGCATAGGTAATCATATTGCACATCAAAAGATCGATGTCCTGCTTTTTGATCTCCTCTGCCAGCTCATAGGCTCGGCTGTTATTGCCGCTAAATCCAAAATCAACCACCTCAACACCGTTCCCTTTGACTGTTTCGATCAAATCATGATGATAACCGAGAAGCTTTTCGCGCAATCCCTCAAACTGCTCAAAATAAACCTCATGAACCACTGCAAAAATACCAATTTTAGCTGTCCTTTTTCCTTTTCTTTGTATCATTCAAAAATCCTCCTTTTTTATTATCATCTTGATTATATCTTGGTTTTATGATATAATCAATGTATAATTCAAATCGCTATTTGTATCAAATAAATCTATGTGGGAGACTGATCTATGAAATCCTCTGAAATTCATCCTTTTATCAGGTATGCACATTACATCCCTATGGGAGCTGACGCCAGCTATCAATGCACCATTCCCTACGATCACCGGTTCTTTTATCTGTATGACGGTGCTGCCGCCATTCAGACAGATCAAGAGCGGTATCTCCTGGATGCAGGCGATGTATTGATTATTCCGTCGGGAAATCGATATCAGCTTTTGCCGCCGGAAAGCAAGGCAGTGTATATCGCATTGAATTTTGATTATACCCAGTCAAATACAAAGCTGCAAAAGCCCATCCCGCCCGTTGAAGCGGATACCTTTGATGATCATTTAATTTTGGAGAAAACGGAGAAGTTCAATATTCCCATTTTTCATGAGGTAACATACATCAGCGGAATGAAGAATTTTTCGTCCAGGCTGAGCCGGATTGAACAGGAATATTCCCAAAAGCTGCTCTATTTTGAGGAGGTGATTTCCAATATTCTGGCAGAGATTTTATGGGAATGCGCCCGGGCACAGCACGGTCAAAAGTACAAGGGCAGTAAAGAAATCACAAGCATTGTGACGGGATACATCAACGAAAACCTCAGCAGACCTCTTTCAAACAAAACAATCGGCGAAGCGCTGAAGCTGCATCCGAACTACATTAGCAAGCTGATCAAAATCTCAACCGGTCTGCCCCTCCACCAATACTTGCTGCGCACCCGGGTCTATCACTCCATAGAGCTTTTGACGGAAAAGAAGCATACGGTTTCCGAAATAGCGGAGCTATGCGGTTTTTGTGATATTTATCATTATTCAAAGTCATTCAAAAAAATAATGGGCATACCGCCGTCAGAATATTTATCATAAAGATTTCTCAGAATTGGGATATATGCCCTCCCTTCCGGCAAAAGATTTTTCCATGAAATATACCATAAATTTGCCTTATGAGAATAAAAGCTTAGTCAACATTACAAAGTTGCGGCTTTTCTCTTTTTTTTATGGAAAAGCTATTGACTTTTTTCGTCAAATATGGTTTAATAGTGTTTGGTTTAGTAATAGAAAACTTTGAAACCTTGTTAACAAGAACAAGCTCTTCTTTTTTGGCAGTTTGTTTTTTCAAGGAAATACCAAAGAAAGCAAGAAAAAGTTTAATGAAAATAAGCTTTTTGCTTATGGAACTTGACTTGAAGGAGAGTGCAGCAAAAGCTTTCTTTTTTTGTTTGAGTTCCGACAGATCTGACTGACCCATGCTTTTTCCGACCCTACGGTCAGAAACGCACATGGGCGAAAAAATCTCTTGTCATTCCTTGCTCCGCTGATAAGAGAAAAATTAAGATTGTTTGTGCCATGCGGAGCGGCAGAATGGAGATCGCCGTGATTCTCACGTCGAGCCTCCGGCGGATTTCGCTGCCCGTGCGAAAATTTCCTCCTTACGGTCGGACACGCACATAGGCAAAAAATCTCTTGTCATTCCTTGCCCTGCATAAATAAGAGATTTTTCATTTAATTTATCAATGCAGGGCAAGAAATGGAGATTTTTTACCATGATCAAAATAGGAAAAAAATTAAAAAATCTCCGCCTCAAAAATAATTTAACGCAGGCGGAGCTGGCAAACCGCTGTGAGCTCTCTAAGGGGTTCATTTCTCTGCTGGAATCGGATCAGACCTCACCCTCTCTTTCCACACTGGAGGATATTCTGTCCAGTCTGGGAACCAATTTCAAGGATTTTTTTAATGAGGATCTGGCACCCAAGGTGGTTTATACCGAAGAAGATGTTTTCGTGAAGGAATTTTCCGAAAGCGGCTATCAAATCCATTGGCTGGTATCCGACTCCCAGAAAAATGATATGGAGCCCATCATCATCACCTTAGAGGGAGGCGCCCAAACCGACTGGGACGATCCCCATTCCGGAGAGGAATTCGGCTATCTTCTCAGCGGGAATATTGTGCTGTGCCTGGGGCAGACAACTTACAAAGTGAAAAAGGGAGAATGCTTTTACTTTCCGGCCGACCTCCCTCACTGTGTCATAAACAAAGGAAAAACACCTGCAAAGCTGCTGTGGATTACCACACCTCCTAATTTTTAATCGTTAAGGGTGGGATAACATTGAAGAAAAAAACCATGGCGCTGTACATTCCCTTTCTTGTATGGCTGCTGATGTTTATTGTAATACCTGTCATTTTAATACTTTATTACGGCTTTACGGATCAGAACGGGGGCGTGACCCTGTCTAATTTCAAACAGCTGGCGGATCCTACCTATCTGGTGGTGATGCTTCGATCCTTATGGCTGGCATTGATTGCAACGGTCATCTGCCTGCTGGTGGGCTACCCCATCGCCATGATTTTAGCGGGAAACACCCTTCAGAAAAAAACCGTTTTTTTGGTGCTGTTTATTGCCCCTATGTGGATGAATTTTCTGCTGCGTACCTACGCATGGCTGACATTGCTGGAAAACAGCGGCCTGATCAATCAGCTGCTGGTCTTTTTCGGCTTTGAAAAGGTGCAGTTTTTATATCGGCAAAGTGCCGTGGTGCTGGGAATGGTGTACAATCTGCTGCCTTATATGATTTTCCCCATCTACACCTCCATTTCCAAAATCCCCAAAAATATTTTGGAGGCGGCGGCAGATCTGGGAGCCAGCCCCCTGCGCAGACTGGTAAAGATCATTTTGCCCATGAGTGTTCCGGGGATTGTGTCCGGGGTTACCATGGTGTTCGTTCCCGGGGTAACCACCTTTGTGGTGTCCAAGCTGCTGGGAGGAGGAAAGGTGCCCATGATCGGGGATATTATTGAACAGCAGTTCGGCGTTTTGAGCAACTGGCATTTGGGCTCTGCCATCTCCATTGCGGTGATGATCATTATTGTGATTTGCATGTGGTTTGTCAACCGCACCTCAGACGAGGAAGGAGGGGCTGCATTATGGTAAAAAAATTGCTCACAAAGTGGTACTTTTATTTGGTTCTGCTTTTTATGTACGCTCCCATCATCACGCTGATTATTTTTTCCTTTAACGAAGGAAAATCTAGGGGAATGTGGAGCGGGTTTTCCCTGAAATGGTACAAAAGTCTGCTGCAAAATGACAGTATTTTGTCCGCCCTGGGAACTACCATGCTGGTTGCCCTGCTGGCTTCTCTGATTGCAACGGTCATTGGAACGCTGGCCGCCATTGCGCTATATCATTCCAAGCCGGTCACCCGCAAAATTTTCACCAGCGCAACCTATCTGCCCATGGTAAATTCCGATATTGTCACTGGGGTTTCTCTGATGCTGCTGTTTTCCTTTTTAAGCATCCATCTGGGATTTTCCACTCTTTTGATGGCTCATGTGACCTTTTGCGTTCCATACGTGATTTTGTCGGTGCTGCCCAAGCTGTATCAGCTCAACCGGCATACCTTTGAAGCCGCTCTTGATTTGGGAGCAAGCTATGCAGCAGCGTACCGAAAGATTGTGCTGCCGGAGATTATGCCGGGCATTGTCACCGGTCTGCTGATTTCGGTTACCTTATCCATTGATGATTTTATGATCAGCTTTTTCACCACCGGAAAAGGGGTGCAGAATCTGTCCATATTAATCTATACCATGACCAAACGGGGCATCAAGCCGGAGATCAACGCTCTGTCCGCTCTGATGTTTTTTGTGGTGCTTCTGCTGCTGTTTGTCACCAATTTCCGCCAGGTCAAAACCAAAAATCAAAAGGATTAACAACAATTTATGATGGGAGACGATGAGAATGAAACAAAAAATTGCATTGGTATGTGCCCTTGCCTTGGCTCTGTCCTGCTTTCTGACAGGATGCGGAGACAACCGTACCGTACTGAATATTTATAACTGGGAGGATTATATTGACGAATCCGTGCTGGAGGATTTTGAAAAGGAATATCCGGATATCAAGATCAATTATGAACGGTTTGTCACAAACGAGGATATGTACAACAAAATTGTGAACAGCAATTCCAGCTACGATCTGCTGTTCCCCTCCGATTATATGATTGAAAAAATGATAGAAGAGGATCTGCTGGCAAAGCTTGATTTTTCCAACATTCCCAACTATCAGTATATTGACGAGAAATTTAAAAATCTGGACTATGACCCGACCAATGAATATTCCGTTCCCTATATGTGGGGCACTCTGGGAATTTTGTACAACAAAACCATGGTAGATGAGAAGGAGATCACCTGGGATGTTTTGTTTGGGGACAAATATGAAGGACAGATTCTGATGATGGACTCTGTGCGGGACGCTATGGGCGCTTCCTTGAAATCTCTGGGATATTCTCTGAACAGCACCGATCCGGAGGAAATTTCAAAAGCCAAGGAAAAATTAATTGATCAGAAAAAAATTATTCTGGCCTACGGCTTTGACGACATTAAGGATAAAATGGTGGCAGGAGAAGCGGCTGTGGCTTTGGTTTATGCAGGAGACGCACTCTATGCCATCAACCAAAACCCTGATCTGGCATATGCCGTTCCCAAAGAAGGAAGCAATCTGTTTTTTGACGCAATGGTCATCCCGGCCAACAGCCAGCATAAAAAAGAGGCGGAGCTGTTCATTAACTTTATGTGCTCCACCGATGCCGCTAAAAGAAATGCGGATTATATTGAATACTACAGCGTCCAGTCCCAGGCCATCCAGCAGATCAAGGCGGAAAATAAAAACGAAGCCTTCACCTATCCTACCGATGAGCAATTGGAAAACTGCGAAATTTTCCATACCCTGGATGCCGACTCCCTTGCTCTTTACAACAAGGCATGGACAGAAGTTACAACTACTACCAACTAAGAGAGGTACCTTTGGATGAACAATGTCATTCTAACCCTGGACAATATATCAAAATCCTTTGACGGCACCCCCGTTCTGGAGCATTTTCATCTTGAAATCAAGGAGCACGAGTTTGTAACGCTCCTGGGTCCCAGCGGCTGCGGTAAAACCACCACGCTGCGTATTATCGGCGGTTTTGAAACCCCGGACGAGGGCGAGGTTTTGTTTGAGGGAAAGCCCATCAGCAAAATTCCACCTAATAAACGTCCCTTTAATACGGTGTTTCAAAAATATTCTCTGTTTTCTCATATGAATATTTATGAGAATATCGCCTTCGGACTGAGAATCAAGAAAATGAAAAAGGAGGAAATTGACCGCAAGGTAAAGGAAGCCTTAAGAATGGTCAATCTGTCCGGCTTTGAAAAAAGAATGCCGGAATCCTTAAGCGGCGGCCAGCAGCAGCGAATTGCGATCGCCCGTGCCATCGTCAACGAGCCGAAGGTGCTGCTGTTTGACGAGCCTCTGGGAGCGCTGGATTTAAAGCTGCGCCAGGAAATGCAGTTTGAGCTGAAAAGCCTTCAGCGGGAGCTGGGCATCACCTTTTTGTATGTCACCCACGACCAGGAGGAAGCCCTGACCATGTCTGATACCATCGTGGTCATGTCAGAAGGGGTGATCCAGCAGCTGGGCTCGCCGGTGGACATTTATAACGAACCGGAAAATGCCTTTGTTGCCCGCTTTATCGGGGAAAGCAATATTGTGGACGGCATCATGAAGGAAGATTTTAAGGTGGTGTTTTCCGGGCGGGAATTCACCTGTGTGGATCAAGGCTTTGAAAAGGATGAACCGGTAGACGTCGTTGTTCGCCCGGAGGATGTGAAGGTGGTGCCTCGGGGAGAAGGAATGCTGGATGTAACGGTAAATTCGGTGGTGTTCAAGGGGGTGCATTATGAAATGCTGCTCCAGGGAGAGGATCATACCTGGCTGGTGCAAAGCACCAAGGCACAGCAGGAAGGGGCAAAAGTGTCTATAAATATCTTCCCGGACGAAATTCATATTATGCACAAGTCACAAAAATAGAGAAATTTTGCGAAAATAATTGACAGACAGCTCTTTTTTCGATAAAATATTTTTAAAGGTGATGACCAGAAGCAAGTAGGAGCAACAAACCTTTCAGAGAGCTGCCGGCCGGTGCAAGACAGTAAGGGGCATTGCATCTGAATACATTCTGCGAGCTGCGCACCAAACAAAGCCCCGGGCTTTTAGTAGGCTGCGACGGATGCGTCCGTTACTGCGCTAAAGTATGCAATTGATCAGGCGTACTTGAAGAGGCTGCTGCCGTGAGACAGTGGCGAACTAAGGTGGTACCGCGGGAATCTCCCGTCCTTGGACAAAAAATCTGAGGACGGGTTTTTTATTTGCCCTTCCTCGCACAAAAGAAAGGGTGTTTTTCAATGGCAGTAAAAATCATTCTTCTTGTAGCGTTCTTTACCGTAATGGTATTGGTAGGGATCTATTGCCGCAAGCACACAACAGACGTAAACGGCTTTGTATTGGGAGGCCGGTCTGTGGGGCCTTGGCTGACCGCCTTTGCCTACGGAACCTCTTATTTCTCAGCGGTCATTTTTGTGGGGTATGCCGGTCAGTTTGGCTGGAAATACGGAGTTGCCTCCACCTGGATCGGGCTGGGAAATGCCTTTTTAGGCTCTCTGCTGGCCTGGGTAGTATTGGGCAGAAGAACCAGGCTGATGTCTCAGCATCTGAACACGGCCACCATGCCGGAATTCTTTGGAAAACGGTATCTGAGCAACGGCTTAAAAATCGGGGCGTCCATTATTGTGTTTGTTTTCCTGATTCCCTATACCGCTTCTCTTTATAACGGCTTGTCCCGTCTGTTCGGAATGGCGTTCCACATTGATTATGTGGTTTGCATTATCGCGATGGCGGTTCTGACGGGAGTTTATGTCATTGCCGGCGGATACATGGCCACCGCCGTCAACGATTTTATTCAGGGAATCATTATGCTTGGCGGAATCGTGGCAGTGATTCTGACGGTGCTGTCCAAAAACGGCGGCTTTGTGGAATCTCTTTCTCTGTTGGCACAGGTGGAGGATCCTTCCGTTTCTCAAACGCCGGGCATATTCGCCTCCTTTTTCGGACCGGATCCCCTGAATCTTTTGTTTGTGGTCATTCTGACCTCTCTGGGAACCTGGGGACTGCCCCAGATGGTGCAGAAATTCTATGCTATCAAAAGCGAAAAGGCCATTCATAAGGGAACGGTGATTTCCACCTTTTTTGCCGTGATTGTGGCAGGAGGCTGCTATTTCCTGGGCGGCTTTGGCCGGCTGTTCGCAGCACCGGAGCAGGTTGCCTCTCAGGGCTTTGACTCCATCATTCCCTCCATGGTAGAAAATCTGCCTGATATTTTGATCGGCGTTGTTGTGATTTTGGTGCTGGCCGCTTCTATGTCTACCCTGTCCTCTCTGGTGCTGGCCTCCAGCTCCACTTTGACCTTGGATATGCTGAAGGGGCATGTGATCAAAAACATGAGCGAAAAGAAGCAGATTCTGATTATGCGGCTGTTGATTGTCGCCTTTATTCTGATTTCTGTGATCATTGCCATCGTGCAGTACAAGAGCAGCGTTACCTTCATTGCCCAGATGATGGGCATTTCATGGGGTGCTTTGGCAGGTGCTTTTCTGGCGCCCTTCCTATACGGCCTGTATTGGAAAAAAGCCACCCGGGCCTCTGTCTGGTGCAGCTTTATTTTCGGCACGGGAATCATGATCGCCAATATGCTGTTTCACTTCCCGGGGCTGCTGGCATCCCCCATCAACTGCGGCGTGATCGCTATGCTGGGAGGACTGGTGATTGTTCCTGTGGTTAGCCTGTTTACGCAAAAAACAGCACCTAAGGATACCGAGGCTATGTTCTCCTGTTATGAGGAAAAGGTAACCGTTTCCGCCAAGGAAACCCTGGGCGACTGATCGGAGCCGTTTCTTTCACAGAATATTATGAAAAATCCAAGAACCCTTGCGGCCAAGCGGGGGTTCTTTTTGTGTATGGATCATCTTCTTCGCATCACGCTTTCCAAAGCATAGCGCACTGCGTCAATGGAATGATTATCCCGGTCGGGATAGCCGCTGATAGCTCTGCCCTGCCGATCCTGCTCATACTCGTACTCCATAAATTCCTTTGCAGCCTCCGGACAGCGCTTGGGATCAATCACAATCTCCGACAGGGAGGACAGCCACTTCATGGAAAATTCCACACTTCCCGGCCCCTTTCTGGCTCGCTTCATCAAAAAACCAAGCTCCCGGAAACGGTTGATGGATTTGGGGCCTTCTCCTCCGCTGTCCGCAGTGATTTTATCAGTGCCGCCCACTCCATGCTCCTTCAAAAGGCGGGCAATGGTATCGTTAGTCAGCTTGTTTCCGCTGATTTCGTCAAACAAATATAAGCGACCTTCATTGGCCTGATAATGAACCGCCGCATAACGAAAGGGATCGGGATACCAGCCCCAGTCAATGCCCCGATACACCCGATCAAAGGCTCGCACCTCCTCCTCCGTAATGTCTCGCAGGGTCACATTGTCAAACACCGCTCCCCCGGTGCCGTTGGCCTCCCCCAAATATTCATGGGCATAGCTTTCAGGCCGGGTTTCTTTTAAATGCTGAGCGTCATCCAAAAACTTCTGTCCCAGCCATTGGGGAGGAACTGTCAGATAAGTGCTTTTGTGAACACACAGCCCCTCCTTGGGTGTTTTTGCATATAAATTCACCCAATCCTTTGAGGAACGGGGCGGGTTAAAGCTTTTGAATACCGTAAAGGTACCCTCTCCTCGCAGAACAGACTGCTCAATACTTCTGATTTCCTCCGGCGATGTAAACTGATCCAGCTCCTCAAACCACAAAATACCAATGGTTCCAAACTCCGGACGAATAGATTTTAATTTCCCGGGATCGTCCGCCCCGCGAAAATAAATTTTCTGTCCCGTTTTTTTGTATTGGATTTCCATGGGGCTGGTTTTGCAGGAAAAGGCCTTGTCCAAGCCCAGTGCTCCGATGGCCCATTTGTACTGGGCATACACACTGTCCCGCAAGGTATCCTTAATTCTGCGGCAGGCAAGAATATGAATGTTGGGGTGATTGAGCAGCAGCTCTAAGGTGACCAGACTGATAAAAGAGGATTTGCAGCTGCCTCTGCCGCCATACAATAAATACTCGCTGTGCTCTCCCGCCGCAATATCACGGTAAAGATCCACGAAGGAGGAAGCCAGCAAATGTGCCGGCAAGGAAAAATGCTCCTGCTCCTTTGGGGCATCCAGCAGGTCGTTTACCTCCCGGATCACATCTGGACTTCCCTTTTCCGCCGCCTTCTCAAAGGTTTTAATGGCCAGATACATGGTGTTGTTTCTGTCCTTTTTGGGAATTTTATAGCGATCAAACAGCTCCTCCTGATCGCAGGCACCTTCCGCCACCTTTTTCAAATAGGTTTGAAACTGATTCATATCGTCTCCCTCCCCTCGCCCCCGAAAGCATTTTCCGCCTCTATATAATTTATTTCATTTTGTTTCTTTTCTTTTTCTTTTCTTTTATCATATTTGTCGCATTTGATGTTGCAGGTGTCCTCGCAAAACAGGATCGGATTGAACACGCATCGTACCGCACTTTCTTCGCGCACCCTTTCCGTTGCCCTTTCCTCTGCCCTTACTTTTGGGCTTACCTCTGTCCCTACTTCTGGGCTCTCCTCCGGGCTTCCTTCTGCCCTTTCTTCCACTCCTTCTTCCTGCAGCAGCTCTCTCGGAGAAATCATCCGATAGCGGGGCAAATCCCCCTGATAACGAGCCTTTTGGTGCTCAAGCAAGCCTAGCTTGATCAAGCCTTCTCTTGTCCGGCGCATTCCGCTTTCGCCCAGACCTGCATCTGTCATCAGCACACCTGACGGAACGGTAAAAAATTTCTTCCAACCGGCTCTGTTATAGGCAGCCATCATGGCGTACCACAAAGAAATTTGCCCACTGGACAGCCCCTTCACCTGGTTAAACCGCTGAAATGCTAAGATCTCCTGTAAGTAATTCATCAAACCTCTCCCTTCCATTGATCAATAAAAAAAGAAGCCTTTGGCTTCCCTCTACTTCTATTATACCATAAAAAAAGCTGCAATGACATGCACAATATGAAAAAACAGAAAAAAACGGTTTCCTTCAGACCGGAAAACCCGGCCTAAAAGAAACCGTTTTCATTTGCATCAAGACCAATCTGTATCATTTTTTGCGCCGTCTCTTCCGGGCTGATGTGAGAAACGTCAATTTTCACAGTATCCAAGTTGTCATACAGGGGCAATCTGGCAGTGCTCCGTTCTATCACATCATCTGTCCGAAGTCTGTTTGCTACATCCCTGCGCAAGCGATCCTTGAGCGCGGCCTCACTACATATCAGGGAAATGCTATGTAGCTGCACATGCTCCAAGGAAAGGCCGGTCAAAATGCGGTCTATGATTGCCTGCTGATGCATCACCCAACAAAAAATAATGTTATCATAAGCAGAGCAACGAATAAAATTGTTCAATAAATAGCAGATGTTATCTATCACCATATGCTTGGTTTCCTCGGTTACCTGAAAAGGATGGCTGTCCCAGCACCAGTCCCCATCCAAAAAGACGCTGCGATCCAATTTCTGTTTCAGAATCCGGCAGGTGGTTGTTTTGCCCACACCCATCGTGCCGCTGATACAATAAAAATGCTTCATTCCGTCACCTGATTTCTATATTTCGGTTCTATTGACGCAATCCCCCGGAACCGTCATTTCCGGAGGATTGCTGATTTGTTTTCCCTAACCTCTGTTTAATCGTTCCACCGCACCACAGGAGATTCCCCGTCAGCCATACTCTGATCAATAATTTTTAACAGATCCACCAGGCTGATCAGTTCCCCCCGGTACCCGAAGGGATCCTCTCCTCTGGCACTCCGAGCCAGTGACAAAACCTGATCGTAGCTAGCACTGCCGCTGTATTCGCTTTGATTGAGCAGCATACCCAGCTCGGCCACTGCCGCTGCAAACCGAAAATCATCGCTGGTCTGCTCCTGGGGCTGTGCCCCTACCGGAAATTCCAAAAGCCGGCTTTCGCTCCCCTGGGGCTGCTGGTATCGGATTTTCAGCAAAAACAGATCGCTGCTGCCGGAGGCTTCCGCGCTTTGATACCGCAGATCAGCCTGATCGCTGGTTCCTGGGATGATTTCATACAGTGCCGTCACACTGCTGCCTGCTCCCAGCTCTCCAGCGTCCTTTTGATCGTTTT
>JAXEOR010000064.1:0-3800 GCA_034117945.1 Clostridia bacterium | reverse complement strand
TACAGCGCCGTCACGCTGCTTCCTGCCCCTAGCTCTCCGGCGTCCTTTTGATCGTTTTCAAAATCCTCTGCCTGAAGCATTCTGTTTTCGTACCCCACCAGCCGGTACTGGGAAACCGTTTGGGGGTTGAACTCGGTCTGGATTTTCACATCTCTTGCAATGGTATATAAGGTCTGGGTCATTTCATCTGCCAGCACCTTTTTGGCTTCCTTCAAATTATCAATATAATAATAATTTCCGTTCCCGTTGTCAGCCAAAATTTCCAGGCGGCTGTCCTTGTAATTGCCGATGCCAAAGCCCAGCACGCTGATAAAAATATTTTGCTCCCGATACCGGGTCACCAATTCCTTCATTTCCGTATTGGAAGAAGGTCCGATATTAAAATCCCCGTCGGTACAAAGAATAATGCGGTTATTGCCCTCTTTGCGGTTTGCCTCGGCCTGCCGGTATGCCAGAGCCAGGCCGTCCGCCCCTGCGGTTCCGCCGCCGGCAACCAAATTTTGAATCGCCTGCCGGATCACTTCCTTCTGATCTCCGCTGACACCTTCCAGCACCACCCTTGTGCCGCTGGCATAGGTCACCAGGGATACGCTGTCCCGTTCATCCAGCTGCTCCAGCAGTAGATCCATTGATTTTTTCACCAATGGCAGCTTGTTTTTGCTATACATAGATCCCGATACATCAATCAAAAACACCAAATTCTGCGGCTGGCGCTGCTGGCGGCTCAGCTCTTCTCCCTGAATGCTGATTCTGGCCAGCAAATGCTCCCTGTTCCAAGGGCATTCCCCCACCTCCGTTGTCACGCCGAAGGGGGTGCCGTCCTGAGGAGGAAGGGTTTCATAATCAAAATAATTGATCAGCTCCTCTATTCTGGCAGACCCCTTTGGGGGAATTTGCCCGGACAAAAGGAATCGTCTCATGTTAGAATAGGAGGCCGTGTCGGTATCGATGGAAAATGTGGAAAGGGGCGAAAGGGACGGAGAATGAAATCCTCCTTCCTCAACCGAAGCATAATCCTCGCCAAAGGGCTCCTCCACAGGAACATAGGGCATGGGAACAGGTGCGCAGCATCCTCCCACTACGGCAGAAGAAGCAGAAAACGATCCCCCGTCCTCAGATGTTTCCATCGTCATTCCGCCGGAATAGGAATTGACGCCCCCACCCCCTGCCGCTCCGTATCCGGCAAGAGGGGCACTAAAGACGAAATCATCCGAAATTTCCTGCTCCTTTTTCTCCTCCATCACCTGATACAGCAGACACACTGCGTCCTTTCGGGTGATTGCCTCCTCCTGCAGAGCGGTAACATTCAGCAGTAAATTGCTGTCAATGGCCCGAGCGGCGCAATCCACAACGCTCAGATTGAGCATCGGATCCCCGTTGTTTAAGATACGCAGGCCGATCCGCTCCGCCTCCAGCAGGGTGATGCTGTCCTCCGGCCGGAAGGTTCCCTCCGGATCGCCGCACAGCAGCCCGCTTGCCGCCATACGGCTGATAAATGCATACCCCCAGTGAGAGGCAGAAACGTCTGTAAAGGTTTTTTCCTGCTCCCCGCTCTCCTGCACCAGCCCGGTTTCCCATACCAATCTGGAAAATTCCGCCCGGGTAATGGGTTGGTCAAGGCGCAGATCTCCTGTTTCATCTCCTACCAGGATCCCCTGCTCCTGAAAGCGTTCCACCGCCGGATCCGCCCCCGGCGCCGCAAAAGCAGTGCACTGCAGCGCTAAAGCCGTTCCCAGCAAAAGAGATATCCATTTCTTCATTGTTCTCTCTCCCTTTTTTCTATCTTTTTATTCAATCTCTGCTTCAGCTCCATTCGGTGTTTCCTCCGCCTGAGGGGAGGGGGTGCAGGAAGGCTCCGGCGTGGGAGATTCCTCTGGATTTTCCCCCTCCGGCAGAGGCTCCCGTTCCTGCAAAGCCGAAGACGAGTTTTCCATCCCGGCCGGACTCGCTCCTCCAAAGGAATTCACTCCCCCTCCGCCAGCACCGCCTGACATGGCAAACCCGCCTGACGAAACGTTTCCCGGAGTCTGCAGAGAAGCTGACGGCACCGGCGAAGCCGCAACCGGCACCCCGGCCGCACCGCCTCCTCCGCTGATCTGATCTGATGAAGGAGTTGATTCCGGCTGATCGATGATTCTGACGGCTACGCTTGGATTTTCAGCGGCTGCCGTCTGCCCCTGTTCTGTATTTTCCGAACTCCTTCTCTCCACCAAAAGGGCATCGGCAGTTTTTTCCCCGGCTATGTTCTCAGGAACGGAGGCAACGCTGCTCTCCTTCTGTCCGACATAAGTCTGCGCTCCGGGCACTTTGGCCGGTGTATCGGCAGGAGCGGGGGCGGCTTTTTGGGATGTATCATTTTTGCTCTCCGCCTGTTCCGCCCTTTGATCCTGCTGTATAGCATCTGCCTCACGGTCTATTTCCTGCTCCCAGGTCTGAGCCGGCCCAGCCTTCGGAACATCCTGCTGGGGGCGAAACTGCTTCAAATCTGCCAGCGAAAGCAGGGTAACGCCAATCACCGCAGCCGCAACCGCAGCACTGGCCCACCGAGCCGGATACCCTTTTCTCCGACTGCCGCTGGCTGCTTTTTGTTTTAACTGATCCAGCAATTCCTGATTAACCGGAATGCTGTTGTTTGCCTTTTTGTACCGATCCTTAAACAAGCTCCTCCCCTCCCTTCAATTTTTTTCGTAGCATTTCCCGGCCCCGGTGCAGCTGCGACTTGACAGCCGAGGTGGTTCTTCCTAATATTTTCCCTATTTCCTCAATGGATAAATCCTCGTAATAGAACAAGTGAATCACGCTGCGGTATTTGGGGGGGAGCTCAAGCACAGCGTAATACACCTCTCCCGTTTCCTGTTCCTCAAACACCAGCTCCTCAGACAAGGGGGTTGTCTTTTGAAACCAGGCGTTGGAGAACACATTTTTGCTGCAATTGATGGTAACCCGAATCAGCCACGCCTTTCGGTGCTCCTCGGTTTGAAATTCTGAGCTGTGTTTTAGGTAACGAAGGAACACCTCCTGGGTCACATCATCCGCAGAAGTTCTGTTTTTTGTCTGAGACAGAGCCAGTTTGTACACCATGTTGAAATAGGTTTCAATCACGGTCTGATCAGAAACAAAGCCTGCTCCTTTGCTCAATCAAAATCCCCCCTCATCTGTAATACCTTTCAGCCTTCCAAAAGGTTGCAATTATTTTTGGGATAAATACCGGTACAGCAGTACCACTGCTTCTCCCCGGGTAATCGACTGTTCGGGATAAAACATCCCGTCCCCGTTACCGCATATAATCTTCATGGCACTCAGAATGGCAATAGGACCCGCATCCTCTGTGACATCGGAAAAGGGAGACAGATAAATCCTCTGCAGTCCGGCCACCTCACCGTAGCCCATGGCGGTCACCAGCATAGAGGCAGCTCTTTTCCGGCTGAGATCCGAGGCAGGGTCTTCCTCCTCTGCAATCAAATTCTGCCGCCGCATCCATTGCTCCACCGCATCCTTTTCTACAACCGGGCGCATAAATGCGCAGTATAAAAGCTCGCCGAATTCTCCCAGGGTGATGGTCTGCTCCGGATGAAACTCTCCGCTTTCAAAGCCAATTCCATAGGCGGCCAGAGCTTCCGCCGCATCCTGAGCATAATGCCCCTCCAGATCGGTATATACCGCCTTTTCCGGGCGGCTTTGTTCCCAATCGTAGCCCACCTCTCCGGTGAAAGCGTCAATACGATCCGGCCGATCCTCCAGGGCATACACCAGCTTTCCCGTTCCCTCTGCCGGAAGGTAATGGAGCGTATAGGCTCTTT
>JAXEOR010000063.1:0-4309 GCA_034117945.1 Clostridia bacterium | reverse complement strand
CTGATCCTGTCCATTTGGTTTTTGGGCGGTGTGCAGCTGGTGGGGATCGGAATTCTGGGAGAATACATCGGAAAAATCTATCAGGAGGTAAAGCACCGACCCCGATATATTATTGAAAAAAAGGTCGGATCAGACGAATCGTAAAAAAATCCTGCTTTGTTTCCCACAAGGCAGGATTTTTTCTTACTTACCGACCGTTTCCCGTTCTTTGATATGCACGTCCAGCCGAGGATAGGGAATGAAAATCTGATTCCGTTCCAGCGCCCCCCGAACCTGCTCCATCAAATCAAAATAAACCGTCCAGTAATCAGGGGTGCTGCACCAGCTTCTGGTCACAATATCCACCGAGCTGTCGTTGTATTTCATCACCCTTGCCACGGGCTCCTCCGGCTGCTTCAGAACAAGGGGGTGCTGCATCAGAACAGACAGAATCACCTGCTTTGCTTGCTCCGTGTCGGCATCGTACGAAACAGAAAAGGTAATATCCACACGCCGCTTTTCCTCTCTTGTATAATTGACAATATGGCTGTTTACAAGCACCCCGTTCGGAATGCTGATCAGCTTGTTGTCAATGGTTCTCAGGGTGGTATGGAGCAAATCCACCCGCACAACGGTTCCTTCATCCTCCTCCACCCGGATATAGTCCCCACTCAGAAATCTGGGAGAAAGGAGCAGCAGGATACCTCCCGCCACATTTCCCAGAGAATCTCTCAGCCCCACCGCCACCGCTACTGCAGCAGCCGAAAGGGCGGCGAGAATTCCGGTGGTGGAAATTCCTATGGTATTCAGAGCCGACAAAACAATCAAAACGTGAAAGGCAATATTGCACGTTTTCAAAAGAAACTGTGCCAGGGATGGATCCATTTTGCCTCGCTCCAGCCCCCGTTTCATCATTTTCAGCAGAGCAACTATGACAAAATGACCCACCAGCAGGATCAGTCCCAGTGTGACAGCCGGCTTTACCAAGCTCCCGATATTTTCCCAATTCAACATATTTCACCTCGTATTTCTCTTGAACCGCATTCATCCAACGGCTCCCTGTCCTTTTCTCTTCGGTTCCTGTTCCAGTCCATCCGGCAGGTCATGAAACAGCGTCTCAATCTGAACCTCCGTTCCGTACCCACCCTGGCAAACAAACCGGGCTGTTGCCATGGGATGGGGAATGTACTCCGCACCGCCGATGAAAAACTGTCCCTTGCGTTTTCCCTTTGAAAACTGCAAAGCCTTTTCTCACCGGTTCTCTTCCCTCAAAGTCCTTCCTCCCTTTGACCAAGATGAAGGTTTCTGACGGCCTCCCGCACCTTGAGAACAGAGGGCGGAGATACAGACAGCTCGTCAATCCCCATTCGCAAAAAGGTTTCCGTCAAGGTAGTATCCGCCGCAAGCTCACCGCAGATACCGATCCATGCCCCTTCCTTATGGGCATTTTCGGCCGCCAGCCCAATCAGTCTGAAAACAGCCTCATGGTGGAGATCGCAAAAACGCTCCAGGGCAGGATTTTGTCTGTCGCAGGCCAGGGTATACTGAATCAGATCATTGGTGCCCACGCTGAAAAAATCAACCAGCGGCGCCAGCCTGTCGCTGATCAGCGCTGCGGCGGGGGTCTCGATCATAATGCCCAGCTCCACCTTGCTTGCATAGGCAATCCCGCCTGCGTCCAGCTCCTGTCTCACCTCCCGGCACAGTGCAAGAATTTCCTCCACCTCAGAAACGCTTGTAATCATGGGAAACATGATTGCAATCTCCCCGAAGGCCGAGGCTCTGTACAAGGCTCTGAGCTGGGTTTTGAAAATTTCCGGCCGGGCAAGACAGATTCTGATGGCTCTGAACCCCATTGCCGGATTTTCTTCCCGCTCCAGTCCGAAATAATCCGCCTGCTTGTCTGCGCCGATATCTAGGGTTCTGATCACCACCTTTTTGCCCGCCATTTTCCGGGCGACCTTCCGGTAGGCCTGAAACTGCTGCTCCTCGGTGGGATAATCCTGTCCCTCCAGATAAAGAAATTCGCTGCGGAACAGGCCAATTCCTCCTGCGTCATTGGAAAGAGCTGCATCTGCTTCGTCTGCGCTGCCAATATTGGCATAGATCTCCACCCTTGTTCCATCAAGTGTAATGTTTTCCTTTCCTTTTAGGCTTTGAAGAAGCTGCTTTTGCACCAGATCCGTCTTTTGTCTGTCTTCCGCAGATGTCAGCGTTTCCCGGTCGGGATGGATCACGACCTGCCCCTTGTCACCGTCTGCAATGCAAAGGTCGCCCTCCTGAATCCGGCTTAAAAACTCCTCCCCCACACCGATCACCGCCGGAATATTCATACTCCTGGCAAGAATAGCGGTGTGAGAATTTCCGGAGCCTTTTGCAGTGACAAAGGCAAGCACCCTGCTTTGATCAAGAGAAACCGTTTCGCTGGGGGATAAATCATCGGCGCACAAAATGATTTTTTCATCTTTTTGCTCCTCCCCCTCTTCCCCTTTCTGTGACAGGCATTCCAAAAGCCTGTTTGAAATATCCCTCACATCGGCTGCCCGAGCCTGCATGTAGCTGTCATCCATGGCGGAAAACATGGCAGAAAACCGTTCCGCAGCTGCCAAAACCGCATACTCCGCATTTACCCTGTGGCAATCGATCAGATCTGTCACTGCCCCGTTAAAATCCTCATCCTCCAGCATCATTTTATGGATTTCAAAGATTTGGGCATTCTCCTCGCCGGTTTCAGCCAACGCCTTTTGATACACCCGTTCAAGCTGCTCTGCCGCAGCAGCCTTAGCGCCTTCAAAGCGCTTTTTCTCCCCTTCTGTATCATCCACTTCTGTTTTTTCAGTCCGAACCGTATTGCGCCGGAACAGAGAAACCCTTCCCACAGCAACACCGCCGCACACACCTTTCCCGGTAAATGTTATCATTGCCTTGCTCCTTTCAAAGATGAGCCGAGAAAAATTTCTCCAAAAGCTTGGCAGAGGCCTCCTCGTTGCCCCCTTCCACGCTGACCCTTAGGATATCCCCTTTTTTGACACCCAGCCCCATAACCGCAAACAGCTTTGCTGCGTCTGCGCTTTTCCCGTCCTTTTCAATGGTTACCTTGCTGTCCAGCTCTTTGGCCGCTTTCACCAAAAGCCCGGCAGGCCTTGCGTGAATTCCCAGTTCGTCCTGAATTGTGTACTCAAATGTTTTCATGGTTCCATCTTCCTCCCTATTTTATTCTTAAAATATCTTGTCCTGCTTTCACATCACCTGAAGCAACTGTGCTAATCTCACTGTAATCATCGCTGTTGCATAGAATCATGGGCGTTGTCAGCTGATATCCGGCCTCCCGGATACCGTTGATATCAAAGGTAAGCAGCAAATCCCCTTTTTTGATGCGCTGCCCTTCCTTGACAGCAGGCTGGAAAAACCTGCCCTGCAGCTTCACTGTGTCAATTCCCACATGCAAAAGAATTTCACAGCCCTCGTCAGAGGTGATATTCACCGCATGCTTGGTATCCGTCACGCCCTCAACAATTCCGTCACAGGGAGCAAAAAGCCTTCCCTCCGACGGCTCCACCGCCACACCGTCTCCCAGAATTTTCTCGGAAAACACATCGTCCTTCACCTCGTTAAGAGGCACCACTCGTCCGCTTAGGGGAGCTGAAAGGACAGTTTCTTTCCGTCTCTTTCCTGCTGCCTGATTGGCACGCTCTGCCTTGGGCAAAACCTCCTCCGCTCCGGGGATCCCCTCAAGCTCCTCCCAATGGGAGGAATCCAAAAAGCTTTCCAAATTGGATCTGATCACAGAAACCTGAGGGCCGTATATCACCTGAACCCCGTTCCCCTTTCGCACCACTCCCGATGCGCCGCTTTGCTTCAGCAGTTCGTCCGACACCGCATCCGGATTATGAACGGTAATACGAAGTCTGGTGGCACAGCAATCCACGTCGGAAAGGTTGGATTTTCCACCAAGTCCCTTTACAATCAAGGCGCTTACTCCATCCCCCTTTGAGTCTCCCGCCGCCCGGGCCTTTTTTTCGTTCAAATCCTTGCGGGTGTAAAGCTTGACCTCCTGATCCTCCGCCTCTCTGCCCGGTGTTTTCAAATTCAGCTTTGTAATCATCAGAGAAAACACAGCATAATACACCACTGCGTAAAGCAGTCCGATGATAACAATCCAAATCCAGTTGGTTTTTTCATTTCCCTGGAGAATGCCAAACAGGGTCAGGTCAATCAGTCCGCCGGAGAAGGTCATCCCCCCCCCCCCCCCGCAAAAAAGCATAACCAAGGAGGGAAGACCCCGCCCCCCACCATGCACCCCCGACAACACCCGCCCCCGCAACACAAA